>JBBRBM010000140.1:0-16424 GCA_038205745.1 Verrucomicrobiota bacterium | reverse complement strand
AGTGTGTGCGGTTTCATAGATGACAAATTCGTTCTTTCTCGGTCGCGTAAATTTCAGGTGCTACCGAATGGACGACGAAGCGCCGGGATTCCATCGATACATGAGGTTCTTGCTGCGCCCGTCGTCCTCCTCGATGATCAGATATTCGCCATTCTTTCGGCGATGCACGCTGAGGCATTCGCACGCATCCATCCAGCCCACGCCCCAGTCGCCGGGAGGCTCAATATAGCCGACCGAAGCCCCGGTCTTGTTCGCGTAAACATCGATATGTCCCCGCGTGATTTCCTGGTCGCCGACCTTGCCCCGCTCCGCGACCGCCACAAACGCGTAGTCGCCGGCGACATCGAAAGAAATCGGCTCGCACGGGCTGCCCTTTTGGAAGGTGCAGACGACTTGCCAGGTCGCGGTTCGGTTCCCCTTGCTCCACCCGTCGTAGCGGCAGAGGTGATTGCCCATGGATTTCCAGTGGTGGGTTTTCTCGCCGGTCATGGTCCCCGCGAGGAACATCACGTCCTGCTCCGGGTCGTAACGGAGACGGCGCACGGACGAAAGTGGCTGCGGCGCTGGGATCGTCGTGAAGGCCCCGTCGTAGATCGGCACGCCATGACGATCCAATCCGCGATAGTCGATTTTGCGCAGCGGTCCCCAGCAGGTCATCCAGATGTCGCCGCGCGTGTCCATGAAGGCGCTGTTCCCGCCGTAAGCATCGTGGACTTTGGTCGGCACATATTCGTCGGCGTCGCATTGGCCGTCGCCGTTCAGATCCCGCCACATCCACTGGCCCTTGGGAGCATGAGGGTAATTCGTGGAGCTGGACCAAACCACGCAGGGTATCATCACCTCACCGTCCGTGGCGGCATTCAACCGGTAGATGCAGAACGGCGACTGGCCTGAGCCCATGCCCGTGGTGACGATGAAGGTCTGGTTGCCGAGCCGCCGGACATAAACACCCGAGTTGTCGTATTGCACGAAGCGAGGATCGTAGGGGTATTTGTAGAAGTTCGCGGTGTAGGCCGCCAGCGTCGCTTCCTGTCCCGGAGGTTTCTCGAAGTCCACGTCGTAACGCTCGGTCATCCCGTAGATCGACTTTCCGTCGGACGATGGATCCACCGCTCCGCTGTCGGTGAAGACAACGCCGTGCCGCCGCCACTGAAGCGCCCCGACGGGCGAGTATTTCTCGAGCCACACGCCGGGACCGATCGCCCGATACTGGGTGTTGGCAATGTAGATGGCACCGGTCGCATCCACGCCGATGCCGCGCACCTGATGGAGCTTCAGGGGGGCGAGGGCGCCGGGCGTCCCGGAGTAGATACCGCCCTTGACGCCGAAGGTTCCGCCCAGCTTCGGCTGCGTGGTGATGTCTTTGTATATGAGCACGCATTCGTCCCGGCCTACATCGCCGATCAGCAGGCGACCCGCAGCGTCAATGCAGAAGCAGCCCAGGCGACTGCCTTCCGGCAGCGTGATGGATTGGGGTAGCGCTTTCCCTTGGGCATCGTAGCGTCGCAATTCGGTCGCGTCTTCGCCGACCGCGACCCAGAGCGCACCTTCGCCATCGAGCGCGATCTGCCATGGGTTCACGGCTTCCCAGGATCGCTTGAGTGTCATCTGCTCCGCGTCATAAACCCTGATCTTGTTGTCCAACGGGCAGGACACAAACAGTTCGTCTTCGCTGGCACACAGACTACGAAGGTGGGCGTCAGACTGCTTGCGAGATGTTTCCACCTCGTGGACAGGCAGGAAGCAGCCGGCCGGGCTGTCCTTACCTCCCATGCCGCCGGCAAACGCCGGGCCGCCGCCGATACTGGACCGGGACCGGCGACTGATGCCATACCAGTCCTTCCCTGCGGGAGGCCAGTTATTGGTATTCTTCAGCCCGCCGCCCTCATTGTTATACTGCTGAGAAAAGAACACGTATTTGGAATTGGCGGTTACCGCCCGGCCTCCGCTATGTCCCCAGCCATGATAACCCGGCACCGTCGGCTGCGGTTGGACCGTGCCGTCCGCCTTTACTGTGGCCACATTGCCGCCGCCTTCCTCCCAGCGGATGTTGGTGTAGGTGGTGCCGTCCGGCGTCACGTACATTCCCTCGATGCCTTGGGGCATGAACCTCGCGTCGGCATGAGAATTCGCGAACCAGGAATTTGTGACTGCCAAGCGCCGCCAAGCAGCCTTGGCAGTTCCGAGAGACACAGCGGCTGGAACAGCGGTCACTTCGGCTGCCCTAGCGCCGGGAGCGAAGAGGAAAAGTGCGAAGGCCAATAATGGGAGAATGTGTCGGATGTTCATGGGGTTGTGGGTTCAAGCATGGAATGGGTCGAGGCGTCATGCAACATCTGTTCTTTTCTCAAGAATTCCACGAGATGGTTTGAGTGCGACGCGAGCAGCGAGGCAGCGAGTTTCGCGTCGCCGTGGTCGAGCGCGTCGGCAATCGGCACATGCTCGAGCGCGATGGCGACCGGGTCAGCGCTTTGCAGGTAATCCATCGTGAAGCGTGTGCGCACTTGGAAGAACAGCGCGTCCCAGGTTTTGAGCAGGATGCTGTTGCCCGCCGCCTCGACGATGGTGCGATGGAAGGTCTGGTTGTGCTCCTGAAAGGCCGCGAAGTCGCCGCGCCGCGCCGATTTGACAATGGCCTCGGCGGCCCGGCGCAGTTCCTGGCAACCTTCCTTGAGCCTGGGCGCGGCGTTACTGGCGGCCAGCGTTTCTAAAGCAACCCGCACCTGGAACGCCTCAATGGTTTCATGGAGGCGGATTTCTCGGACGGACGCGCCTTTGTTGTTCTGAGCTTCCAGCACGCCCATGGCGACCAGTTCGCGGATGGCTTCGCGCACGGGTGTGGCGCTGATGGAGAATTCCTTCACCAACGTGGTCTCGACGACGCGCTGACCGGGAGCCAACTCACCCCGCGCGATACGCTCCAGCAGGGTATCGCGGATGACCTCGCGGAGTGATTAGATGGGCGGGACGGGCATAAAGGCGTTTCTACGCGGCGAGATTGGAATGGCTCCAACCTCGCCACACAGAACCGGAAGACTTGCTGCGCTGGTAAATGATGGATTATGCATAATCCGTAGAAAGACCGGTGGTCAAGCTCGGTGTTGGGATTATTGCTGGCCGCGCATGATTTCGCTACCCTCCGACATGCTTGCAACACGAGTTCACCTTTTGGCCGCTGTCTTCATGACCACGGCGGCGCTGAGCGCTGCCATCACCGAACCGATGCGCATCGAGACGTCCCGTCCGGCGGACGCTTTTGTGGATGCCATCGGCGTGAACGTCCACTTGTCCTACTTCGACACCGCCTACAGCAACTACGCCGGCGTCATCAAGCCGCGTCTGCTCGAAGCCGGTATCCGCCACATCCGCGACGGATGTCCCAGCCGAACCCAGCCCGAATTTCAGAATCGACTCAACGACCTCGGGCGTGCGGGCATCAAGGCCATGCTGATTTGCTCGCCGCGCGGCACCAACACCGCCGCCGACATCGTGCCCGCGCTGCGGCAAGTCACCGACGCGCTCGAAGCCATCGAAGGCCCGAACGAGACGGACGGAGCCGGCATCAGCTACCAAGGCTTGAAGTTCCCCGAAGCCACGCGCGCCTATCAGGACGAACTATTCGCCGCCGTGAAGGCCGATCCACAGCTCGGCAAACTGCCGGTGGTGATGACCTCCATCAGCGATCCTGAGAAGGCCTCACGCCTGGGTCGCCTGGAATGCGGCGATTTCGCCAACACGCATTGTTACGCCGGAGGCGGCCCGCCAGGCTTTCGCTGGAACTGGTATATGGACCGTTGCCAGACCAACCTCGCCCGTCCCGTCATGGCCAGCGAGACCGGCTATCACAACGCCACCAACCACACCGATGGCCACTGGATTCGTGGCGTGACCGAGCACGCGGCGGGCAAGTATCACTCCCGGCTGCTGGCCGAGTATTTCCAGCGCGGCATCGTGCGAACCTACATTTACGAACTGCTGGACCTCAAGCCGCAGCCGAGTTACTCCGAAGCCAACTTCGGCATCCTGCGCTGGAATGGCGAACCCAAGCCGGCCTTCACCGCGATCAAGAACCTCATTGCGCTGCTGCGCGACCCCGGCCCGGACTTCACGCCCGGCGCGCTGGAATATTCTGTCACCGCCGATGACCAACCCGTGCGCCATCTGCTCCTGCAAAAGCGCGATGGGCGCTTCTACCTGCTGCTCTGGGTGAACGCCGTCTCCTACGATGTGAAGACGAAACAGGACGTGCGGTTTGAGCCACAGCCGACCCGGGTGGTCTTCGCCCAGCCCATCCAAAGCGCTCGGACTTTCCTCCCGCTTAACGGTGTCGAGCCAAAGGCGACCTTTGGCTCCACGCAGGAACTGCTCCTGCGCGTTCCCGACCATGTCATGGTGGTGGAGATTGAGGCAGGTGCGCGGAAGTAGCAGTCGAATAGAGTCGCCAAACATAGCGTCCGGCTTAGCCATGTTTTATTCGTCTTTGAGTTCGTGCCTGCGCGTATCCCACACCAAGCTGCTGGGAGCGGTCATCGTGGCTGTCAGTGTCCTTACCATCTCGAAGGCACTGGCTGCGGATTTCCATGTCGCGCCTGGTGGCAACGACGCTGGAAGCGGGACCGAAGCTCAGCCGTTCGCCACGCTCGACCGCGCCCGCATAGCCGTGCGCCAGTTCAAGCAGGCCGAACCGAATCGCGCCCGGCCCATTGTGGTGCAACTGCGCGGCGGCACTTACTTCCTGCCGTGGACGCTGGACCTGAAGCCCGAAGATTCCGGCACCGCCGCCGCGCCGGTGGTTTATGAAGCCGCGCCCGGCGAGACGCCCATTCTGAGCGCGGGCGTGCTCATCACGAACTGGCAGGTGCTGCCCAATGGCCGCTGGCAGGCAACCTTGCCAGAGGTCGCGTCGGGGAAGTGGAACTTCTCGCAACTCTACGTGAACGACCAGCGGCGCTTCCGTCCGGTTGTGCCGCGCGACGGTTATTTCTTCATCGAGGCGGCGGCGGGTGCGAGCAAGGGCAGCGGGCCAAATCGTTTCAAGTTCAAGGCCGGCGACCTCAATCCTGCGTGGCACAATCTGACGAACATTGAGGTCTGCGCGTTCCACAGTTGGAGCATGTCGCGGCTGCCCATCAAGGAACTCGACGCCGCGCAACGTCTCGTGACACTGGCAGGCGGAACGTGGAGTTCCGAGCTGGCCGATCTCAACGCCAAGACCTGGTACCGCCTCGACAACGTGGCCGACGCGTTGGGCCAGCCGGGCGATTGGTATCTCGACCGCCCCAGCGGCGTGCTGACGTACGTGCCGCTGCCGGGTGAAGACGTGAAGACGGCCCGCGTCATCGCGCCGAAGTTTCAGCGCGTGATTTCCATCCAAGGCGACGTGGCGGGCGGAACGTTCGTCGAGCACATCACCTTCCGCGGATTCACCTTGGCGCATAGCGGCTGGAATGTTCCACCGCGCGGCTACTCCTTCGCCCAAGCCGAAGTGCCGGTGGACGGCGCGTTCACGGCGCGCAACGCGCGGCATTTGACCATCGAGAACTGCATCGTCCGGCACACGGGCAACTACGCGGTGGACCTCGCGGCCGGCTGTTGGGACAACCGTGTCGAAGGTTGCGAGTTCTTCGACCTCGGCGCCGGCGGCGTCAAAATCGGCGTGGGCTGGGGCGGCGAAAATGATGCCAGGCAATGGGCCGGCCGCACGGTCGTCCGCGACAACCTCGTGGCCCACGGCGGGCGCGTGCATCCGGCGGGCACCGGCATTTGGATCGGCCACGCATCGAGCAACGTCGTCGCGCACAACGAAGTCTTCGACCTCTACCAGATTGCCGTATCGGCGGGCTGGTCATGGCGCTATGGGCCAAGTGCCACGCACCACAATCTCATCGAGTGGAACCATCTTCACCACCTCGGCCACGGCGTGATGAGCGACCTCGCCGGCATCTACACGCTGGGCGAGCAGGCCGGCTCGGCGGAGCGATTCAATCTCATCCACGACGTCAGCCGCGCCCGCTACGGCGGCTGGGGCATTTACTACGACGAAGGCAGCACGTTCATCACGGTCGAAAACAACATCGCCTTCCGCACTGAGGACGCGCCGTTCCACATGCACTGGGGCCGGAGCAATCTTGTGCAAAACAACATCTGGGCCTTCGGCACCAACGCGCAGATTCAACTGAGCAATCTCCAAAAAGCCGGCACGCTGAACCTGGAGCGGAACATTTTTTGAAACCCAACTCACCTGCCGCGCAGATTGGTTTCGTTCCCTTCGACCTGAGCGCCGCCGGTCGCGTGACCAGGACCGCGCGCACCGCCATATTGCCCCAACCGCCTGGCGCCTATCCACCCGCGCCGGCGGAGCCGCCCATTGAGATTCACGAAGACTTCGAATTGCTCGCGCCCGGGCAGGCCATGCCGGGCTGGCAGTTGATGGCCGCGAGTCGGAACGAGAACGCCGAAGTCACCGCCGAAACCGGCGCGGGCGGCAGCAAGCACAGCCTCAAATTCAAGGACGGTCCCGGCGGCGCGACTTACTTTCCTCACCTCGTCCAATACCTAACGCACAAGACCGGCGTCATTCGTATCGCGTTCGATTTGCGCGTCGAGCCGGGCGCGCGTCCGAGCTTCGAATCCCGCGACAACGACCCTTGGTACACCACCGGCGTGTCCCTGGACGTGACGGAAGACGGCTCGCTCAAGTCTGGCGCCAAGAGTTTGCTGAAGGTGCCATTCAGCGAATGGTTTCACATCGAGATGACCGGCGGTGTCGGCTCCGACAGCACCGGAAAGTATCGCCTCTCCGTCATGCTGCCCGGCGACACCGCCCCGCGCGTCTTCGACGACCTGCCCTACCGCAAAGGTTTCAAGACGTTGGGATGGGTCGGCTTCTCCGCCATGACGCAAAAGACCAACACGTTCTACGTGGACAACTTCGTGTTGGAACGGGTGAAGGGAGCAAAGTGAACCGCGCTTTCACTTTGCTTCACGGTCATCGGCTTTGTTGCTTCACTGCTGCGCTGCTGATCCTCACGGCCGTGTGGACGCGGGCCGCCGATGGCTCGCCCGAGGAATCCTCGTTTCATAAACGGGTCGGGTCAGACCCGAATGGCCCTTAGTTTAGCCCTCGATAATTGCGGGGGCGGCCTTTCCAGAAACGGCTGCGGTGAGAGATCTCGACGCAGTGTCGGCGCGGGCGGTTCAAGAGCGGATAGGGTTTGGGCCGTCGTTTGACGGCGCGGGGTTCCTGACGGTGTGGGCGGTGGGGCACCAGATCCCGGGCCAGATGGAGGAGCAAGTCGTCCCAGAGTTGGCGGCGCATTTTCCGGCTCCTGGCCTGGCCCAAGGCAATCGCAGGGCGTTGGTGATGACGGAAACAGAACTGAAGCTCATGGCTGCACCCGCGATCATGGGACTGAGCAGCACGCCGAAGAATGGGTAGAGCAACCCTGCCGCGATGGGAATTCCCAGCGCGTTGTAGCCGAATGCAAAGAACAGGTTTTGCCGGATGTTGCGCATGGTGGCGCGGCTGAGATGAATCGCCTTGGCAATCGCACGAAGGTCGCCTTTGACCAGCGTGACCCCGGCGCTTTGCATGGCCACGTCTGTGCCAGTGCCCATCGCAATCCCCACGTCCGCCGCCGCCAATGCCGGCGCATCGTTGACGCCATCGCCGGCCATCGCCACAACTTTCCCTTCTTGCCGGAGTTTCTTGATGCGCTCGCTCTTTGCTTGCGGTTCGACTTCGGCTTCCACCGCGTCAATCCCGAGCATCTTGGCCACCGCTTCGGCGGTGCGCCGATTGTCGCCGGTGACCATGACGATTTGCAGCCCCAGCGCGTGCAGGTCACGAATCGCATCCGGCGTCGTGGACTTGACCGGATCAGAGACGGCGAGCAAGCCCGCAGCTCTTTTGTCCACGGCGACAAAGATCACGGTTTGGCCGGACTGTTGAAGTTGCTCCGCTTTGGTTTCCAAGGTGCCCAAGTCGGTCACGCCTTCGTCGCGAAGGAAATTTGGTTTTCCGACCAGCACGGCTTTGTTGGCGACGCGACCGAAAACTCCGCCGCCCGTAACGGAACGGAAATTGGCTACCGTTTCAAGATTGAGGTTTTTGGCTTTCGCACCCGCAACGATGGCCGCAGCCAGCGGGTGTTCGCTACTTTGTTCCAGCGAAGCCGCCAGGCGGAGCAATTCACTTTGGTCGTAGCCTTCGACCGTTACGGTATCCATGAGTTTGGGTTTCCCTTCGGTGAGCGTGCCGGTCTTGTCCACGACGAGTGTGGTGATTTTCTCCAATCGTTCGAGGGCTTCCGCGCTTTTCACCAGCACACCTTCCTGTGCGCCGCGCCCAACCCCGACCATGATGGACATGGGCGTCGCGAGGCCGAGCGCGCAAGGGCAGGCGATGATCAGCACGGCAACCGCGTTCACGATGGCATACGCCAGACGTGGTTCAGGCCCGAAGAACATCCACAGTCCAAACGTCAGCACCGCCACGGCCACAACCGTCGGCACGAAAATCGTGGCGACCTTGTCCGCCAAGCCTTGTATCGGCGCGCGACTGCGTTGCGCTTCCGCGACGAGATTCACGATCTGCGCGAGCAGCGTGTCGCTCCCGACTTTTTCCGCGCGCATGACGAAACCGCCCGTGCCGTTCACCGTGCCGCCCGTCACTTTGTCGCCGACGTTCTTTTCCACTGGCAACGGCTCTCCGGTGATCATGGATTCTTCGACGCTGGAGTGACCTTCGGTAAGGACGCCGTCCACCGGAACTTTGTCGCCGGGGCGAACGCGGAGCAAATCGCCGACGTGAACCTCTTCGAGTGGAACTTCTTCATCGCCGTTCTCACCGACGCGCCGCGTGACCGGCGGCGAAAGATTCAACAACGCTTTGATGGCGCTTCCCGTGCGGCTGCGGGCGCGAAGTTCAAGCACCTGGCCCAACAGCACGAGCACCACAATCACCGCCGCGGCTTCAAAATAAATGTCCACCGCGCCGTGCGGTCTCATGGCGGGCGGAAAAAGTCCCGGCGCGAGGATGGCCACAACGCTGTAAATGAAGGCCGTCCCGACACCGATGGCAATCAATGTGAACATGTTCAAATGCCATGTGACCAGCGAACGCCAGCCGCGCTTGAAGAATGGCCAACCCGCCCACAGCACCACGGGAGTGGCGAGAGCGAATTGAATCCAGCGCGACGTGTCGCTCATCACCCAGCTTTCGTGGCCAATCCCCGGAATCAGATGCGCCATCGCAAGCACGAAGACGGGCAAGGCGAGCGCGCCGCCGATCCAGAGCCGCCGTGTCATGTCGCGGAGTTCGGCGTTCTCCTCGGCATCCGTGCCCGCGGTCACCGTTTTCAGTTCCAGCGTCATTCCGCACTTGGGGCAATTGCCCGGATGATCCTGCTGCACTTCGGGGTGCATCGGGCAGGTGTAAATGGGTTTGCCCGCTGCGGGCGCTACCCACGCCGGATTTTGCTCCAAAGCCATCCCGCATTTCGGGCAATCACCGGGCTTGTCCGACTCCTCGCCGGGACACATCGGGCAAAAGTATTTGGCGGCAACAGAAGGCATCACCGCCGCGTGCTCGTGACTGTGATGGGAATGGTCGTGATGCGCGTGGGCATCTTTGCCGCTGCTGACGGGTTCTGTCTTGGCCAGAAACTTCTTCCGGCAATGTTCGCTACAAAAGTAGAACGTGTCCCCATCGCGCTCAGCTTTCAAAGCCGTCACTTCGTCCACTGTCATTCCGCAAATCGGGTCTTTAGTCATATTAATTCTATTTTAGGTTGCTGATTGTTCAGGTTCATCAGGATGGTCTCCTCTGGACACTCCAAATCATACGACAAATGCTGCGGCGCGAGCAGGGCATCCACGCTCTCGAAAAAAAAGAGTCTCCTCACGTCGACTCCTACGAAGGGAATCAGTCTTTGTCCTCCGCCACCTTCCGCAAATAATCAAACGCATACAGCCCCGAGCTGTGTCCATCCGCCCACACCGGTTGAATCGCATAGCCGCCGACGTTCCCGATGCGCGTGAGTTCGATTGACGCTGCCGTGAGCGGCTTGTCCGGGTTCTTGTAGAGATTGCCCATGATGTCCATCTCGCCCTTGCACCCGGCGCACGGACACGCGCGGCGCAACTTCTCCAGCGAGATGAAGCTCTCCACGCCATCCTCCCACCTGATGGCCAGTTCATTCCCCACCCGCTGCAAATCCAATGGACGCATGAGCGCAGCGTAGGGACGCCCGCCTCAAACGCAAGATTTAGGCATGTCTAATATTGTTTCTTGACCTAAAGAAAAGCGCGAGTATGCTCCGCGCGATGAAATGGGGATGGGACTTTCTGCGGTTTGCTTTTGCGTGTGGAGTTTTGCCTGCGCTGTTGATGGGTTGTGGGGAGCGGACGCGCACTGACACTGCGTTGCCCGGCACGGGGCGGCTCAGAGTGACTGCCACTACGTCCATGGTGGCTGACCTCGTCAAGCAGGTTGGCGGGGACCGCGTGGATGTGACGGGACTCATGGGGCCGGGCGTGGATCCTCATCTTTACAAAGCGAGCGCCAGCGACGTGACCAAACTTCAGGAGGCCGACGTTATCTTTTACAGCGGACTCTACCTCGAGGGCAAAATGGATGAGGTGTTCTCGCGAATGACCAAAGCCGGCAAACGCGTTCACGCGGTCACCGACGCCATCCCGCGCGAGAAATTGCTGCACCCTGCCACGTTCAACGGCCACGCCGATCCACATGTCTGGTTCGAGGTTCCGCTGTGGGCGCAGTGTGTCGATGTCGTCGTGAAAGGATTGGGGGACGCACGACCGGCGGATCGCGAGTACTTCACGCAACGCGGCACGGAGGCGAGGAAAGCCATGGCGGAGCTGCATGAATGGGCGTTGAAAAGGGCGGCGGAACTGGAGAAGGAAAAGCGCGTGCTCATCACGAGTCACGATGCTTTCAGCTATTTTGGCCGCGCGTATGGATTTCAGGTCGTGGGCCTGCAAGGCATATCGACTGTGACCGAGAGCAGCCTTGCCGACATGTCGAAGATGGTGGAGTTCATCAAGAAGAATGGCGTGCAGGCGATCTTCATCGAATCGAGCGTGCCACCGAACACGATCAAGCGGATCAGCGAAGACGCGGGCGTGAAGATCGGCGGGGAAATATTTTCTGACGCCATGGGCACGCCGGGAAAAATTGAGAACGGCTACGACCTGGGCACCTACCCAGGGATGATCAAACACAACTTGAACACCATCGTAAACGCGTTGAAATAGTTCCCATGCGCGCGTCGATTCCTCCCGTGATTCTCGGAACCTTTTGCCTGTGCTCGGCGCAGTGTGCGGACCTTTCCGAGACGGACTCCATCGCCTCCCGCGATCCTCTGCGAGAAGGTGGCGGCGAGAAGCAGCACCTCACGGGCGATTGGGCGGGTAGGCGCACGACGCTGCTGGATCGCGGCATTCACTTGCAGTTCGGCTACATCGGTGAGGTATTTGGAAATGTTTCAGGCGGGTCGCGGCGCGGCGCGAATTACGAAGGACTCGGCGAAATGGCTTTGGAGATCGATACCCGGAAACTGACCGGCGCCTGGAAAGGCGGCAGGTTGCGCGCGAGCAGCCTCTGGCTTCACGGCCGTGGTCCCACCGGAGAGTTCGCTGATGATTCGCTCGGTGCCAGCAACATCGAAGGACACGACAGCATTCGATTGTACGAGCTATGGCTGGAGCAAAACCTGGTTGACGATGCCTTCTCCGTCCGCGCTGGCAGCCTGCTCGCGGATGAGGAATTCGCCGGCACGGATTACGGCGGGCTGCTGCTGAACAGCGCGTTCGGCTGGCCCGCGTTCATTTCGGGCAACGTCATCAACACAGGCCCGGCGTTTTACGTCAGCGCCCTGGGTGCCCGGCTGCGCTACTCGCCAAACGATAACTGGTATTTCCAGACCGGGATTTTCGACGGCGACTCGTTCGATAGTCCATGGGGTGACCCGAGCGTCAATGAGAGCGGCACGCAATGGCGTCTCGACTCCCGGCAGGGTGCATTCGTCATTAATGAACTGGGCTTGAACTGGAACACCTCACAGAAGGACAGCGGATTGCCTGGCACGCTGAAGCTCGGCACGTGGATTCACACCGCCGACTTCGTTGACAACGCACGGGCCACGACGAGGCACAGCGAAACTTTCGGTGCCTACTTCGCCGCCCAACAGATGCTCTGGCGCGAGAGCGATAAGGGCGTTGAGGGATTTGGCGCCTTCTTCCGCATCGGCGGCAGTCCCGAAGATCGCAGTGCATTCGCCTTCGTGCTCGATACCGGGCTGCACTACACCGGGCTGATTCCCGGTCGTGCGCAGGACCATCTCGCGCTCGGATTCATCCAAGCCGACTTCAGCGACACTCGTCGCGGCTACGACCCTTTCGTCAATCACGAGCAGGTGATCGAGTTCACTTACGAATTCATCGCGCGCGCGTGGTGGACGATCCAGCCGGACATCCAATGGATTCACAATCCTGGCGGCAATGGCGGGGCGAGCCATGCATTGCTCATCGGCCTGCGGTCCTCGATCACTTTCTAAATGAACACCGTTTCCAGCAAATCCGTTCCGAAGGACGCGTTGCCCGCGGATGGGCCGCCCCCGCTCGAAGTCCACGATCTCACCGTCGCATATCACCGGAAGCCAGTGCTCTGGGGCGTGGACCTCATCGTTCCGCCGGGGAAGCTCATCGGCATTGTCGGGCCCAATGGCGCCGGAAAATCAACGCTCATCAAGGCCGCCATGGGATTGCTCCCGATCAACAGCGGCTGGGTGAAAATCTTCGGGAAGGAAAAGAATTACCGCCGCGTCGGCTACGTCCCGCAGCGCGAGTCCGTCGATTGGGATTTTCCCGTCAGCGTCATGGATGTCGTGCTCATGGGACGCTACGGGCATCTCGGCCTGATCAAGCGGCCGGGCAAGCGTGACCGCGAAATCGCCCGCGAGTCCCTCGACAAAGTGAAGATGCTTCCCTACGCGAACCGCCAGATCTCCAACCTCAGCGGCGGCCAGCAACAACGCGTCTTCCTCGCCCGCGCCCTGGCGCAGGAGAGCGACCTCTATTTCATGGACGAACCTTTCTCAGGGGTGGATGCGGCAACCGAATCCGCCATCATCGAACTCCTCCACGAGTTGAAGAATCGTGGCAAGACGATTCTCGTCGTCCACCACGATCTTCCGACCGCGCGCAATTATTTCGACATGCTCCTCTTGTTGAACATGCGCGTGGTCGCGTTCGGTCCGACAGATGAAGTGTTCACCTACGAACTGTTGCAGAAGACGTACGGCGGTCGCCTCACCATTTTGTCTGAAGTCGCGGAAGCGGTCAGGCAGCGGGGAAATGGAGGATGATTTGATCCACGAACGGACGCAGATGAACGCAGACAAACGGCGCGAAAACTATTCCTCAACTGCGTCCATCTGCGTCCATTTGTGGTTTCCCTTGCTCCTACTTTTCCTCAGTGCGACCGAATCCCACGCCGCGCGCATCGGCGACCTCGGCGAATCGAACGTTTGGGCCCAGGCCGTCCGCTTCTTCACATTCCAGGATCCATCCGTGCGCTACGCTCTGGTCGGTTCGATGCTGCTCGGGATCTCCTGTGGTCTTCTCGGATCATTCATCGTGGTAAGGAAAATGGCCCTCGTTGGCGATGCGCTCTCGCACGCCGTCCTTCCCGGCGTCGCCATCGGCTTCCTGTGGAACATGTCCAAGGATCCCGTGGCGATCTTCGTCGGTGCAACGATCGCAGGACTGCTCGGCACCGTCGTCGTCCACGCCATCAAACAGACGACACATCTCAAGGAAGACACCGCGCTCGGGCTCGTGCTTGCGGTGTTCTTCGCCATCGGCATCTGTCTGCTCACGATGATCCAGCGCCTGCCCACCGGCAACAAAAGCGGCATCGACAAATTTCTTTTCGGCCAGGCGGCGGCCATTGGTGCAAACGATCTCAAGCTGATGGCGCTGGTCACCGTGCTGTCCGTCGTCGTGGTGTGGATGTTCTACAAGGAATTTCTCGTCACGAGCTTCGACAGCGGGTTCGCGCGCGCAGTGAACGTCCCCGTGCAACTCTTTCACTATGCGCTCATGCTTCTTGTCGCGTTCGCGGTGGTGATCGCCTTGCAAGCCGTCGGCGTCGTGCTCGTCTCCGCGATGCTCATTACGCCCGCAGCCGCGGCGTATCTGCTCACGGACCGGATGCATCGCATGCTGTGGCTGGCGTCGTTGTTCGGATTGATCGCCGGCGCGGCAGGCGCCTTCTTTTCATTCCTTGGACCCAATCTCCCAACCGGCCCATTCATGGTGCTGGGCGCGACCACGGTGTTCATATTCGCCTTCGCCTTCGGGCCAAAGCACGGCGTCTTCACGCGCTGGCTGCGACAACGCTCCCGTTCTTCCCGCACCAAACGCGAGAACACGCTCAAGTCCATTTACCACGTCCTCGAAGCGCGCGATTTCAAAGGCGATGGCGTCTCCTTGCGCGAGCTCGCCGAGCGCCGCCGCGAGACCGTCGAGGAAGCGCAACTTCAGGCAGCGCAACTCACCAGGCACGGCCTTGCGACATTGCATGAGGAAGGCAACGTCATCTTCCTCACGCCCATTGGCTTTCAACTCGCCGCCGCCATTGTGCGTAACCATCGCATCTGGGAGCTCTATCTCACGAACCAGGCGCACATCGCCTCCGACCACGTCCACGAAGACGCCGAAAAGATCGAGCACGTCCTTGGCGAAGAGGTCGTGCGCGAGCTCGAACGCAAGCTCGGCTACGCCACGACCGACCCGCACGGACGCGCCATCCCGAATCTCGATGAAATCCGCCGCGCTGCGGCAGGTGGCGCCCACGACACGCTGGTGGGCTACGGCAAGCGACCCTGACCCATGAACCTCATCCCGCCATTCAATTTCCACGACGTGATGATCGCGCCATGGACCACGCAACTCGGCAGCTTCGGCTGGATTGCGCTCATGGGATTTTTCGTCGCCGCCGCGTGCGGGCTGATCGGCAATTATCTCATCCTCCGTCGCATGGCGCTCGTGGGCGACGCGATCAGCCACAGTGTCCTGCCCGGACTCGCCATTGCTTTCCTGCTCGCGAACAGCCGCAGTTCCACGGTCATGTTTCTCGGCGCGCTCGGCGCCGGCATTGTCACCACGCTGATCATTGAAATCATTCACCGAAAATCCCGCGTGAAGCAGGACGCGGCGATCGGCATCACTTTCTCCAGCCTGTTCGCCATTGGCGTGATCATCATCAGCGTTTTCGCCAGCAAGGTGGATCTGGACCAGGACTGCGTGCTCTACGGTGAGATCGGAAACGTGCCGCTGGAAGTGCCCTACATCACCCTCGGCCCGCTGACGATGGGGCCGCCCTCAGTCGTGCGGATGGGAATGGTGGCCGCCGGCGTCGCGCTATTGATCGGATTGTTCTACAAGGAGCTGCTCATCAGCTCATTCGATCCCGGCCTCGCGATGTCGGTCGGCATCAATCCTACCCTGATCCACTACAGTCTCATGGCTTCACTTTCGATGGTGGTGGTGAGCGCGTTTGAATCGGTCGGCGCCATTCTTGTCATCGCCATGCTCGTGCTGCCCGGTGCCACCGCCTCTCTGCTGTCCCATCGCATGTGGTTGATCTTCGCCATCACCGTGGTTCATGCGGCGCTTTGCTCAGTCCTGGGCGTGCATCTGGGGCTGTGGCTGAATTGCTCCCTTGCCGCGGCAATGGTCGTGATGGGCGCGGTGCTGTTCGCGCTCGCGTGGCTGTTCAGTCCCATGCACGGACTGATTCGCTGGTGGCTGCGCCGGCGCGCGATTGAAGCGCCGGAAGAAAGTGGCGCGCCACAAGAGGCGTGAACGGCTGCTACTTCTTGTGGGAGCAACGCGCCGGAGAATCCGCGATGCTCACAATGTGAAGACTGTCCACCACTCGGCATCGACATCGGCTCCGTCGATCTCGTGGTAATGCCCTCCGCGCCGAAAGGCGTCAGCCGCGCGCTCCAACGAACAGGGCGCGCCGGCCACAACATCCATGTGACCAGCCGCAGCCTGCTCATGGCCACGAACATGAACGATCTCGTCGAGTGTTGCGCCACGGCGTTGCTCGCGCGCTCGCGTCAGCTCGATCCCGTGCGGCTTCCCCGCGCGCCGCTCAACGTGCGGGCGCAACATCTCGTCAGCATGGGTTGCATTCAGCGCTGGCCGCGCGCTGAGGCGCTCGCACTGATTCGCGGCGCGTATCCGTATCGTGACGTGCTCGATTTCCTCGCCGGTGGCGGCAAAGCGCTGCGCCAGCAATACACCGAAGTGTTTGGCAAAATTCATCTCGACGACGAGGGCTTCGAGACGAAGACCGGAACCGTTCGTCGCGACCTGTTGCAGAACATGGG
>JBBRBM010000139.1:0-16440 GCA_038205745.1 Verrucomicrobiota bacterium | reverse complement strand
TTTCCTTCCCAACGAGGCCTCGTGGGTTCTCCGCGGGGGGTTGGGTTTTTTTTTTATCAACACAAACACCCCTCTCCGCGTCCCCCCCCCCCCCCCCCGGGGACTCTTCACCTTCTTCCCTTAAATACCCGCGCGAACACGCGGGCCTGCTCACGATCCAGCGCTGCCCGAACGCACGCGGCGAGTTTACGGGGCGCGAACGGCTTCTGGAGAAAGTTCACACCTTCCCGCAGTGGAAATTCTTTGCCGACGGTTTCGGCACTGTAGCCGCTCATAAAGATCACGCGCAGATTCGGGTTCTCCATCCGCAATTGCTCGGCGAGGTCGCGTCCGCTCATGCCACCGGGCATTACCAGGTCGGTGAGCACCAGATCGATGCGCCGCTCATGTTTTTGCCATGCGTCCAGCGCGGAGTGACCGGAATCGGAGATGACCACGCGATAGCCGTAAGACTCCAGGCACGTGCCGATGAGATTGCGCAACGATTTCTCGTCCTCAACGAGCAGTACGGTTTCCGTTCCGCCGGCAATCTCGTCGTCCGGCTTTCGTTCGATCCCGTCTGCGATGCCTTCCTGGGCGGGGAAATAGATTTTGAACGTGGTGCCGTTCTCCACTTCGCTCGCCACCGTGATCCAGCCGCAATGTTGTTTCACGATGCCGTAGACGGTGGCGAGGCCCAGCCCCGTTCCTTTGCTCACATCTTTGGTTGTGAAGAACGGCTCGAAGATCTTTGTTAGATTTTCCGGCGGAATGCCGCAGCCCGAATCGGTGACACTCAGACAAACGAATTCATCAGGGGCTGATTCGGAAGCGGGCTGAGTCGATGCGGCATCAATCTTCTCAACGCTCGTGCTGATCACGAAGCGTCCGCCTTGTGGCATCGCATCGCGTGCATTCACGGCGAGGTTCATCAGTATCTGCTCCAGCATTCCGGGATCGACGAGGATCAGCGGCACGGACGCTGGCTCCACTTTCACGACGATGTCCTCACCCATGATGCGCCGCAGCATCTTGGTCACGCCATGCACGACATCATTCACGTTCAACTTGCGCGGCTGAAGCAGTTGCCGCCGGCTGAACGTGAGCAATTGCCGCGTGAGTCCCGCCGCGTGTTCCGCCGCCAGGGCGATCTCGTGAATTGAACTCAGCACGTGCGCGGGCAAGTGACCTTCCGATTCAACAATGGAAGCATGTCCCTGGATCACCGTGAGAATGTTATTGAAATCATGCGCCACGCCGCCGGCCAGGCGCCCGATGGACTCCATTTTTTGCGCCTGGTGCATTTGCAACTCGAGTTGCTTGCGCTCCGTGATGTCCTCCACGACGCCGCCCAGCCGATAAAACTCCCCGGCTTCGTTGAGAATTTTGATCGCACGATCGCGGACCCAGCGCACTGATCCATCCGGCCTCACGATGCGATATTCGATTTCCATCGATTCACCCCGGGTGCGTTTATCCGCGGCGGCCGCCACTCGCGCGCGGTCATCGGGATGAATCCACTCGATGTATGACTGAAAATCCTGACACAACCGCTCGGATGACCTGCCCCACACCTTCTCGTACGCAGGACTGACGTAGAGCATCTGGGTCAACCCCTTGTCGCACATCCAGAAAACTTCATTCACGTTTTCGGCGAGCTGGCGAAAGCGTTCCTCGCTGCTGCGCAACGCTTCCTCCGCGCATTTGCGATTGGTCGTTTCGACAAGGATGGCCCCGACGCCGTTGGGCCGGCTGTCGTTGTCAACGATGGGAAAATAGGATGCGACCCAGTGGCGAAGAGTTTGCGGCTGCCGGGGAGTGACGCCGCTCACCTCCACATCCAGCTTCGCTTCCCCCGTTTCCAGGACATGCTTCAGGATCGGCTCGAGAACGGGTGCAAGCGACGGCAAAGCTTCCGCCACGGTTCTGCCAATATGAGCGGCGGCTGGCGTGCCGTTGATCTCAGCGAGCGTCTCGTTCACTTGCACGAATCGCAGTTCGCGGTCAAAGAGCGCCAGCCCGGCAGTGGCGCCGCGGAAAAACGCATTCAGCCTCTGTTCGCGAACTGCGGCTTCGTTCTGAAGCTTCCTTCTGGCGGTGATGTCGTTGAAGGTGATTACCGCCCCTTTGATCACTCCATTCTCAATGATCGGGTGAGAGGAATACTCGATGGGAAACGCCGTGCCATCCCGGTGCCAGAATATTTCCGAATCGATGCGGAAGCGCTCGCCGGTCCTGGTCCCACGCAGGATGGGACAATGCGCCGCCGCATCCTTCGACCCATCTTGGCAGTGGTGATGCACGAGGTCATGCACCAGCGCGCCAATCATTTCATCGATTTTGTAGCCGAGCATCGCGGCGGCTGAGCCGTTGACGAACGTGCAACGGCCTTCGGTGTCGATGCCATAGATGCCTTCACCGGTCGATTCAAGAAGCAGCCGCATTTGGCGGGTGACACGTTCACACGAGTCGTCGCTTGCACCACTTGATGTGGCACGCGCCTTCGTTGAGCGACCGGATTTCATTCGTGATCGAACCTTCAATGTTCGCTGATGGTGCGATTATTGAAACGACCGTGGCGGGCGGCTTAGCGAAAATTGCGCAACTGCGAACGTAAAGGTGTTTACTAACGCGAGCAGCTCCACTGCGGATTTCCTCCGAATCGGTGTCCCAACTCAAATCTGAGTTTCAGGCGGCGCCCGATACTGGCTCGCGGGAACTTATTCCTGACAAGCGAGCAGGCAAAAAAGAAAAGGCCGGCATTGCTGCCGGCCGCAATTGTTTTGACGAGTAATTACTGCGCTTTCGGACCGTAGCCGGCGAGGGGCTTGCCGTTCGCGTCGAGCTTGCCGCACGCCCACAGCACGCCGCGCGTGATTAAATCGACGTATCGCGGATCGCTGACGGTGGCGTTGTTGTGTCCGATGGTGGTGTTGAATACGCGCGTTTTCTTCGGGCCGTATTCGTTCGTCCAGATCACGACGAATTCGTTGTCCTTGTCCACGATCGTCTCTTTGCCGTCCGCGTCTTTCTTCTTGGTGTGAACGGTCTGCTTGCCGTGCGCGAGCGGACGTGCCCCGTCATGCACATGGACGTTGTTGTAAAGCTCTTCGCGAATCGTCGTCCAATTCGTCAAGCCGCGCGTGATCGGACTGCTCTCGTCGGTGAACGTGATTGCAATCGGTTCCTGCGGGCCGTGACCGCTGGATTGAAGCCCGAGATAATCAAACCACAACGCGCGTTCGGAGCCGGCCTCCGCCTTCTGTCCTGGGTTGCCAATGCGGTAGGAGTGCATCGCGCAGTGCAGGTTCACTCCGGGCGTGCCCTCGTCGTGCGGCTTGAGCACGCCCTTGATTGTCTCGGGAGTGTTGATGTCCGCGCCGCATTCGTCGTGGATCACCAGGTCGTAGCCTTTCGCGTAATTGGGATTCCCCAGAATCTCCAGCGGCGGTTTTGTGCTGCCACTATCGGAATGGATTTGCGTGACCTCGATGTTCGCGCTTGCCTCGAGCGTTTTCTTCAAAAGATCCTTCTGGCTCTTGTAATCGTGACAACAGCCGCCAGTGATCAACAACACGCGAAGCGGTTTCGTTTCCGCAGCGTGCAGGGAGGAGGCGATGCATGCGGCGACAGCCAATGTAAAAATAAATTTCATGTGAACGCTTAACACGACGCGCATCGTGCGCCGTGTGTTCACATTGATTCAAGCGGGAAGAATCTCAGGAGGCATTAATCAACCGAGTGCGACTCGTCGCCGTGTTATGAATTCCGTGTCCCCTTTGGCCACGGGAACCGCCTCACGAGTGCTGGCGAGTTCGAGCACTTGTCCGAGCACGCCGTCCCAAGTGTGAGTTGCGAACGCTTGCGCGCGCGCAGCTGCGCCGATTTTTTGCCGGTTCTCGGGAGATTCGCTGAGGTCAAACAACGCCTGTGCAAGCGCTTCCCGGTCACCCGGCGGCACAAGTATGCCCGTTTCGCCATCCCGCAACACTTCTTGCAACTGTCCGATCCGGCTGGCGACGATGGGCAACCCGGCCGCCATATACTCAAACAGTTTCAGCGGCGAAGCGTAAAATCCGTTGAGCTGCGGAACAGGAGCCACGGCCGCATCGAACGAGGCGAGCACGCCCGGAATTTGGTGGGGCGGAACCCCCTCCATGAACTTCACGTGCCGCGTCAAATCGCGCGCGGCAACTTCGCGCTCCAGTCCTTCGCGTTCTTCGCCGTCGCCAACAATGACGAGGCGCGCACTGGGTTGTGCATCGGCCACAAGCTGGAACGCGCTGATCAGCGTCGTGATACCTTGCGCGGCGCGCAATGCGCCGATGAACCCGATGACGAATGTGTCCGGTTCGCGGTCCAGCGTCGGGGTCGCCCATGCGAAGCGCTCTGAGTTTGCCGCGTTCTTGATGACATGAACTTTTCCGCGCGCGCTCGGGTGCTTCTCCAGGATGTGCGCGAGTTGTTGCGAGACGGCACGGATGACAGTGGCGGAACGGTACGCCCGCATCGCCGCATCTTCAGCGCCGGCGCGGTCGATGAGCAGGTGGCGGCTGCCGCGTTCTTCGAGCGCCGGTTCATTGAATTCCAGCACGCCGGGAATGTCCTGCTCCCGCGCGAACTCCATCGCCGCGAAATTCCAAAGCGCGTGGCGTTCGTAAACAAGGGAGTAGTGGCGCTCGTGATGCGCGCGGTGGAGGAGATCGCGAACCGCGGCGTTGTTGGCCAAAGCCGCACGCTCCTGTTCCGCGGGGCGTTCACGGCGCTCGGCCGTGATCGAGTGCATGCGCACGCCGCCAAATTCCTGCGTCACTGCGCCGCCGTAATTCGCGGCGAACAGATCCACTTCGAAGCCGCGCTTCAGCATCGCCCGCAGGATTTCCTGCACATGCACAGAACACCCGCGGTTCCCGAAAACGGGCACCTCTGGGTCGGCGCTGACCAACGCGATATTCATTCAGTTTTTTCGCGCGGAAATCTTGCGGGCCGCCAGCCGGGATGAGCTTGGAGGCCAAGGGCAAAGATTCACGCGCACTACGTCAATTCTATCGGCCAAAGAGAGCGGCTTCTTGAACGTTTGGCCGATGAAATATCTTCATTCCCACGAGTGGTTTGCACGATGCGCCAAAAAATGGGCCAAGGCGAACTCGACAGCCCGGCGGGTTGAGGTTTCTATCCACAAAACGCGTATGAAGATGAAGACTCTTGCAGGTGTGTTGATCATCGTCGTGTTGGTGAGCATCATCAGCTATCAGGCGGGTTTACGGAGCGGGAGACGAACAATTCCAGAAATGGTGATGGCACCGTCTCCCGTTGATCGAACCGCAATTGATGAACCGCGACGTCTGAGGACTTTCTCCCGCCAGAAAGCGAATGTGAATGGTCCAGCAGTGGGAGATCCGAATGTCAGCGTACGCTACGATTTGAAACCAAACGGCGTTGCTGAACCTGCCGTGCTGGGTTGGGGGCGCGCGACGCGAAGATCTTTAGCGGAATTAGACAATCACCCGATGGAGCGCTCGGAGGTTTTCGATGCGAATGCGATGAAGGATTATCAGATGCGATGGGAACAGCGGCTTCGGAACCCAACTGAGTCGCGCGAGCCGTCATTCAACCCCTCAGCGGTGCAGCGATTGTTCGATCTCTGAAGCGAACGATCAGACCTCAAGAGTCTTTTCAAACTTCGTCAGGTTACGTGGCCCGTTGGTTGTGACCTGCGCCACGTCTTCCAATCGCACACCGCCGATGCCGGGATAATACAACCCAGGTTCGACGGTGACTACGTGACCGGAGCGAAGTGTGTCCTTCGAGCCTGGACTGATGCGCGGACTCTCATGGATTTCCATGCCCAGTCCGTGGCCGGTGCCGTGGAAGAATCCTGACATGCGCCCGTTCTGCTGGCCGGTCTTGAATCCGCGGCTGTCGAATAATCTCTTCACCTTGTCGTGAACTTCCGAGGCGCTCGCGCCATGACGGATGTGCTGGAAGGCTACACCCTGTCCGGTCAGCACCGTGTCGTAGAGCGCCCGCACCGCTTCGCTGGCGCGGCCTTTCACGACGGTGCGCGTAATGTCGCCGAAGTAACCGGTCTTCTGCGAACGAGGAAACACGTCGAGGATGATCGATTCGTTGGCGCGCAAAACTCCGTGGCCACGCTCATGAGGATCACATCCCTGCTGGCCGCCGGCGACGATGGTATTTGCCGGAAGTCCCCCCGCCTGAAGGATCGCCGTATCGATGATCCCGCGCAGCTTCTCCGACGTGAGCGGGTTGTTGCGATACATCAACTTGCGGTTGCGCCCGATCTTTGCATTCTTCAGCGCCTGAATCGCTTCGGCGAGGCCGACTTCCGCCATCATCAGCGCGGCGGAAATTTTTTTCACTTCCTCGGCGGTCTTGCGTTCGCGTTCGGGGAAGAAGAGGCCGCGCTTCACCTTCAATTTGATTTTCAAGGCTCGCAATTCCTCGGCGAGGCCGAGCGGGAAATTGTGCGGCACCAGAACGCGCTTGAGCCCTTTGTCGCGCAGGATGAAGCGGATGACTTGCGCGGTCGTGACCTGCTTCACGCCATCGGTGCGGAGTTGCCGGGCGCAGCGTGTCCATGAAATCACCTTGCAGTGGGCGGCGTGCTCGCGCGCGCGATCGATCTCGAGATCGTGCATCACCACGTGGCACTTGCCGTTGAGGCGCAGGTAGATGAATGAATCGGGCACGAACATGCGCACGGCGTAGAGCATGTTCGCGTCGCGCTCGCTGTCGGCGACCATGAGAAGGTTGTCACTCATTCAAAATCCTGAAATCCTGAAATCCTGAAACACTGAAATGCTTTCAGCTTTTCAGCCCTTCAGTGATTTCCTTCATACTCCGAAAAGGCGGTCACCAGCGTCGCCGAGGCCGGGGACGATGTATCCGCGCGAATTAATTCTCTGATCCAATGCCGCGGTGAAGATGGGGAGCGCAGGGTAGCGTCCGCGCACCGCGCGAATGCCTTCCGGAGCCGCCACAAGATTCACCAGCCGCACATGTTCGGCCCGGCGCTCCATCAACAGGTCGAGCGCGGCGAGCGCACTGCCACCGGTGGCGAGCATGGGGTCGATGAGGAGGATTTCAAACCCGCTCAGATTTTCTGGCAAGCTTTTGTGGTAAGGAGTCGCTTGCAACGTTTTCTCGCAACGTTTCAACCCGATGAATCCCACGCGCGCGTTGGGAATGAGCTGGAGGATGGAGGGCAACATGCCGAGGCCGGCGCGCAACACGGGCACGAGGATCACTTCGCGCTGGAGCTTGTAGCCATCGGTTTGCGCGAGGGGCGTGGAGACTTTCACGCTCTTGAGCGGGAAGGTGCGCGTGGCTTCGTAAACCATGAGCGTGGCGACTTCGGCGAGGCAACGGCGAAATTCCTGGGGCTCGGTGCGCTTGTCGCGCAGGCGCGTGAGGTTGTGCTGGACGAGCGGGTGTTCGATGATGGTGACGAGGTTCATGATCGGAGTTCAGAGTTTCGGGTTTCGGGTTTCGAGTTGGCGGGTGGTCGCAGAGGGAACGCGAAACCCGAAACTCAAAACCCGAAACCAAGTTCAGTGCGGCAGCACGATGGGGCACATGAAATAGAGATGCCCGAGTTGCAGTTTCGGCGCATCGATGCCGAGATCGATCTTGATGGTCTTGGCGTCGCTCTTGCCGAAGAGGTTGAAGAGGTCGCCGAGGTCGAACGGCTGCTGGTATTGAACGAGGTTGGCGTCGCTGATGCCGGCCAGCGTGCGCGCCCGTTTCACGGCCACGTCGAAGTTGCCGAGTTCATCCACGAAGCCGAGGCGAAGGGCTTCCTTGCCGGAGAGAATGCGGCCGTCGGCGTATTGTTCCCAGTTTTCGGCGAGGGATTTACCGTCGCCTTTGTTCTTCTTCGCGGAGCCATTGCGGCCTTCAGTGACGATGCTTTTGAATTTGTCGAACGTCTCGTTGACCATGGATTGAATCATCTCGCGCTCTTCGGGTGTGATATCCTCGGGACGTTTGTCGGGGCTCAACATGTCTTTGAAGCGGCCGCTCTTGAAGACCTCGGGACGCACGCCGACTTTGTCCATGAGGCCGCGGAAGTTGTAGCCGTGCATGATCACGCCGATGCTGCCGGTGATGGTGAGTTCGTTCGCCACGATCCACTGGCACGGAGCGGACACGTAGTAGCCACCGCTGGCGGCCAGGCTGCCCATGTCGGCGAGGACGGGCTTCCTGGTGGTGTCCTGAAATTTCTGGACGATCTTGTAGATGTCGTCGGAAGCGAGCACTTCGCCACCGGGAGAATTCACCTTGAGGATCACGGCTTTTACACGCTCGTCGTGAGCGGCGCGTGCGAACTGGTCGTCGATCAAGTCAACCATGGAGTAGCCGCTGCGACCGAAGGATTGCCCGCTGATCACGCCTTCGATGGGAATGACGGCGATCTTGTTCTTGCTGCCGTTGTCTTCCAGGAATTCCTCCTGCAAGGCCGGTCCCACTTTACGATGGCCGGGCACGGAACCGTCCGTGCTGCCGATCAGTGCGGAGAGAAAGTGGAGCGGGTTGAAGACGAGGCTCACGAGCAACAGCACGATCAGGATGACGGCGAAGGTCCTCCAGCCACTCCCGCCGCGCGGCCTCGTTTGAACAATGATGGGCTGCGGCTGCACCAGCGGGGGCGGAGTCTGTAACCGCGGAGGAGCCGGAGACGGCTCAGGCGCACGCGAGCTTTCGGAAGTTGACGGCGGAATCTCATCCATAGCGGGCGGAAGTTACTGAATGACTTCCGGCGCGGCAAGTGTGGCGGCGCGTTGGCGATCAGTCGCGGTGAGGTGCGGACGCTTTCTCCTGAATGTGCTGGAGATCACGATGATCCTGAAATGTGGTGCCGATAATAATTTCCCCTTTTGCACGCGGAGTTTTCCTGTAAGCTCTTTCACTACCAGACACATGAAACGACTGCTTGCACTCTTCCTCGTCGGCTCGGTTGCCACGGTTTCTTTCGCTCAAACGTTCTTCAGCGTGAAGGTGAACGAGATCCTGGCCTCGGGTTCAGAATTTACGAATGCGCTTGGGCATCCTTACGATCGCATCGAGCTTTACAACCCAACCGACGTCGATATCAGCCTCGACGGCGCCTCATTGGGCGACAATACGGCTTTGTCGAAATACATCTTCGCTTCCTATGCAACAATTCCAGCGCGCGGTTTCTTTGTGGTGAATCTTGATCCTGAACCTGACGCGACGAACTCATTCCACCTGAATCGCTCCGGCGATGCCGTCTTTTTCGGGATCAACTTCGGATACCTTTCACCCATGGCACAGATCGACGTGGTGCCGTTTGGCCAGCAGATCACTGACATGAGCATCGGCCGCGTGCCGGATGGTACCGGCGCATTTGCCCTGCTCTCTCAGCGCAGCTTCGGCACGAACAATCCCGCTCCGGCGACATTGGGAAATCAGGCCACGCTCAAGATCAACGAGTGGATGGCGAAGTTGGCCGGGCATGATGATTACATGGAGATCTACAACCCGGGCACCGTGCCGGTCGATCTCGGCGGAATGTTTATCGAACACGATTCCGTCGATGAAAACCCTGCGGTTTACCAGTTCCCGTCGCTGGAGTTTGTTGGGACCGGCAAGGATGGCTTCCTGCTGTTCTACGGAAAGGGAGTGGACGACGAAGGTGAACATGCCTCGTTTACGCTCAAGAAGACGGATGGGCTCACCCTGCGGCTGAGCGACAATGTGACGCAGGTGGATCGCGTCGCCTGGGGATTGGGTACCCCGATTGGCGAACCCGAGGATGATGAGTCGCAAGGACGCGTGCCCGATGGCGGCGACAGCATCAGCAGTTTTCCGAAGCATCCGACTCCGGGCGCGCCGAACTTTGGCGTGATCACGAACATCGTCGTGAACGAATTGCTCACCCACACCGACCTGCCGCTCGAAGATGCGGTGGAACTCTACAACCCGACCGATCAACCGGTGGATATCAGCGGCTGGTTCATGGGCGGCATCGAGTGGTGGAAAGAAAATCCCAAAGGCGATGAATTCATTCAGAAGCTGAAACGCTATCAGTTTCCGGCCAATACCATCGTGCCTGCGCACGGCTACTACGTGGCGTATGAAGTCCAGTTCCACAACAATCCTCTCGACGACAACTTCACTTTCAACTCAGCGCACGGCGGCAGTTTGTTCATCTCGCAACCGGACGTGAATGGCGAAATCCAGTCTTACCTGGAGCGCACTTACCCGCCGTCGGCCAACGGCGTTTCCTTCGGCCGCATTACCAACAGTGATGGAGACATCGATTTCGTGGCGCTGGAGTGCCGGAGCTTCGGGGCGAAGGAGCCTGTCAAGAGCGTGGGGCAGTTCCGCACTGGCCATGGCTCGAACAATGCCTGTGCCCCCAAGTGGGGACCGGTGATCATCAGCGAAATCATGTATCACCCGCCGGACATCGGAACGAACAACAACGTTTTGGACGAGTTCATCGAGCTGCGCAACGTGACCACAAAAAAGCTGCCGCTGTTTGATCCGCGCGCTTCGACGAATGGCTGGAAAGTCCGCGGCGGAGTCTCGTTCACATTCACGAGCAAGGACTTCATCGATGCCAATGGTTACGTGCTGCTCGTGAACTTTGATCCCGTGTTCAACCCCACTCAACTCGCCACATTCCGAACGATGTACAACGTTCCGGCGAACGTGCCCATTCGTGGTCCGATCGGCGGCAAATTGGAGAATTTCGATGACATCGTTGAACTGCTCCGGCCCGATCCCCCGCAGAACCCGGTCAGACATCCAGACGATGCGGGTTTCGTTCCTTACATCCTGGTCGATCGCGTTCATTACGAACCGAAAGGAACTTGGGATACGAACGCTCACGGTGGACTTTCATTTCAGCGCGCGAACACATCGAGCTACGGCGATGAGCCATATAGCTGGCACGCTGCCGATCCGACTGCCGGCCGCGTGAACGCAAAGCCGCTTGTAATCACGTCCCAGCCGCAGCCACAGACAGTGCTCACGGGGCAAACTGCTGTGTTCCAAGTCGCAGTCAGTGGCAGCGATCCGCAGTTCCAATGGTTGTTCAAGAAAAAGCCCGCCGCCAACGGAAGAGGCGACACCTTGTCGGTCACGAATGTGAACCGGAAGAACTCCGGAGTTAACGCGTATTCAGTCGTGATCACGAACTTCGCCGGCAAGGTGACGAGTGTGCCGGTTTCGCTAAATGCGATCATTCCAGTGAAGTTTTCGTCGCCTAAGCAGTTTGCTGCTCCGGTGCATAAACCGGTGGGCACGAAGCGTTACACGTTCGTCTCCAAGGCGACTGGCACCGCGACCAAGACCGAGCCGCTCCATTACCAGTGGTGGTTCATTCCCGATGCTCTCAACAATGGACCGATCGCGCTCACCAACACGGCCAAACTGGTGCTCTCGAATCTCACGACCAACATGAGCGGCCAATACTACGCCACAGTGAGCAATGTGTTGAGTTCCGCGACCAGTGTGACAAACACGCTGACAATTCCGTAGAGATTCAATTCGAATTCGTTCGTCCGGCAGGCGGCTCGTTCGTCTGCCGGACGTTCTTCACAGAAATGCCTTTGCGCCTCGCACTCGCGCCTCTTTAATACGCAGACATGCAAAGTCGGCGCGCCCAGATCAGGCGCATCACCAAAGAGACGCAGATCAGTCTCAAGTTGAACATCGACGGGCACGGCAAATCGCGCGTCCGCACCGGTGTCGCGTTCTTCGATCACATGCTCACGCTCTTTGCGAAGCATGGCGTCATCGATTTGGAACTGACCTGCGAAGGTGATCTTGAAGTCGATGCGCACCACACCGTCGAGGATTGCGGCATTGCGTTGGGTGACGGAATTCTTGCGGCCCTCGGCGACAAGAAAGGGATTCGCCGCTATGGAACGGGCTTTGATCCGCGCAATCCACTTTCGGCGGAAGCATTCGTTCCCATGGATGAAACGCTCGGACGCTGTGTCATTGATTTCAGCGGCCGACCGTATCTCGTCTGGCGCGGCATGAAGGAGCCGCTCAGCTATAAGAAGCTATCGAAGGACGAGCGCTCCCAGGACATGTCGAGCGCGTTCCGTTTCGGATTGGCGCGGGAATTTTTTCAAGGATTCACCAATGCGGCGCGCTGCAATCTTCATCTTGAATTGCTTTACGGTGAAGAGCCGCACCATGTTTGCGAGGCGCTGTTCAAGGCGTTCGCAAAAGCGGTCGATTTCGCCTGTCAGCGAGACCCGCGGATCAGCAATCAACTGCCGAGCACGAAAGGGATGCTGTAAGAATTCGGTGACGAATGAATAGCCGATAAACAGCCCCCGTCAGACACGATGGCGTCGAAGAAAGATTATCCGAGCATGGACGACGTTGCGCTCTTCAAAGCGGCGCAAAGAGGCGACATGCAGGCATTCGAAGAGCTGGTGGCGCGACATCGTGACAAGATTTATGCGCGCGCCTTCAGCATGATGCGCAACGAGGAAGACGCCATTGATCTTTCTCAGGAAGCCTGGGTCAAATCGTGGCAGCGGCTGAAGCAATTCCAGGGCGAATCGAGTTTCTTGACCTGGATGACTCGCATCGTCATCAACCTCTGCCTCGACAAGCTGCGCAAGCATAAGCGCGAGCGTGCCGAGTCGATCGAAGGCCTCGAGGAAGAGTCCGGCGGCGTGGAGCGGCAAATGCCGATCGTCACGCCCAACCCGACGGAGAAGTTGGAGCGCGCGGAATTGCGTGCGAGGATAGACAAGGCCTTGAACCAGCTTTCTTACGAGCACCGGACGGTGTTGATTTTGCACGAGTTCGAGGAGTTGGAGTACAAGGAAATTGCAAAACGGATGCAGTGCTCCATCGGAACCGTGATGTCGCGGCTGTTTTATGCGCGACGAAAAATGGCAGTTTTGATGATGAGTTATCGGAAAGAGGAAATGCGATGAAGCACGAAATGGATTTGAAGTTGCAGGCTTATCTCGACGGCGAATTGTCGCCGGGCGAGTCCGCCGAAGTTGCGGCATTGATGGAGAAGGACGCGACGGCTCGCGCCTTGTATACCGAGCTGCAGCAGACGTCGGTCGGGCTCAAAGGCAATGAGGTCGAGTGGCGCCTTCCTGAGTCGCGCGAATTTTTCTGGAGCAAGATCGAGCGCGAGATTCAGAAACTGGAAGCCACTCCCGCGTCCCCGGCTGCTCCGTGGTGGCTGGCGTTTGTGCGCCGGCATCTGGCGGCAGCCAGTGGTTTCGGCGTTGCGACAGCGTTGCTGGTCGTCGCGGCGTTCCAGATGAACATGGTTTCGTTTCTTCCGTCCCATGATTTGTTCGAGGAGATCGAGAATCCGATTGGTGACTCGACCTCATTCTCGTTCCGGTCTGAGTCGCAGAAAATGACGGTGGTCTGGATTTCTGACTCAACCCCGTCCGACGACGAATCCGATTCCGCTGACGATTCCATTCAGTAGCAGACAATGCATCCATCCCTTGCTATTCGCCGGGCCTTGCGGTTCGGAGCTGTTGCGGTCGCGCTCGGCGTCACTGCGTTGGCGGCGACGGCTGCTGAGCGGAAGTTGGAAGCCCGGTTGATCTGGGGAACCAACGACGACAAGTCCCCCGAGCCTTCGCACAAACCACTTGAAGGCGACCTCGCAAAGAAACTCAACGAGATGCCCTTGAAGTGGAAGAACTACTTCGAAGTGGACCGCAAGATCTTCACCATCAGCGATAAGGCTTATACGAACATCGTGATGAGCAAGAAGTGCTCGATCGAGGTGAAGGACAAAGGCAACAACAACGTCACCGTGAAACTCTACGGCGAAGGCAAACCGGTGAATCGCGTGGACAAGCCGTTGCCGAAGGGTGAAGTGCTGGCGATCGGTGGAGAAGACAAAGGCAAGAATGCGTGGTTCATCACCGTCCGTACTGTGAATGACAGCAAGCCGGATACCCGGAAAGATGTGAAGCCGGCCAACGCTGCGGCGAAACCCGCAGCGCCGAAATAAGATCGATCCATTTCAAACGAAACGCCGCGGAACTTCCGCGGCGTTTTGCTTGTTGGATTCGAATGGCTATTGCGCGAAGAGCGCGTGCATTTGGAGTTTGATTGCGGGGACGGCCACGCATTCGACTTGCTGCGCGGAACCAAACTGCGCCGCCTCGCTGAACTGTCCATTTGTTTGCAGGCGATAAACTTCAAGCTGCTGTTCCGGCGCCAAAATGAGCCAGACCTCTTTCACGCCAGCCGCCGCGTAGGCGAGCAGCTTTGACCGGTCGTAGTCACGACTGCTCACACAAATCTCGATGACGAGTTCCGCCGTTTGCGGGTGTTCAGTCCAGAAATCGTCTTCCGAGCCACGAATGACGGCGAGGTCTGGCTCCGGTTCAGAATCGCCGCACGCTATTGGTTGTTCGCTGGAAATGAAACAGTCGCGCAGTGGGATTTGCCGCAGCAGTTTGAGAAGGCGGCGAAGCAAAGCGCTGTGCAATGGTGACTTCGGCATTTTCTCGTAAACGAACCCGTAGAGCAGTTCCGTGTTTTCAGGAATCAATCCCGCCTCGCCGAGCGCATGGTAAGCGGTCACTGACATCGGCCATGGCTGCGCGCCACGCACCAGTAATCGAGAAGCCTCGACCGTCTTCATTCCTCTGTAGCTTCCCGTCGTAACAGGACTGTTTCAACCAAAATGAACCGACTGTTCTTGGATTCCGCAGGCAGAGTGCGGCGACGGCGGCACGCTGGACGTGCCGCCGTATCCGATCGATTTGATTTGAGATGACTCACGCCCTCGCGAGTTCCTCATTGTTCTCCACGTTGATGATGCGGAACTCCTCGGCGTGCAGCGTCGGCTCAGGACGGAAGTTCAGCTTGCCGAAGTAACGCTTTTCCATCTCGGTGATGAGCTTCTCGTCCTCGGTGCGCAGACGCGATAACACACTGGGATGCACCAGGATCTTGAGTTGGAAATCCGACTCGTCGCGCGGGCGCTTCTTCAGGATCTCGGCGAGCTTGCGCTGAATCTCCACGCTCATGGTGATGGCGCTCTTCACCTTGCCGCGGCCTTTGCAGTACGGGCAATCGTCATAGACTGCCGAGCGCACGCTTTCGCTGTGCCGCTGGCGGGTCATCTCCATCAAACCAAGTTGTGAGATCGGAAGAATGTGCGTCTTCGCCTTGTCGCGGCGCAGACCGTCCTTCATGCGCTGATAAACCTGCTGCTGGTCGCGGCGACCTTTCATGTCGATGAAGTCCAGCACGATCAATCCGCCCATGTTGCGCAGGCGAAGCTGGCGACAGACTTCTTCCGCAGCTTCGAGGTTTACCTTGAGAATCGTCTGCTCCTGATCCTTGCCGCTCTTGTGACGGCCGGTGTTCACGTCGATGGCCACGAGCGCTTCGGTCTCGTCGATCACGATGTAACCACCGCTCTTCAGATGCACCTGTCGGCTGAACGTGGTCTCCAACTGGCGCGTGATATTGAAGCGATCGAAGATCGGCTGATGATCCGCGTAGAGCTTCACCTTCGAGAGCGAACGTCGCGAGATGCGGCCGATGATGTCCTTGACGCGTTCGTTCGCCGCCGGGCTGTCGATGACGATGCGTTCCACTTCCTCGGTGAGGAAGTCGCGCACCGTGCGCTCGATCAAGTCAGGCTCTTGGAACACACAGCCCGGTGAAGGTCCGTTCTTAATTTTGTCCTGAACCTCGTTCCATTCCTCGAGCAAGAGCGCGAGGTCACGGACGAAATAACGCTTCTGCTGCCCCTCGCCGACGGTGCGCATGATCACTCCCATGCCTTCCGGAATGGCGAGCTCACGCAGAATCCTCTTCAAGCGCTGGCGCTCTTCCTGGTTCTCGATCTTCCGTGAGATGCCGCTCTTATCCGAGTTCGGCAGCAGGACGAGATAACGACCCGGCAACACCAGGTTCGTCGTGACGCGCGGCCCCTTCGTGCCAATCGGGCCTTTCGTGACCTGGACGACGATCTCGCTTCCGGGTGGATACACGCGCGGAATGTCGCGCTGGGTGATCTTTGGCTTCTCCGGTCGGCGGCGGTCTTCGCGTTCCACAACTTCCACGCCGCTGTCGAAGTTGCTCGGCACAATATCCCAATAGTGCAGGAACGCATTCTTCTCGAAGCCGATGTCGACGAACGCCGCCTTCAATCCATCTTCAAGGTTGCGCACCTTGCCCTTGTAAATGCTGCCGACGAGCCGTTCCTCCGTCGTGCGCTCGATGGTGAATTCCTCGAGCTTGCCCTCCTCGATCACCGCCACGCGTGTCTCGAGCGACTCCGCGTTGATGATCACTTCCTTGTTGATGTGCTTCACCGGCTTGATCAGCCGCTGAACTTTCCTCACGACCTTGCTCGCGACCATCTTGATCGTCTCGAGCAAGCCTTGAGGTTTCTCGGTGATCTCGACCGGCTTGTATTCCTCCTTCACTTCCTCGGGC
>JBBRBM010000138.1:0-16461 GCA_038205745.1 Verrucomicrobiota bacterium | reverse complement strand
CATTCCCGCCGCGATGGCGCTTCCGAGCAGCACATCACGACTTGCGGCGGTGCTCGCGTAGATGACCCACGCGCCTGCCAGCGCGGCAGTGACGATCGCAGCGCCCTTCAGGAAAAGGTTGTTCCGCTGCTGACCGAAGATGGTGAACACCACGCTTTCCGCCGCGAGCACGAGGGCCAGTTTCAATCCGGTGAAGTAAGCGATGAAGCCCATCGTGACGAGCACCAGACCTTGCACAAGATAGGCGTTCTTCAGCATTGGCTCGCTCACGAGAAAACGCTTTGCCGCAGCAGAACACGCGAGCAGCACCGCGCCGAAGCCGAGCGAGAACTTCCAGAAGTTGCCGTGCATCACGTGCATCATCGAGAGCAGCACGAGGCTGAAGAACGCCGCGTTGTTCAAGGTGGCGAACGTCGCCCGCCGCGCTCGCGCCAATGCCGAATCGCGCGCGAGGAACACCGCGGCGGTGAAGAATATCCAATAGCCGCCCAGAAAGAGATCGCCGATCAAGAGTTCTGAGCGCGCGCCCCAGCTCCATTGGCCTTGATGGAACCGCCAGAACGCGAAGCCGCCGTAAGTCGCGACGACGCTGATGAACGAGAGCAACGTCCAACGATTGCGCACCAGCAGAAACACCGCGGCACCGGTGAGCACGAGGTTCGAGTAGAGGGTGAACAAACCGACGCTCGTGATCGCAGAAGTGTAGTAAGACAAACCGACGGCAAAGAGTGCGAGCGCTTCGGACTTGCGGCGATCGGCGATGAAGATTGTTACCGCTCCCCAGGCGAGCAACAGCAAGCCACCCACGACCGGACTCGCGATGATGCGCAGCACACTCACGTAATGCGCGGCGTAGGTCGTGAAGTAAACCGAGGCCAGTCCGCCGGCGAAGAGCACCTGGCCGTAGTTGCGCATGTTTTCTTTTTCGCGCCGCCGTTGCAGCCACGCGCCCGCACAAATCAGGACTGCGCTGGCTGTGTAAAGCAGAGTGACCTTGCCGGGCGCGCCAAATTTTCCGATGTAGTTTTTGTAAGCGTACGTGCCGAGGAAGACCAAGCCTGTCAGCAACATCACGATGCCGATACGCACGAGCCAATAAGTGCCGAGCTTCATCTCGAACGTCTCGCGCAGTGGCGGCGCGACCGGCGGAATTGCGTCTCGGGCTTGAGGCTCGAAGACGATGGGGGAAACGGGTGCAATCGCCTCGATCCTTGGAGGCAGCGGCGGCGGCGTGGTTTGCACAACCGTTGGTACGGGTACGATGGGTTCGGCGCTGGCAGCCCAAGGTGATACTTCCTCGACCGCACTCACCGTCGCGAGTCGCGCCTTCAAGCGATCGATATCATTGGTCAGCGCGCTCAGGCTTACCGTCAGCAACGCCTGTCGCCGCTGTAGTTCTTCGAGTTCAATTCTTTCGGCAGAATTCATATTCAAGACGTGCCGACTTTACGGAGCGCAGCTCCGGCAGCGGCAGTTGATAAAAGTGCAGCAGGGATTGGTATGGTGAATGCGCCGACAGTGAGTGGACCACTGCTCATGCGCACGACTTTGCAAGATCGCGATGGTGATGGCGAGATCGTGGTTCAACTTCACTGCCCGATCGAATTCAACGTTCGCCCTTGCGCTGTGCCGGTCCGCAACGAAGGATTGTGCCTGTGCCGACATTCCCGGCACAACCTTGAACATGATTTCAGAACAGCAGATCACCGACGCGTTGAAGGCGGTGAAGTATCCGGGTTACTCGCGCGACATCGTGTCATTCGGCATCGTGAAGCACATCGCGGCGAACAGCGGCGCAGTGAACGTCACAATCCAACTCACGTCCGCGAACGCCGAAGCAGCGCAGCAGATCAAGGCCGACGCCGAGCGCGTGTTGCGCGGCGTGCCGGGCGTGCAGATGGTTTCAGTGCAAGTGAACCAGCCTGCGGCACCGGCCAGCGGGCAACCCGCCGCCGGACAGCCGAATAAAGTCGTCGGGATCAAACGCATCGTCGCCGTGGCCAGCGGCAAGGGCGGCGTCGGCAAATCGACTTGCTCGGTGAATCTTGCCTGTGCTCTGAGGCATCTCGGCGAGCGCGTCGGGTTGCTCGATTGCGACATCTACGGCCCGAGCATTCCGTTGATGATGGGAATCAAGCAGCGCCCCACCATCAGCGAGGGTGAGAAACTCGTGCCGCCCGAAAACTACGGCGTAAAGCTCATGAGCATGGGCTTTCTGCTCGACAGCGATCAGCCGGTCATCTGGCGCGGCCCGATGATCATGAAAACGATTCAGCAGTTCGTTCACTCGGTGGAATGGGGGGAACTGGATTACTTGCTCGTGGATTTGCCGCCAGGAACCGGTGACGCACAACTGTCGCTCTGCCAAACCGTCCCGCTCGACGGCGGGGTGATCGTGACGACGCCGCAGGAAGCTTCGCTCGGTGTGGTGCGCAAAGGCATTGCGATGTTCCAGAAGGTGAACGTCCCCATCCTCGGCATCGTGGAGAACATGAGTTACTACACCACACCCACTGGCGACCGCATTGAACTCTTCGGTCACGGCGGCGGCAAAGCCGAAGCGGCGCGGCAAAATGCACCATTTCTGGGTGAGATTCCCATCTTCATGCAGATCCGCGAAGGGGGCGATGCCGGACAGCCGATTGTGGTTACCAGCCCGGATTCAGCGCCCGGTCGTGCATTTACCGACATTGCCATCAACGTGCGGAAGCAATTGAACTAAAGGGCGGCAGGGTAGAATTGCGCACGAAGCAGTGGTCACTAAAACGTTGTGTTGCGGCGAACGAGTGATAACGTCTGAACCACTTTGAGTTCGAGTATGCCAAACACCGCTCAAGAGACCTCTAGCAGCGATCTCGTTAAGAACTCTTCTTTGTACCGAGAGTTCCAGGCTGAGCGTGAGGAGATCCTGCGACACAAATGGATCGAATCGGAGAAGGCCGGGTACGACATTGGGTTCGAGCGTGCTCTCACCGATTGGATTATCAAGCACCGCGCCAAGTGGCGCAAAGCGCGCACACAGCAGCACGCGTCGCAGCACAACTGAAACTCGACCGCTCCTTTAACGTGGTCCTGCGAGACCGCGAAGGAACATGAATAAACCACCCAACTCCACTCGCGACGAATCGGTTCACTCCGGTTCGTTTTTTTATGCCTGAACCCGTGCTCATCCTCAGTTCGGAAGCGCTCAGCCGCTCGCTCAAACGAATGGCTCATGAAATTGCTGAACGAAACGAATCCCCACGGGACCTCGTCCTGGTGGGCGTGCAACGCCGCGGCGTGTTCATCGCCCAACGGCTGGGTGTATTGCTCAAGGATATTCTTGGCGCGGCGCTGCCCATTGGCGCGCTGGACGTGAGCATGCACCGCGACGACATCGCGATCCATGCGGCGCCCGAGATTCATCCCACGGTCATCCCATTCGATGTGACCGGCAAGACGGTGGTGCTCGTCGATGACGTGTTGTTCAGTGGCCGCACGACTCGATCCGCGCTTGATGCGCTGAATGACTTCGGCCGGCCGCAGCGGGTTCAACTCGCGGTGTTGATCGACCGCGGCCATCGCGAGTTACCCATCAAGGCGGACTTCGTCGGCAAAAATGTTCCGACGTCGCTGCGCGAACGCGTCAACGTGCAGATCAAGGAAGATGGCGGGCCGGACATCGTGACGTTGGAGAAGCTATGAACTGGCAACGCAAACACCTTCTCGACATCGAATCGCTCACGGTCGACGAGATCTACAGCGTGCTCGACACGGCGCGGGCGTTCAAAGCGGTTGGCGAGCGCGCGATCAAAAAGACTCCGGCCCTTCGCGGAAAGACGGTTGTTAATTTGTTCATCGAACCTTCCACCCGCACGCGCATCAGCTTTGAACTGGCCGCCATGCGTCTCAGCGCGGACGTGATCAATTTCACTGCGGAAGCTTCGTCGTTGAAGAAAGGCGAGACGCTCAAGGATACCGCGCGCAATCTGGAGGCGTTGAACGCAGACATCATCGTGATCCGCCACAGCGCCAGCGGCGCACCGCATTTTCTGTCGCGCGTGGTGAACTCGCACGTGGTCAATGCCGGAGACGGCGCGCACGAGCATCCGACCCAGGCGCTGCTCGACACATTTACGATCCGCGAGAAGAAGGGCCGCATCGAAGGCCTGAACGTCACGATCCTCGGCGACATTCTCTACAGCCGCGTGGCGCGATCGAACATCTGGGCGCTCACGAAACTGGGCGCACACGTGACGCTTTGCGGGCCCAGCACGCTGGTGCCGCGTGTTTTCGAGAAGATGGGCTGCCGCGTCACTTACGACGTGGATGAGGCAATCGAATCCGCCGACGTGATCAATCTCCTGCGCATCCAACACGAGCGTCAGCGCCAGACGATGTTCCCGAGCATCGGCGAATACACGACGTTGTTCGGCCTCAGCAAGACCCGGTTTGAGCGAACAAAACCAGACGTGCTGATCATGCACCCCGGCCCGATCAATCGCGGTGTGGAAATCAACAGCGAGATCGCCGACTGCGTGCGCTCGGTGATCCTCGAACAGGTGACGAACGGTTTGGCGGTTCGAATGGCGGTGCTTTTCCTGATCAGCGGCGGGGTGACGAGTGAAGCAGTAATCAGTAATCAGTGACCGTTGTTTGTTCTGAACTGATTCACTGATTACTGACCTACTGATTACTGTTCCCCTTTCTCTCCACCCAACCCCTTCAACGTCTTGAACGGGTGCGTGAGAAAGCCCGGGATGTAAAGCGGCGCGGCCTGCGGCCGGGCGAGGGTTCCGGTGACTTTGTATTTGAAAATTTCCGTCACGGGCCAAAGCACGGTTGCCATGAGACCGCCCAGGCCCGGCGTGTCGCGGAACAATTGAGCCGTCATCCTGCCGTTCACGCGCGTGTCGAAATCCACCGCGCCTTCGCCTTTGAGCCGCATGTTACCGGAGGCGTGGATCACGAGATCGCTCGAGTAGATTACGCTGTTCATGACGGTGAAACTCGCCACGGCATCCTTCGCTTTGTTGTTGCCCGCGCCTTCTTTGACTGCATTGAGCATCGGTGAGAACAATCCGAAGATAGGGAATTCCCAAAGCAAGCCATCGTTCACCGCCACGTTGCCGTAACCAAACCAGCTCTTCATGTCATCACCCACGGCGTTCGTGATCACGAGAACGCCGTTCATTGTACCTTCGATCTTGTTGGTCTTGCTGCCGAAGTCGGCGACGAATGAATGCAGGTTGATGTCGTTGAATAGAGTGCGGAAGGAAAAGGCCGTCTGTTTCGTGAAGTCGAACTTCGCCGAACCTTCCAGTCGTCCACCGTGCAATGAACCCTGGATGTTGGAAAGCGTCAGACCCTGGCCGATCCAATGCACGTGCCCGGTGATTTGCTGGAACCGGAAGTTCATCCATTCGAACGGCCCGCCCGCGATTTGGAAATGCACATCGCTCCGACTCGCGTCTTCGGTGTCGATGAAGCCATACACGTGTGCGGAGGGCGGGTTGAAGAAATGATACGGCCTGATCAACTCCTCGGTGTCCGGTCCCACTGCGTGCGTGACGTCGGCGGGGTCGAGCGAGCCGGTCGCATTGTCGATCAGGATCGTTTTCTTGACCGTGTCCACCTGTACCGCGTCGGCACGGCCCATTCCCTCGGCGCGGACGACGATGGGCTTCGCGAACACCAGAAGTTGATTCGTCAGGGTGATGAGCGAGCGCGCCTCGCGGACAGGCAGGCTGCGGAAGCTGAGATTTGTGGTGGCAACTTCAGCTCGGAACGAAATTTTTTCCGGCTCGTGCCATTGCCCGGACATCTGCAATCGCAGGTGCGGCATGTTCGTGAACACGAACCAGTCGAGCAAATCGCGCTCGCCCTTGCTCAGCAATGGCCCGATTGCTTTCGGGTCCACCGTGCTGTCGATATCGAACATAAACTCGTGCGTGCGACTGTGTCCGCTGTGCGCAATGAACGCGCGTCCCTCGGGCCGCGTGACCGCGAGGTTCGGCAATCGCCACGAGAGATTGGAAAAGGTGAATGATGATTTTGCCGACGTGACGGGCACCGTGCGATACGTCGCACGTTCCGTCTGGAACTCGCCGTTGATGCTGAGCGTGGGCAGGACTTCCTTGTCCCAGTCGGTCGCGGCGAAATGCGTCACTCCGTTAGTCCAAATGGGCAGCGTGACCTCCGCGTTCGCCTTCAAGCCCGGCGCCTTGTCCCACGTGAACTGCGCGAGCCACTTTTGTGTGTTGGTATCGAGCAACGATTGAATGCGATGCGGATCAACCGTTGTCCTTGCCGTCGCGCTCAGCCGTCGTGTCACGGAGTTTAATGTCGCGAAACCTTCCACGTCGCCGTCGTAAAGATTGCCGCGCAGATCACGCAACGCGAGCACCGGCGCCCGCCAATCGGCGATGAAGGCGATCTGCTTCACGTCGATGCGTGGCGAATGCACGTCGCTCGCGCGCACTCCGAGTCCGGCGCGAACGCGATCGAGCCGCGTCCACCACGAGAGATTCGTGTTCGCGAATTCCATTGCGGTGAGCGGTGGCAAATCGATTGATGCCTCGACGCTCCCGCCGCTCGCGCGCAACGAAGCCCCTTCCGCGCCCGAGAACTGAAGCTTCGCAGTCGCTTTGCTTGGCCAGAGATTTGATGACGTGAGCACGGCATCCGATTCGAGTTCGAGCCGCGCCACCCTGGCCCATTGCGACTCCACCTGCTGCGCGCGCAGGACATAGTGGGCGAGCGAAGCGGCATCGTCCGCGGCGCTTGGCAGGAAGTCGGCCACGAGCGTCAGGTTGCCCGCGTTCGCCCAGGGCGTGCGTGCTTGTTTTACCACGAGGGAGAGGTGGGCGTTCGTCGGCGTCCAGCGCGTGAATGACGGAGCGACGTGCGCTTCAAGGCTTAACGAGCCGGCTTTTCCCCACTGCGTGTCTGCGTTGCGCGCCTGCAGCTTCACGTCGGCCGTGAACGATCCTTCCTTCGACGGCGCGAGTTGGACGGAAGCGTTCACGTCCCTGCCCCGTCCCCATGGCGAATCGACGCCGCGCGAATTGACGTTGATCGATGCGCGAAATGAACTCGGCTCGTTGGCATCGCCAGTGATGCGGCCCACAATTTCCGTCGGGGCGGCAAACTGTGACCGTTCCAGCTTTTCGATCAGCTCATACCAGAATGCCGCGAAACTTTTTTCTTCCGATGGGTGGCGCAGGAACTTGAGTTTCGCGAATGCGGAGCCATTTGTGACAGCGCCGCCGAGCAGCAGCTTCACGCCGAAGGCCTCGGCGTGAAGGTTCGCGAGTTCCCAGCCGTCTGGCGGCGAGAAGCGCAGCTCGCCGCCGATCTTTTCCACTACCAGTTCCCGCGGTGTGTCGTTGGTGCCCCAGACGGGCAGTGTCATGCGGCCGCCGCGCAGCGCGAGACCGGAGAGTTCGAGCCTGCGACCGAGCAAGGCACGCCCTTTCACCAGCAACTCGGCTTCGGTGGCGGAGAATTGCGGTGCGTTGGTGTCCGCTGGCTTTCCGATGCGCACGTTCTCGGCGATGATGCCGCGATACCAGTGCAGCCTCATGCGCGTGAATTGGAGCGAGATGCCGCGCGTGCGCAGTTCCGAGACGAGCCGTTGCTTGAGAAAGTCTGGAACACCAACGCGGTTGAGCCAAACCGCTGCGATGATCGCCGCCAGCACCAGCAGGAGAACGGCGATGCGACACCATCGGAACACGCGGCGAACGATGCGCCAGAACCGGCTCTGCGGCTTGCGCGCCATGTCAGTTCTCTCTTGGCGCCGGAATGGAAAGATGGCGTTGCACGTCCGGCAAAAACTGCCACGGGAACTCGAATATCCACGACTGTCCGTCGATCATTGTCGACGCGTACGGAATGCGCCACGCATTCGGCCCGCCGAACTGTAGCGAGACGGTTTGAGTTCTTTCACCCTGCTTAAGGTCGATCGAGAGTTGGTAATTGGACGGCTTGAATCCGTACTGCGCGAGCGCCGCCTCGCCGCGCGCAATCCAGGCGTAGGCCGGCAGATTGCCAAGGCGGAACATGATTTCTTCAAGCGCGTAGGGATTGACGTCGCCGGCGGTGTCCGCCCAATTCCCGTTCGGCTGGCGAAGAAGCTGTCGTGTGCGGCCCTCCTCGCGGATCGCCACGCGCACGACTTCATTCGTCGCAAAACTCCACACCTGATGATCGCGCAATTGCCAGACGGTCGAAGGGAAGCGCTGCAACTCAATCGAGGGAACGGTGTAAACCGACGCTTCGTCCGAACGCCGCACGTAAACTGCAATCGGATCCTTGTTCGTGCCGAAGTCGAGCCGGGCCACGAGCGCGTTCGTCACGACGGCTCCGTTCGTCGAGCTGGTGCGCAAAGCGATTTGACGGCGCGGCGGATCGAGCGCGAAGGGAGCGAAGTCGGCCACCACGTCTTTCTCAAAGTCGATCACCTGCATTTGCGCCAGCGACATGAGCCGCATGTTGATGAAGGCGGTATCGACCGGCACATCGGCGACGGTCCACACGCCGTTTGGTTGCTTCTTCAAAAGGAATGTTTCGTCTCCATGCACCTCGATGACATCGATGGTTTCGGGCGCGAACGCAATGAGCCGCTTGTCCCGCAAGTCACGAAACTCCTTCCGCAAGGATTGAAGAATGTTGGTGGAGACGAGCACGATGTTGGTGCTGTTGACCTGCCGTGCAAAGACCTGCGCCGAATCGTTGGTGGGACTGCGCCCGAAGAGCACGCGCTCAACGGTGTTGCCAGTCGCGATCGTCAATTCCGCTTCCGGCGTTTGCAAACCGAAGGCATCCAGATCCACCGGGTCGTCCGTCACAAACGCCGCGATGCGTGCCTGTGCAAACTGTTGCAGCAGGTAGGCGACGCCGACCTGATCTGCCCGATGCGCGGGTCGCGTCAGGCGCCACAGCTTGTTCGTCGGATCGCGCTGCAAGGCAAAGCCGCCGGTGCCGGCGCGAGTCACTTCGAATCGGTCCACTTTTTCTTCGGGAACAGTGAAGAGCGCCGTGTCACGCCAGTCGTTCTGCGTGCGCGGCAAACGATCGAGGATCGCCGTGCTCACCACGTAGATGCCGGGCTTGCCGTCCACCTCGAGGTAAATCTGGTCGCCGGAGGGAGTGCGCGCACCGAAGCGCAACGCATGCGGACCATTGGCTGACTCGAGCGAGATCGCGATGGCCGGGGCGTCGAATCCGAAGTCCGCGCGTGACTGTTTCCGCGCGACGATTTCCTGCGGCGTGATGTGGGGGCCCTGCAGCACGTCTTCGAGCACCTGGAGGAAACCTTCCAATTTCAGCGACGCCGCGGGATAGCTGAACGGCCTCGTGTAGCGCCACGCGCCGTTGTTTTTCTCCAGTGCGATGACGAACTTCGTGCCGTGCCGCAACTGCAACGACTTCGCAGAGCGTGACTGAAAATCCGCGAGCAGCGCCGGGGGCGCGGAGTTCGCTGCGCCATTCGGAAGATGCCGCTCGTAGAGGAAGATGAACGCCAGCAGCGCCGCCGCGATCCCGACCAGAAGCCACGTGTTGCGCCAGTTCATATCAGTTGCGGCGACGCATCCACACGATCAAGCCAATGAGCATCACGCCACCCGGCATGGCCCCGAGCAACAACCAGCGCGAGGTGCGCATCTCGGAGTTGGTCATCGTAAGCTTGTAGGTGCGGATTTTCTGGCGCGGGATCTCGCCGAGCAACAGGTTTTGTTGCACGAGCCAGTTCACGGTGGACGCGGCGAATTCGCGGTTCGCATCCGATTCGATCAGCTTGTTGGACCAGAATGTCGAGTCGCCGAGCGCCACAATGCGGGTCGCGCCACGCTCAAGGCCGGGGATGCTCTTTTCCACGGCCACCGCCAATGGCTGCGGCGGCGCGGCCGTGCGCGTCCGTGGACCGGCGCGAGTGAAATCGCTGAGCACGACTGTCTTCGGCCCGGTGAACAACAGTTCCTCCACCTTCGTTTCTTCACGGCGTGCGGCGTTGTTGCGTGCTGCGTGGATCGATCGCGGATAGAGAAAATGGAGCCGCGCCGCGCCCAGTGAATTGACGATCGGATGCGAACCGGGCGTGACAGGCTTCGGATCCAGACCGGTTTCGGAAGTGGCGTTCTCCGGATCCGTCACGAGTTCCTGCCCGACTTCGATTCCCCAGGACGCGAGCATCTTCTCCAATCCTGACGAGCGATTGATCCTGAGTTGCTTGGAGTTGAACATCACCAGCAGCCGTCCGCCTTGATCCAGATAGCGCTGGATGCGGGCAGCCTGTTCTTCATCGATCGTCGTGTACGGTCCCGCGATGATCAGTAGATTGCAGTCAGCCGGGACTTCCTTGCTCGCAGTGAGATCGAGCGGCGCCAGTTCAAAGTTGTTTTCGTTCTGAAGAATGAGGGCGAATTTCGAGTAGCCTTCTTCCTGTGATTCATCCTGCGGACTGTGCTCATCGTGCCCGATCAGGAAATAAGCCCTTGGCGAACGCTGCAGCGCGACGCCATAGATCGCCGAAGTGAAAAGCATCTCCCCTTTGAAGTGCGTGCGATGAACGTCGCGGTTCTTGCCCGAGATCAGATTTGAGTAGTCGTAATCAGAAAGAGCTTTGGAATCGACGACCTTCTGGCGGCCATTGGCTTCGAAGAGGACGAACTCCTTGGCGTCCGGCTGCGTCAGCTTGAACTCGAGCTTGATCTTGGTGGCGAGGGTTGCGTCGCGCAGATAGTCCACATGCTGCACACGGATTTTTCCCTGACTGGCGTTCTCATATTCCTTCAGCAACGCGCGAACGCGAGAGAAGAGATCGTCGTCGGAGTTGAAGTAGGTGACGATGCGCACGTTGTTCGTCAACGAAGCCAGCACGTGACGGGTGCGTTGTGAGAGTTCCGTATCGACGCTGCGGGTCAGGTTCAGGCGTGTGAACCGGCGCATGCTGAGATAGTTCACCGCACCGACGATGGCCAGCACCGCCGCGATCGTGATGATGAGGTTCAGGCTGGCGCCGAAACGCCGCGCGATCGAGAACGTCTGTGGTCTGCGCTCCTCGTCGTTCATGACTTCCACCGGCGGCTTTCGATGGCGCGATGCGTGAGAAAAAGAAACAGCGCCGTGAGGCTCACGTAGAACACGACCGCGCGCGTATCCACCACGCCGCGCGCGAAATCGCGCATGTGCTCGATCAGCGAAACGTGTGCGAAGATTCTTGCCAGGATCGAGTTGTCGCCCGCAAACGCGTAGGAGAGAAAACTCATCAGGAACAGCGAAATTCCGAGAACAAAACTCAGCATCGCCGCGATGATCTGGTTGCGGGTGAGCGACGATGCGAAGCAACCCAGCGACACGTAAAGCGCACCCAGCAGCAGAATACCCAGCGCCGTGCTGAGCATCGCGCCCGGATCAAGCGCGCTCGGGTCATTGCTGAATCTGCGCACGATGAAGATGCACGCGGCCAGCGGCAGCCACATGAGGGTGTAGAAAATGAGCGCGCCCGTGAACTTCGCAAAGACGACCTGTTTGTCGCTCACCGGAGTCGTCATCAATGTTTCGAACGTGCCGGAGGATTTTTCCAAGGCGAACGAACGCATCGTGATCACCGGTGTCGCCAGCAGCAGGATCAGCCAGAAATAATACGTGCTGTAAAACATCTCCAGCAGCGGCTGCTCGGTGTCGGTGTTGTTCAGTGCGGCGAGCAGGTTGACGAAGCACATCCCGAGCAGAAACACGACGGCGCCCACGACCACGTATCCGGTCCACGACAGGAACGAACTGCCCAGTTCGCGCCGCACAAGTGTCACGTAAGCTTGCATCAGGCTTCCTCCTCCCGGTCGGCCCGCGTGACCCGCACGAAAATATCCTCAAGCGAATGCCGGCTGTGCGTCAGTTCGCGGAGCTTCCAGTTGCGTTCGCAAACGATGGAAAAAATCTGTGCCCGCAGGTCAGCGCCGGCCCGCGGGGTCAGCGAGCACCGGAAATAATCTCCATCACTGGGAGCTACATCGTAGTGCTCGATCTCCGGCACCAGCTCCCAACAGGCGCGCAGCTCGTCGGCTGGCGCGGCAATTTCCGCGATTATCTGTCCGCCATCGCTCATCACCTTCTGCAAGTTTTTCGGCGAGTCGTCCGCGAGAATCCTTCCCTCATGGATGATCAGCACGCGATTACACGTCATCTCGACCTCGGGGAGGATGTGGGTCGAAATGAGCAGCGTGTGGTTGCCGCCGAGATCTTTGATGAGCTGGCGCACCGTTCGAATCTGGTTCGGGTCGAGGCCGATCGTTGGCTCATCGAGGATGATCAACTCGGGATCGTGAACGAGCGCGTCGGCGAGCCCAACGCGTTGCTGATAACCCTTCGAGAGCTGGCCGATCATGCGCTTGCTGACATCCGTGAGTGCGCACTGCTGCATGACGATGTCGGTGCGCTCGCGTGATCGCGTGCGGCTCAATCCCTTCAAGCGCGCGCGAAACTTCAGGTAATCGCGCACGCGCATGTCTTTGTGCAGCGGATTGTTTTCCGGCATGTAACCGATGCGGCGGCGCACTTCGTCGGCTTCCGTAAATACATCAAAACCCGCCACGCGCGCTGAGCCGCTCGTCGCCGGCATGAAGCAGGAGAGGATGCGCATGATCGTGGTTTTGCCGGCGCCGTTGGGACCGAGCAGGCCAACCAGTTCGCCGCGTTGGACAGAAAACGTCAGCCCGGTCACGGCAGTGTGACCGGCATAGCGTTTTGTCAGATTAACAACTTCGATCATCTCACTGGCTGAAAGCGCGCCGGAGCTTAGGGCAGCGCGCGCGCGGCGAGCCAACAAAAATTCAGCGAACCGTGAGGGCGACCTTCGCTTGCTGGAGCGTCATGTACGGTCCGGACCTTCGCGGCACCATGATGTCCAACTGCACGCGGTCGCCCTTCTTCTTCGCATGGAGCACGCGCGCGAGCGGGACATAGACCGGCGCTTCCTGGCCCTCGAAGTAAGTCGTCTGTCCATCCGCCGCGGTGATGATCATGCCGCGCTGGAAGCCTGCTTTCGCCGCGGGGCTGTCGCGTTCGACGCTGGTCACGACTGCTCCACGCGTGTCGTTGATGCCGAGGGCGTGTGCTTCCTCCGCGGTGATTTCATCAACGGCCAAGCCGGTCTTCCTCTGGATCAGTTGCGGATTGAAGAATGTTTTTTCCGGCACGAGTTGGACGTTCACCGTGCGCCGCTCATTGGCGCGCTGGATCAGGAGACGGCTGGAATAATTCTTCGCGCCGTCCTCCACCAGTTGCCGGGTGAAGTCGATGAAGCCCTTCGGCGGCGCTCCATTGAGTTGAAGAATCTGATCGCCTTTGCGGAGATCCGCCTTCGCCGCTGGACTGTCCGGCTGCACTGAAACAATCGTCAACGGCGAAGCGCCCGGCTTCACTCTCGCGCCGAACCAATACGAGTGAAGAATCTCGGGCGAATAAATTTCGGCCAGCGCCGCCGAGACGCGCCGAATGGGAATCGCGAACCCGATCCCTTGCCCTTCGCGAAACACGGCGACGTTCACACCGATCAATTCGCCGCGCAGATTCGCGAGCGGTCCGCCGCTGTTGCCCGGGTTGATGGCAGCGTCCGTCTGCAGCCAGTCCTCGACTTCGAGCGGTTCATTTTCCAGCGGCGGACGGCGGCTCTTGGAACTGAGGATGCCTTTGCTCACCGCGACCGACGGCATCACGCGCTCGATGGCCTCCACCGTGGCGTCGCGGCGAATGTCTGGCGCAGTCGAGCCAGCCGGCGGCGTTGCGGTCAAAGCGGATTGCGCGCCCAAAACCAACCCCAGAACCAAAGCCCAAAAGGTCTTCATGTAGTGTGAAACTGGACACGCGCGGGCTGGGTTCGGTTCAATCTTCATTTAATGCCGAGACGCTGACTTGCCGAAGGAGCCCAAACGTTTACTCTGCTCGCATGCTCATCGAGATTCGTGACGACACGTTGCGCGGTCTGGAACTCACCGAGGCGCAGGCTCTCGTTGATTTGGCGGTGGGCTTGTTCACTGATCGACGTGTTACGCTGGGACGAGCCGCAGAAATTGCCCGTGTGACACAGCTCGATTTTCAACGCGAGATCGGTCGCCGTGGCATTTCGATTCACTACGACATTGAGGACTTGCAGGCTGATCTTCGCACTCTGGCGGCCCTGCGTGAGAAATGATTGTCGTCAGCGATACGTCGGTCATCACGTCGCTCATTCACATCCGCCGGGTTGATTTACTGCATTCGTTGCACGGAACGGTGCTGATTCCGGAGGCAGTACAACGGGAGTTGTTCCGCACGCACGTCGAAATCCCTTCTTTTCTTCAGGTATGTGCGATTGCAAACCGTGCGGCAGTGAATCGACTCGTGGCTGAGTTGGACTTGGGAGAGGCGGAAGCGATCGTGCTCGCCAAGGAAGTGAATGCGGATTTGCTGTTGATCGACGAGAAGCTCGGACGTGCCATCGCTGTTCGGGAGGGCCTTCGCATCACCGGCCTGTTGGGACTCGCCGTTGAGGCCAAGCTCCAGCGAAAGCTGTCGTCAGTGCGTGAGTTGACGATGCAGCTTGAACGCGAAGCTGGGTTTTACGTGTCCGAAGCGGTGAAGGAGGAAGCTTACCGTGCCGCCGGTGAGTAGCGGGCGTTTGATTCGCTTCTCCAAACTGCTTAGGCTGCCAACGATGAGCTTTCATCTGCAACGCTCCGAGCTGCGCGACATTTACGAAAAAGTGATCGCGAGCGAACGCATTTCTGACGCGGATGCGCTGCGGCTCTTCGAGAGCAAGGACATCAATGCGGTCGGCGCGATTGCTGACTTCGCGCGTCAGCGCAAGGTCGGCGCGCGCGCGAGCTACATCGTCAATCGCTACATCAACTACTCGAACTACTGCATTCTCTCGTGCCAGTTCTGCGCCTTCGCCCGGAAGAAGCGGGATGCCGACGGATTTCAACTCAGTGCCGACGAGATGGTGGAGAAAGCGCGCGAGGCTCTTCGTCTCGGCATCACGGAACTCCATATCGTCGGCGGGCTGCATCCATCGCTGCCTTTCAGTTATTACGTCGAGATGCTGCGGGCGTTGAAGGCGCTGGAGCCGAAGCTGCAACTGAAGTGCTTCACGGCGATTGAGATTTTGCACCTCGCGTGGCTCGCAAAAAAATCAGTCAGCGAAACGCTCGCGGAATTGAAGGCCGCCGGACTCGATTCGCTCACCGGTGGCGGCGCGGAAATTATCCGCAAGGAAGTGCGCGCACAGATCGCGAAGGGCAAGGAGAGCGCCGACGAATATCTGGATGTCCACCGCACGTGGCATCGCATGGGCGGACGCAGCACCTGCACAATGCTTTATGGACACGTGGAGTCGTTAGCCGATCGCGTCGATCACTTGCGGCAGCTTCGCGCGTTGCAGGACGAGACGCGTGGTTTCGTTGGCTTCGTCCCGTTGCCGTATCAGCCGGAGAACAACCGAATCGAAGTGCGCACGCCGCCGACTGGCTACGATTCGCTGCGCACCATCGCGGTGAGCCGTATCTATCTCGACAACTTCGATCACATCACCGCGTACTGGGTTGGCCTCGGCATGAAGCTCGCGCAAGTGGCGCTCAGCTACGGCGCCGACGATCTTCACGGCACGATCATCGAGGAACACATTTTCCACATGGCCGGCTCGAAGACGCCGCAGTTGCAGACGGAAGCCGAGATGGTGAAAGCCATTCGCGAAATCGGCCGCACGCCGGTGCAGCGCAATACTTTTTACGAGGCGATCAAATCGTGGGACAGCGCGCCCACAAGCGAACCCCAGCCGCCCGCCGGCAAATCCAAAATGCTGGAAGACAACCTGGCAACGGCGTAATGGCGCGGGGTTTTTTGCACTGTTAGCCGCACCCAATTCCCGGCATCGTCGGCCCCATGCCCACGGTGCTGCGAATCAACGGCTACCAGTTTTATTTCTATGCCGAGGAAGGTAACGAGCCGCCGCACATCCATGTTGCGAAAGCCGGGAATGACGCCAAATTCTGGTTGTCGCCGGTCGGACTGGCCGTCAATCATGGTTTCCGGGCGCACGACTTGCGAGAAATCGCCGAACTCATTGAGCAGAATGAAATTTTAATTCTGGAGAAGTGGAATGAATTTTTCCGACCTTAGAGTCAAACGCATCGAAACCACGGCGGACGTTTTGACCGTCGAGTTGATGGATGGGCGCACGCTCTCCGTTCCGCTCGCGTACTATCCCACTCTGCTCCATGCCACGGAGGCGGAACGCAAAGACTGCCAGCCCATCGGTGCGGGCTACGGCATCGAATGGCCGCGACTCGACTACCACTTGAGCGTGGAAGGAATGATGCAGGGCCATCCTGAAGCCGCCGGCTTGCGACGCATCAAAACTGCGGCGTGATTGTTCCAGCGAAGCTGAATCGCGACGAGCAAATCCAAATTGCTGGAAGACAATCTGGCGACGGCGTGAAC
>JBBRBM010000137.1:0-16580 GCA_038205745.1 Verrucomicrobiota bacterium | reverse complement strand
CACGTCGGCTGCTACGATCTGAGATTGGCAACTTCAGCCACGGTGCGAGGAAAAGCAGGTCTGCCAAATGTTCCTCGCAATTTCGCTTCAGCGATTGGGACCAGTCTTGTAGCTCATCCGTTGCGTTCGCCATCGCCGCCGCGATCTTGGCCGCCTGACGCGTTGCGCGATCCAATAAGGCAAACGCCGCGCGCAAGGTCGCGGGCGCTGCTGCCAATTCCGTGTCGAGCGTGACCAGCGCCACATTCTTGCGATCCAAATCGCTCAGAATTTTTACCGTGTTGCGCAGCCCGAAAAAATCTGTTGCGTGAAGATTTTTTTATTGGCCTGTTCCCGCAATCCCGAACCGAGCGTCAGCAAATGTCCCGCAAGGTTGCCGCTGTCCACACTGGACACATAGAGCGGGAGGAGGGGGCGGAGCGTGCGGGTCTCATACCAATTGTAGAAGTGCCCGCGATACCGCTCGAGTCGTTCCATCGTGGCGAGGGGGTCTTGCGTGCGCCGGATCAGAGCGCCGGTCGAAAGATATCCGAAATCCCGGGCCGCCAGATTGGCAAGCAGCGCCAGCCCCATGTTCGTGGGCGAAGTGCGCGAAGCAATCGTGGGGCTGGGCGCTTCCTGAAAATTGTCCGGCGGCAGCCAGTTCTCTTGCGCGGTGACAAAGGTTTCAAAAAAATGCCACGTCTTGCGAGCGGTGTGTCTGAGAAACGTCAATTGCTCCGCAGTCAAATCCGGCTTCAGCGATTCAATGGGTTGGCTGATTCTCCAGGCAATCCACGGCGCGGCGAGCCAGAGACACAGGAGCGGCAGTGCCAACGACAGTTGGGCCGGTTGCATGAGGGCCAGTAACAGTCCGGTCGCCAGCGCTACGACAGGCGCAATCCACATCGTGGCATAAAAGCCGGGAAGATTGGCGCGCGTGGTCCGCTCGGAATCCCCCGACGTTTGCCATTCGAGAAGTCGTTTGTGCGTCACCAGCACGCGCAGCAGCGTCCGGCTGATGGCGTCCAGGCTGATAAAGGCGTCATAGGGCAGAAATGTCAGCGTGAGAGAAATCTGGCCGAGTTGCCTTCCACCCGACGCGGCCACGGCGCGCAGATGCATCGGCCACGGCAAGTCCTCGGGCTTGCGCAACCCATTGACCAGCGCTGCCAACAATCCGGGCAACGTGATGATCGCCAGGACCAGCAGCAAGCTGCCGCCCAGTTCAGGCAGGAGCAGCCAGTTGCCCAGCAGGAAGAGCAGCAGGGCCGGGGGAACGAGACTCCGTCGCAGGTTGTCAAAGAGCTTCCACTGCGACAGCCCAGAAAGCGGATTGGCAATGCGCCGGGCATCCGCACCGGGAACGCGCGGCAGCAGCCATTGCGAGATCTGCCAGTCGCCCCGAATCCAGCGATGCCGCCGGTCAATGTCCACGTTGTAGCGGGAAGGATATTCTTCATAGAATTCCACATCGCTCACGAGGGCGGAGCGGGCATGGCACGACTCCAACAAATCGTGGCTGAGCACGGTGTTCTCCGGGAAGCGTCCGTTCATGGCCCGCTCGAAGGCATCGACGTCGTATATGCCTTTGCCGATGAACGAGCCTTCCTGGAAAACATCCTGATACACGTCGGACACGGCCCGCGTGTAGGGATCAATGCCCGCGTCGCCGGCAAAAAGCCGGACGAACCAGGAACGCCGGGCGCTCGGCAAACTCACCCCAACCCGCGGCTGCAAAATGCTGTAACCGTCAGCGACAATCCCACGCACCTCATCGAACTCCGGACGGTTCAACGGATGCGCCATTGTGCCCACGAGCTTGCGGGCGGCATCGCGGGGCAGTTGCGTATCGGTGTCGAGCGTGATGACATACTTGACGGCCGGGAAGATGTTCGTTTCGCCGACGATCTCGGAAAAGCAATCGCGAGCACCGCCGCGCAGCAGGGCGTTGAACTCCGCGAGCTTCCCGCGTTTGCGTTCGTAGCCCATCCACCGGCCCTCGCTGGCATTCCACCGGCGCGGGCGGTGAAACAAGAAAAAGAGGTCTTGTGCGTCGGAGGAATATTTACGGTTAAGCATCTCGACTCCGGCCCGCGTCCGCTGCAGCAACCCTTGATCGCCCGGCAGAGTCTCCTCCGGTGCATCGCGGAAATCCGTCAGCAAAGCGAAGTGAAGATGCTTATCCCGATTCGCGAGATGATGAATCTCCAAAGTCTCGATGAGATGATCCACACCAGCGGGGCTTGTGAGCATCGTGGGAACGACCACCATTGTGCGGCAATCCGGTGCGATGCCGGAGGAAAAATCCAGACGCGGGAGCAGACGGGGTTTCACCAGCAGCGTGGCCAGCCAGTTCATCAACGCCACGGCCAGTTGGCTGGCGCACAGCAGAAAGATCAGGGTGAACCCAATGAGTTTCCAGCCCGGCACTTCGAGTGCCAGGGCTTGCTGCGTGAACGCGAGGGTGGCGAGTAAGGTGAGCACGCCAATACCGCCGGCATAAAACGTCAGCGGAAAGCGGTGGATGCTGCGTTCGACGATCGTTTGCGAGGGCCACCGTACCTTCGCCGCGCGCTCCAACGCTGGCTGGCCTTTGTCTATCAAGTAAAAGCCCACATGGGCGGTCCGGTCGCCATTCCCTTTTTGTCGGACACTGTCTGCGGCCAGTTGGACGGCTTTCTGCGCGACCTCCGATTCCGAACATTGGCTGTGCCGGGAGATGGCTTCGACCGAATGGCGATACCGGTCTCGGGTCGCAAAATCCATTCCTCGGTAAACGTCGGCGGGGTCCGAGCGCAACGTCTCCTCGACCCGGCTCAGGGCCTCCACGAACTCTTTCCAGTCCATGGCGCTCAAGAAACGAAGGCTGGCAATGCTGTGGCTGACGGAAACCTGGTCGGCTGCCTGATTTTGACTCTCCAGTTGGATCAACTGTTCGATGGACGCCCCCTGTTCAAGGAGTCGTTGTTCAAGCCAGCCGCGCGCGAGATGCAAGACCGGACTGTGTCGCGACAAGCGCCGGCAAAATTCCGCCACAAACGAACAGGACAAGGGAAGATCGGACTTCGCCATGTCCGCCACCACCACCACGAGCTGGGAGGGATTCTTTTCCGCCATCTCCTGCAAACGATCCACCCACGAGTCCGCCAGATCACGGTGCTCCCGGGCGATGCTCAACTGGGTCGTGACGCGTTGGAGATTTTCAATCAACCCCAGGCGCAACATGATGGGAATGGCCCACAACTCGCCCAGTTTCAAGGAACTCACCGTTTGGTAGGCGGCGATGAATGCACTGAGCGGTCCGGCATCAATCTGGGCGTCCACGTGCGCGATCAATTCGAGCACAATGTCGTAAACGCGCGGCAATTCAGCGTTAGGGCCGTCCAAGAGGCGGGGCAACTCCCGGCTGTAACCCTTGGGCAGATGCCGCCGAGCCATCTGGATCTGCTCCTCGATCAGGTAGAAGTTGTCGAGCAACCACTCGGCGGCGGGAGTGATGCGCCGGTCGGCATTCACGGAGAGCGTCGCGCGGTTGAAGGCTCTTAGCGTGTCCTCGTTTTGCCGTAATCGGGCCAGCAGACGGTTGGGCGCCTGCCGCGTGACCACCTGGTGGTTTGTAGCGAGCGTTTTGGCGTGGCGTGACAGTTGTTCGATACTGAACAACTCAGCCCGCAACGGCGGTTCGCTCGTGAGCAGGCGCGGACGCGCGTGCCCGGCCACCCAAGTTTGCCAGCGGATCGAAACAGTCTGCATGTCTTCTTACTTTCCGACCGCGATTTCCGTCACTGTGCTTGAGAACTCAATTGTCCCGCGATTCGCACGAGTGCCATCACACAATTTGAGCATGCGGGGGCGGTTTCGATATGGGGTATACCCCCACCGGCGGGCGGTGGTCAGCGCCGCCATGGGAAAAGGAGTGGGGCAAAAAAGGCGTTGCGTCGCAGGGTATGATTCTAATCCAAGCTGCCTCTGCCAGGGCCGAGCACACGGCACACCGACCGCGCAATCAACTGACCTTGCGTCCGTCCAAATCCAGTTGTTTAAACAACTCGCGCGCGACTGGGATTTCATTGGTCTTCTGGTCCACGATCGCGCTGCCCAGATAATGCTGGCTGGGTACGGTCACTGCGGTCAGCACCGAATGGCCGCCGCCATGACGCGGCTCTTTGCCATCAAGCACGATGAGATCCTGGCGCGGCGCGGGGCCACGGATTTGCTCCTGCACTTGCAGGAAGATCTTTTCCAGCGCGTCATCGTCGATGTGCTCCATCAGACGGCAGAAGGTGGGCTGGCTGGGGGCGGGATACTTTTGGTCGGCTTGCTGGCGGACGCCCAAAGCGCAACGCTGGGCCTGACTGAGTCCCTTGGCGAACTTGGCCAGATCTTTCTGGCCGCGGGGCGCGCCGCACATATGGGCCAGGACGCCGATGGCGACCAGACTCCACAGGGGATAAACGCCAATGCGCGCGCGGTAATCGGGGAGGCTCTTGAGAATTTGAATCAGCGAACGAATTTGGCCGCAACTTTGCGTGCAGCGCGCAGGAGTTTTGCTTTCAACAACGGCCAGGGAGGCTTTGAGTTTGTCGCCTGCCAGACTGCGCCGGGACTTGCGGCCCAGTTCCCGCGCAAAGAGGCGCTTGGGCTTATTGTGCTGAGAGTCGATCCAGCGTGAGGCGCAGCGAACGGGAACCCAGATAATGAAATTTGGCCAGCAGACGACGGGCGCGGGCTTTCATTTTGGCAGTCGCCAGCAGTTGAATTTGAACCTCAGCCAGAGGAAGCGGGCCACTGGATCGAACGGCACGAAGCTTTTCACTCATCAGCGAACTGTGAAAAACCGCGGGCGCCAAGTTCAGCACTATCCAATAACTCGCACCAGATTACTCACTTACCGCTCCCGATGAATTCTCCGTGTTACGCAGTTGGTCCGTGGCACTATCGCCACCACGAGAAACACGCCACTTGCTTCCCGGCTCTTGTCGGTTCGGCAAATAGCAGCCAGCTTCTGCATTCTTCAGTTCGATTACCACCGCGACCGATGAAACCCAAACGCGAAACCTAGCATCAAAGCGAAGATGAAGCGGGCGGCCATGGCGGCACTGTAGTCAGCGAACTGTCTCTGTCCAGCGCGCGGTAGGGAGCCGGTCAGTGGAGCCGGTCGTGTTGCAATCGGCGATACCTCGCGGCACGAGGCATTCCAACACCGCAACGAACAACAAGTCTTCGCCAAGTTTCTACTGGCGCGGTTGGGGGCATTGGCTAACCTGCCGCCCTCTTTTTCGTGAACCAAACGCAATTAAACTGACATGGAACCTCAAGGCGACATCGCATTGATCGGCCTGGCCGTGATGGGCCAGAATCTCATCCTCAACATGAACGACCACGGCTTCACCGTCGTCGCTTACAACCGCACCGTCGAAAAGGTGGACCACTTCCTCGCCAACGAAGCGAAGGGCACGAAGGTCATCGGCGCGCATTCGATCGAGGAGATGGTGAGCAAGCTGAAGCGCCCGCGCCGCGTGATGATGCTCGTGAAGGCTGGCAAGCCGGTGGACGAATTCATCGAGCAACTCATCCCGCACCTCGAAGCCGGCGACATCATCATCGACGGCGGTAACTCGCTTTTTGAAGACACGAATCGCCGGACGAAATACGTCGAGAGCAAAGGTTTGCTCTACATCGGCACCGGCGTCAGCGGCGGTGAGGAAGGCGCGCGTAACGGACCGAGCATCATGCCCGGCGGTTCGCCCGCCGCGTGGCCGCTGGTGAAAGAAATCTTTCAGGCCGTGTCCGCCAAGGTGGACGGCGGCACGCCCTGCTGCGAGTGGGTGGGTGAAAATGGTGCCGGTCATTATGTGAAGATGGTTCACAACGGCATCGAGTACGGCGACATGCAGCTCATCTGCGAAGCGTACAATATCATGAAGAACGGCCTCGGCATGAGCGCCGACGAGATGCACAACGTCTTCGCTGAATGGAACAAGGGCGATCTCGACAGCTATCTCATCGAAATCAGCCGCGACATTCTCGCCAAGAAAGACGACGACGGCACGCCACTCGTGGACAAGATTCTCGACACCGCCGGCCAGAAAGGCACCGGCAAGTGGACGGTCATCAATTCACAGGATCTCGGCATCCCGATCACGCTCATGGCGGAAGCGGTTTATTCCCGCTGCGTTTCAGCGCTGAAGGACGAGCGCGTCAAAGCGGCCCGCAAATTGAAAGGCCCGCGTGCCGCTCTCACGAGCATCGCCGCCAACGCGGAGAAGAAGAAGGCCTTCATCGAAGACATTCGCCTCGCGCTTTACGCGTCGAAAATCGTCAGTTACGCGCAGGGGTACATGCTCATGCGCGCGGCCGCGAACGAGTATGGCTGGAGCTTGAACTACGGCGGCATCGCCCTCATGTGGCGCGGCGGCTGCATCATCCGTTCTCGATTCCTCGGCAAGATCAAGGAAGCCTACGACAACAATCCGAAGCTGATGAACCTGATGCTCGACGACTTCTTCCGCGGCGAGATCAAGAAGGCGCAAAAGGGCTGGCGCAACATCGTCGCGACCGCGGCAAAGAAGGGCATCCCGGTTCCGGCGTTCAGCACCGCGCTCGCGTTCTACGATCAATATCGTTCCGCAGTGTTGCCGGCGAATTTGCTTCAGGCCCAACGCGACTACTTCGGCGCGCACACCTACGAGCGCGTGGACAAACCGCGCGGCGAATTCTTCCACACAAACTGGACCGGTCGCGGCGGCACGACGGCGTCGAGCACTTACACCGTGTGAAAAATCGTTGGAGGGACGAGTTCCGCGAGTCCCAAACTGAATCGCAACGCCCGGCAGCTTCGGTTACCGGGCGTTTTCATTTCATCGCTACGAACCGCGCGGTCAATAAGTCGACCTCAAGGCTTCTTCTTCGTCTTCAGATAGCTGATACCCGTCATGGTCAGCAGGGGAAGAATGTGCGGCATGTCGTCGTCCCCCACGACAATGACGTTCGTCCGGCCCAACGCGATTCGGCAAGCCTCCGACACCTGGCACTTCTCGCCATCAGCCATCCTGATCAAGAAAGGAATGCCATCCTTGATCGCGGTCTGAATGTGATCTCGTGTCATAATCTCTGGCCTGAAACTGAAGTTTGTTCATTGGGAAAACAAGTCCGTTGGCGATCGGTGAGCGGCGAATGAATGGAGTCGTGCAGACCGATGCGCGGGAGAGCTTTGGTTGGATCGGGCACCTGAGTTTCGCCTGATGCGTCAGTGACTCGCGGCGCATTCTTCTGGTCGGCGAGTTCCGTCGCGTAGGGCTGCGACGGCGATTCCATCTCTTCAAGATCGGGCCAGAGCATCCAGGCAACCGTTCCTGAAATGATCGCGACGCACGCGAGCAATAACCATATCCGCCACCTTTTCATGTTGTCCGATCCAGCCGCACGGTGCCATCCCAGCAAACGCATCCTCATCCTCTGTCGTAAGGATTTCAATGGCGGACACCTTCAGAAATTCTGCGTGCATCTACGGGTGCCGCGGAGGATTCTCGACGCATGACCGCACCCCGAACCATCAGGAACATTGCTTTGTGTGGGTTCATGGGCACGGGAAAATCTTCCGTCGGACGGATTGTCGCGCAGCAACTCCATTTCGATTTTCTCGACACGGACGCCGTCATCGAAGCGCGTGGTAAAAGAACGATCGCCGAGATCTTCGCCGAAAAGGACGAGGCGGAATTCCGCGAGTTGGAAAGCGGCATCGTCCATGAAATCGCCTCGCGTCATCACACCGTGATCTCCACGGGCGGCGGGCTTGTCGTGAACCCGGGAAACCTCGCGAGCCTCAAGCAACACGCGCTCGTCGTTTGCTTGTGGGCGTCGCCTGAGACAATCTGGTCGCGCGTGAAATCACAGAGTCATCGTCCCTTGCTCGCTGATCCACAGCCGCTGGAGAAAATCCGTGAACTGCTGAAGGAGCGCGCGCCGTTCTATAAGCAGGCGGACGTGCTGCTGAACACCGAACTGCGCTCGACGCGCGATGTCGCGCAGCAGGTGCTCCACCAATACCGCATCGCGCGAAGTGTCCCTACCGCGCATTGAAGCAGGCGATCAAAGATCGCGCGCGTGAACTCGGCTTCGACGATTGCCGTGTCACGACCGCCGCGCCGCCCGACCACGCCGAAAAGTTGCGTCGCTGGATCGACTCCGGACAGCACGGCGAAATGGCGTGGCTCGCGCGCAACCAACAGAAGCGCGCCGATCCGCAGCAGGTGCTCGCAAACGCGCGAAGCATCATCACCCTTGCGGCCGCATACAGCGCCGACCGAAGTGATCCCCACGAACCGGCAATGATCGCCCGTTACGCGCGCTTCGCCGATTACCACGATGTGCTTGCCGCGCGGCTCAAAACACTCACGGGTTTTGTGAATGAACTCGGCGGCACCGAGGCGCGATCGCTTTGGTACGTGGACACGGGACCATTGCTCGAACGCGACCTCGCCCAACGCGCAGGAATCGGCTTCATCGGCAAGCACACGAACCTCATCAGCCGTTCGCTCGGCAACTGGATATTTCTTTCGGAGATCATCACCACACTCGCCTTGGAACCAGATGAAGCAGAGCGCAACCGTTGCGGCACATGCAGTCGCTGCATCACCGCTTGTCCCACAGGCGCGATCACCGAACCGTTCAACGTCGATGCGCGGCTTTGCATTTCGTATCTCACGATCGAGTTGAAGGGTTCGATTCCGATTGAGCTTCGATCGAAGATCGGCCACCGCATCTACGGTTGCGACGATTGCCTCGCCGCGTGCCCGTGGAACAAGTTCGCGCGGGAAGGTGCGATGATGAAACCGCATGCGCGTGGCGATCTTGCGACGCCTGACCTGCTTGAATTGCTTGCGCTCGACGACGCCGGTTTCAAAGCGAAGTTCGCCGGCACACCCATCCTGCGCACGAAACGTCGCGGGTTACTGCGAAATGTCTGTGTCGCGCTCGGCAACGTCGGAGATGAACGCGCCCTGCCAGCACTCGAGCGCGCTGCGAGCGATCGGGAACCGCTGATTCGTGAACACGCCGTTTGGGCGATGGAACAAATCCGCCAGCGCTTTCCCGCATGATGATTCTGCGAACGTGAGCTTCGCCAGATTGCTCAGAAGAATCCCTGAGTTGATTTTTTCCGCAGGCAACGGTTTCATTCGAAGGAATGACGCACACGCATCGATGTCTCGCGGTTCTGTTCTGCCTCTGATTCATGTTTGGCCGGAAACCTAAAAAGCACGGGCTGTATTATCTCCTGCCAGGGATGTCGCGCGCCAATCGGGACAAGCGCAGGAAAATCTTCTGGGTGTCACTCACGATCGGCATTCTCGCGGCATTGGCATTTGGGACGTTGGTCTGGGTGGCGAATCGCGCACCCCATCTTTAGATGCGTGTCTGAACATTGGAGCGTCAGCCCTCCCATGCTTGAATTTGGGCGGGAATTCCACTCCAAGCGGAGAAAGAGTTGTGAGGAGAAATTCTTGGGGAGAACCAAAGCGCTTCCGTGAGTGACTTGGACGCCGATTTCCGGATGGCAGGATGCCATCCGCAGCTACTTTTCAGACAAGCTCGAAGCGGAATGAAACCGTTTGATGAATCGCCGTCGTGCTCACGCTCTTCCCGCACAAAAAGGCGTAGCCGCAGCAAATGGCGATGACTGTTCCGGCCATGTCACCTCATCGGCAGCCAGGCTGAACGAGCATCGCCCCACGTTGGAGCAATCCATGAACTGTTTCCCGGCATCGGGACCGAAGCCGACCCGGCGCAGCAACAGGTGTCCGCCGCATTGCGGGCAACGTGGTCCCGTGCGGGCGCGCATTTCTTCGACTTCACGCGCACCCGCCGAGACGCACTTTTGCCACGCTGACTTCAGCGGTCCATGCAACTGCAACACAAGCGAGTGGAAAGTTTTCGTCTTCATCTGAGTCACTTCAATCGGTCCATTCAGGGTTGCTGGCTATTTAGCAACCTCGGTTCCAACGTGAAGTGGTGCAGTGAAAACTCCTGAAAAACTGGGGCAGCCGTGCATGACGGCGAAGGAGCAGTGGTAAAAACGGACGACCGCGCGAAGGAGCGTGCCGGGAACTTGGAACACTCGCGCGGAACGCGAACCATTTCGAGACAGTGCGAAAACTCAGGCCGTCGCCGTGCGGTCAACGGGCCAGCCGCACTTCCTTGCCGCTGTTCGCGGATTCATACAGCGCGTCCATCACTTGTTGCACTTTCAACGACTCTTCGATGGGAACAATCGGTTTTTTGTTTTCGACCACGCAGTTGACGAAGTGCTGCACGCGGTCTTCGGTGGTACCGTTCTTCGCGTTGTAAAAGTGTGTGGTCTCGAACCCGTGAATGCCCCCCTTGAACAGTTTGGCCGGGAAGAGACTCAAACCCGCTTCGGTGCCAAGCAGGTCGATGCCACACTCGCGATCGTCGCCCGGATGAAATCCCGCCCAACTTGTCTCGATCGTGACCGTGTAGCCTTTCTTCATGCGAATGTAGGCACTGCTGTGATCCTCCACATCAAATGGGCGCTTGGGATCCACTTCGCTCTTGCCCCATGTGCCTTCGCCCCGTCCGCGCGGCCCGAATTTCGCATGAGTGGTCGCGCTCACGGACTGCACTTCAAAATCGTTCAGCAGATAAAAAAGCACATCCATCAAGGCACCGCCGCTGTCCGCCAGCACGCCACCACCGGCAAATTGCTTTTGTGTGAACCAGGAGCCAATGCGCGGAATGCCACTGTTCCGATGCCAGAATGCGCGCGCGTGATAAACCTCGCCGAGGTCGCCCCGTTGCACGGCGGCACGAGCCGTTTGCGCATGGCGATCGAAGCGAAAATTCTTGGCCACCATCACGGTCCGATGCGACTTCTGCGCCGCTGCCACGATCTTCGCAGCGTCCTTCGCGTTCGTCGCCATCGGCTTCTCGATGAGCACATGCTTGCGCGCATTCAACGCATCAATCGCAACCTGCGCGTGCAAGTAGGTGGGCAGCGCGATCGTCACAGCATCAATGTCCGGTTGCTCGAGCAGTTCCTTATAGTTGGTGTAGGTTCGCGGCACGTGGAATTTCTCCGCAGCTTCACGGAGACGCTGAGCGTTGGTCTCAGCGATGGCGACGGCGGCGGCTCGTGGGCAGTGCAGGAGACTGTTCAGGTGCTCTGTTCCTATGGCACCGGCACCGATCACTGCGCAGCGAAGTTTTTCGCGCATAATGGGAATGGGTTATTACGGGCCTGTTGTAGGAAAACGGCTTGACAGGGTCAATTAAGAACTGCCTCAGACGCAGCAATTCTTGCACACCGGAGATCCTATTCATCGGGCGCCATGGCTCCAACACACCGGTTAAGTGTGGGAATGCCTAGCCCTTAGGCCGAAATCCAGGCGGCAGATTTGAAGGCGCGCTCGGCGGATCGACTGGTGCCGAATTGTCGTCTTCAGCCATCGGTTGTGGGGTCGGAACGAAGTCTGGATCGATCTGAAGCAGGCGCTCGCGTGCTTTGTTCGCTGCCACCGTCTGACCATATTCCGCATCGATTCGGCGCAACAGGGCGATCGATTTCTCGGACTGGTTCAGCTTGCCGGAGTAAATGTTTGCCAGATGAATGGCCGCCCATCCCCAACGCTCCGGTGACAGTTTCTTCTTCAATACCTCCTCGTACTCCAACGCCGCGGCGAGAGGATTGTTCAGGTTCTGCTCGTAAATCTCTGCAATGCGCAGTGCGACGTACTGCTCGCGCGGATTCTTTTCCAAATACTCGCGCATCGCTCGCACTGATTCGAGATACTGTCCGTTGGCCCACATCTGCTCGGCCTTTTCGTATTCGGGATCCTCCGGTTGACCATCGTCGCTGAAGAGGAGGTTCTGCGCACGGTTGCCCACGAAGTGCGCCAGGTCGAAACCAATCAACGCGGCGAGTCCCAGAAAGAATACCAGAAACCCAAGCGCGTGTGTGACCATGCGACCATAGCTGCGTGTGGAACCGACCGCTACATCCGGTATCTCGCCCGTGTCTGGATCCTTCGGCGCTCTGGCCGTGTTGGTGGTGGACGCGACGGTGTTCGTTCCAACTTCGGATTCGTTTGTGCCAGATGGGTTGGTATCGACGGCGGCATTCGTGGCGACGGCAGGAGGATTGTTGGACTCAGCCACGTTCGTGGTCTCGATTGTGTTCGTGTTCTCAGTGGCAGCCACGCGATTGATCCGTGCCTTGCGTTGCTCAGATTGCTTCGAAGCATCCCGATAGCCACGCAACATCAAAACGCCGAAGACCACCATGCCGATAATGCAGATGATGTAGAGAACCAGTTTGACTGTCCTGCTCATGCCCTCGTCGAAGCTACGCGAATCCTTTCAAAATTCCAAAGCGCGAACTTAACCGATGAACTCTCAAAGGAGGATCCCCGCAATCGCCGCGTTGAGCAACGTCGCAACAAAGCCGACGAACAAGGCCCGCAGTCCCAGCTTCGCCAGATCGTGCCGTCGTTCCGGCGCCAGCGCTCCGATGCCACCGAGTTGAATGCCCACCGACGCGAAATTCGCGAAGCCCGTCAGCGCAAACGCCGCAAGCATATACGACCTTTCCGTCATGTAACCCGCCGTGGCCTTCCATCCTTTCATCACCAGATAGGCGTAGTGTTCGTTGATCGCCAGCTTCGCCCCAAGCAAACTGCCGACCTTGGACACATCCGCTGCTTCAATTCCCATGAGGAAAGCCGCCGGCGAAAACATCCAACCGAAAATCTTCTGCAACGAAAGATCCTTCGAGAACACACCGAGCAGCGCATCGAACATCGCCACGAACGCGATGAACACGATCAACATCGCCGCCACATTCAACGCCAGGCGCAAGCCGTCGCTCGTTCCGGCGGCGATGGCGTCGATGCCGTTGACGTGCGGCGACTTCGCACTGGCCATTTCGACCTTGCCGGCGGTTTCGGGCTGCCCGCGTTCCGGCATGAACAACTTCGCAAGATAAAGACTGCCCGGACTCGCCATGATGCACGTGGTCATCACCGCCACCGGATCAGCGCCGTAATTGATGTAAACGACCATCATTCCGCCGGAGATGTGCGCGAAGCCGCTGGTCATCAACGCGAACAATTCCGAGTTCGTCATGCGCGGCACGTACGGTTTCACGATCAGTGGTGCTTCGGTCTGCCCCATGAACACGTTCGCCGACACCGACAGCGTCTCGGCGCCGCTCGTGCCCATCAGGTGAACCATCACGCGCGCCATCACCCGCACGATGCGCTGCAACACGCCATAGTGATAAAGCACGGTGAAAAATGCCGAGACGAAGAGAATCGGCGGCAATGCTTTGAACGCGAAGATAAACAGGAACTCCTTGCCGGGGTTGAGCGCAAGGTCGCCGGGCTGCGCGAGATTGCCGAAAACGAATTTTGCGCCTTCGTCCGAGAAGTCGATGAACCTCACGAACACATGCTTCACGTGCTCGAAGCCGTCTTTGACGAATGGCACCTTCAGCACCAGCACTGCGAGAATCGCTTGCAGCAACAACCCCCACCCAATCGTCCGCCAGTTCACCGCGCGCAAGTTCGACGAAAACATCGCAACCAGTCCAAAGAAGCAAACCACACCCGCCACCGCCTGCCCGCGCAAACCAACCACGTCCCGCAACAAGTAAGCCCCGAACCCGATCGCGAGAATGGCCGCGGCAATTCCCAATCGCCACGCGAGCGGCGTCGGCTTGGGATCGATGGTCGAAGTTGGAATCGCGTCGGACTGCATGGGCGCGGACGGTAAGTGATTCGCGCAAGTCGAGTCGAGCGGAGAGAACGGGGCGAGACCTCCAGGGCGCACCTCGACGGGGAGATTTCTCCCAACTCGAAGTTCGCGCTTGGAACCCTTGAACCGACACAGCTTTGTTCGGTGTCCAAGCTTTAGCGTGCTTCTGCGCCTCTGGCACCCGAAAGGGTGGACACCAAACGGGAGGTTCATGGGGAGAGGGTAGCGAAAACTCCCGGCACTTTTAATCGCACTCGAACGGCGTGCTCGGCACCCCGTTCACCGCGTGCTTGCTTCCACGCGGCGACGCGATTCAATCACCGCCACATGAATGAGCACATTGATGCCTTGCTGAAACTTTCGCGCGAGATCGGGCGCGCCGATCACCGCATGGCCATTCTCGGCGAAGGCAACACTTCGGTGAAGATCAGCGCAGACGAGTTCGCGGTGAAAGCGAGCGGTTCCAACCTCGCCACGCTCGCCGAAGGCGACCTGACCGTGTGCCGCACGCATCCCCTGCTCGCTCTCTTCGAAAAGAAAACGTTGCCAGACCTCGACATGGAAATGGCATTGCTCGATGCGCGCGTGAACAAGCAGGCGAAGAAGCCGAGCATCGAAGCGCTTTTCCATGCGTGGCTCCTCACGCTGGAAGGCGTGAACTTCGTTGGCCACAGCCATCCCGTGACGTGCAACCAAATCCTTTGTTCCCCGCGCGCGCTGGATTTCGCAGAGCATCGGATGTTTCCCGACGAAGTCGTTTGCTGCGGGCCAAGGTCTGTGTTCATTCCTTACGTCGATCCCGGCCTGCCGCTCGCGCGAGAGATTCGCGATCGCACGCTGGCTTACATCAAGGAACTGGGGCAGGCGCCGAAGCTGATGCTCTTGCAAAACCATGGCGTGATCGCGCTCGGTGCCACGCCCGCCGCGGTGCTCGCCTGTTTGTTGATGGCGGAAAAGGCCGGCGAGATTTTCGTGGGCGCGGCAGCGATCGGCGGCCCGCACTTCCTTGCTGCGGCCAATGTCGAGCGCATCGCCGGACGGCCGGATGAACATTATCGGCAACGCCAATTGAAGATGACCTGATCACGTGACCACTCACTACCTCGCCTGCGATCTCGGCGCCGAGAGCGGCCGACTAATGCTCGGCACTTTGGCCGACGGAAAAATCTCGCTCGAAGAACTGCACCGTTTCCCCAACACACCCATCAACAACGGCGATTCGCTGCACTGGAACGTCGCCACGCTGTTCGATGAACTGAAGGTTGGCTTGAAGAAAGCCGCGGCGCGCAAGCTATCGATCGCCAGCATCAGCACCGATTCGTGGGGCGTGGACTACATGCTGTTCGACGCGCGCGGCGAGGTCATGCCGCCGACGTTTCATTACCGCGATCCGCGCAGTGCGCGCGGCATCGAGCGGATGCATTCACTCATGCCCTGGGCAGAGGTGTTCGCCGAGACCGGCATTCAGTTCATGCCGCTCAACACGCTTTACCAACTCGCGGCTGAAGGTCCGCAGCGTCTCAGCAGCGCGCAGCAACTCCTGCTCATCGGCGATGCGTTCAACTTCCTGCTCAGCGGCGTCGCGAAAGCCGAAGCGTCACTCGCCAGCACGTCGCAGTTCTTCAATCCACGCACGCGGCAATGGTCACGGCCATTGCTCGACGCGCTCCAAGTGCGCGCGGAATTGCTGCCGTCCATCGTTCCGTCCGGCACGCGACTCGGCGTGTTGAAACCAGAACTCGCGCGCGAAACTGGATTGCCGCAAATCGAAGTCATCGCAAGCTGCTCGCACGATACCGGCGCCGCCGTCGCAGCCGTGCCGGCGAGCGGGAACAATTGGGCTTACCTGAGTTCCGGCACGTGGTCATTGATGGGAGTGGAACTAAATTCGCCGCTCATCACCGACAAGTCGCGCGAGCTGAACTTCACCAACGAGATCGGTTTCGGCAACACAGTGCGCCTGCTGAAGAACATCATCGGACTGTGGATCATTCAGGAATGCCGCCGCGATTGGGCAAAGGCCGCGCACGATTTTGATTACGCCCGGCTCACCCGACTCGCCACAGAGGCGAAGCCATTCGTCGCTTTGATCAATCCTGCCGACACACGCTTTCTTCCGCCCGGCGACATGCCGCAAAGGATCACCGCTTTTTGCCGCGAGACCAGGCAGACGCTCCCCACTGCTCCCGGCGAAATGGTGCGCTGCGTCCTCGAATCCCTCGCCCTGCTCTATCGCCGCACGCTGGAAAGCATCGAAGGACTCACAGGCAAAAAAATCGAACGGCTGCACATCGTCGGCGGCGGCAGTCGAAACGAGTTGCTGAACCAATTCGCCGCGAACGCACTTCAGATTCCCGTGATCGCCGGACCGGTCGAAGCGACAGCGATCGGCAACGTTCTCGTCCAGGCAATCGCACGCGGCCAACTGCCCTCGCTCGCCGCCGCGCGCGAAGTGGTGAGGAACTCTTTCGAGGTGACTGAGTTCAAGCCGCAGGATGCGGAAGCGTGGAACGCGGCGTATCGGCGGTTTGTGTTGATCAATGGTTAAGCTGACTCGACAGAATGCATATTCGACACGTTCCGGAGTTGGTCGAGTTTAAGCCGGCCTGCAACTCGTAAATATCAGGCCCCGAGGTGCCAGGGAGTCCATCGCGCGCAGGACGTTCGCTTCCAAGCCAAATGTAATCTAATGGCAGGTGGATTTCATGTAGTGCTTCCGTTCTTTCCCAGGAAACAGTCATCGGGCATGGGATGGAACGGTTTTCTCGCATGCGGTTGCACCCCAAACCATGGACTGAAACTCTGGAACCTTGGCAAAGTTCCGAAGA
>JBBRBM010000136.1:0-16599 GCA_038205745.1 Verrucomicrobiota bacterium | reverse complement strand
ATTTTTGGCCGAAATTTTGGAAGGTTTACGCGAAGCTCAGGCAGCCGGATGCCGGGGACATCATTCGACCGAATAGATGTTAGAGACTCCTCACGTCGTCTCCTACGACATCCAATACGCTCTGGCGGCAGATCACTGCATTGCTTCGCACTCGTCGAGCTTCTCGTTGTAGAACGGGTCGGTGAGCAAACCTTCTTCGAAGAGCATTTTCAATTCGCGGATGCGGCGCGCGACCTGATTCTTTGTGAATTTCTTCGCGGTCGCCACGGTGTTTGTTCCGGCGGGCGCATTCGTCGTCACAGCAACAACGGCGTTCGTCGTTGGCGACGGCGGAGGGCGATTCGGCAACGGACGCTTGAGCGGCAGTTCGTAGCCGGGATCGAAGACGAGTGCTTTGAACTCATTCGCGGGAACAAGCTGGCGCCAGAGGAACGCCTGCATCCGATCTTCCGTCGGCATGGCTTCGCGGACGATCTGTTTTTCGCCGACAGCCGCGCTGCCGATGATGGTCAGGTTGACCGGCGTGGTGGTCGGCGTCTTTGGCCCGCGAATCGTGAGACGCGCGGAGATTTGGCCTTCTGCCATCTTCACGGGGTCGGCGAAAAATCCCGGAGGCGCATTCGTGAGGCTCAGAGTGATCGTACGATCGAGTCCATCCTTGCGCTGCGCGTAAACGGTGACGCCCGCGCTCGAGTTCGTGCGCATGGCGATGCTCGACGGTGCGACGCGCAATTCGAAATCGGGCTGCGGCGCGCTGATGCGCAGACGATAGCCATATTCCTCGCCGCCTTTGCGCGCGGTGTCGCTGATGTGAACGAAGTAAGTGCCATCCACCGGAAGCTTCGCCATGAACCATGAATCGGCGTGATGCGTGTTGACGCCGGCGCCGAGATCTTCGCGATCGTCGCTGAAGGCAATCATTTTGCCCGCCCCGTCGGTGAGCTTGATGATCGAGTCGAGTGGTGAATCGAGCCGGCGTGCCAACACTTCGGCCACGATCGTGTCATTTGATTTGCCGGTGAATTGAAACACGTCGCTGTCGCCGGGCTTCTCGATGCGCCCGTTGATGATGATCGGCAACTTCACGGACTGCGCGCTCGTCGTCGCGTTGTTCGGTTCGCTCTCAAGTTTATCGGGCAGCGCGTCGAGCGCGAACGGCATCGGGTTCACGATCTCCTTTCGCGTGGGAATGATCGAAACAATCGCGGGCGCGGCGGCTTCGGTCGGCAACTTCAACGCGGTGTCCTGGAGATTCCATCCTTGCAGCTTCGGAGTGAAGCTCGCGCCGACTTTCGTGCCGAGCGGAAACATGCCCGTGACGAATGGAAGCTCGCCGATGCTCACTCGATAAACGAAATCCTCGCGGCCGCGGTAAATTGCGTCAGTGATTGCCAGCACGTAGTCGCCATCCTTGGGCACATCGAAGAGAAGGACGGGATCCGGTCGGAAGCGATAATCATCGGCGAAGGCCAGCTCTTTGCCTTTCGCATCGTACACATTGATCAGCGGTTGAAACCAGCCGGGCACAGCGTCGGCGATGAATGGAATCAACGATCGCCCCTGCGTCGAGATCACGAGACGTTGGCCGCCGTGCGCGGCGAAGCGGTAACGGTTCACTTCACCGGAAGCGATCTGGCCGTTCAGCGTGCGCGGGATGCTGATGCCATCCTCGGCTTCCTCGGGCGGACGTTTGCGCAGCGCCGATGCTTCCTTGCCGAGCACCTGAATCGTGGCCGTGATCATCGACTTGCGCGTGTGCTCGGGCAGTTGCCCGACGTGGAACACGAGCGGGTTCGAAATACCCTTCGTGGTTGCGAGGCGGATTTCGCGCGGGCCGGGCTCGGCGTTTGTCGCGATCCGAATTTCAGCGAAGACGAGGGAAGAGATCGAAGCGCACGCGGGCTGCTGTACGTATTCGGTCTGCCGTTTGTCGATGCGGACGAGCATCTCTTGATGGCTCTTGCGCCCACCCGGTTTCTTCAACTCGCGCTTCTGCTCGTTGAGCAATTGCATCTCCTGCGGATTCATCCGGCGGTAGTATTCGACCACCTTCGCGGTCACGCCGGTGCCACTCACGTAGATCTCGCTGACGTCGTCGAGTTGCTGTCCGCCGACTTTCACCTGGAAGATCGTGCCCTGTTGTCCACCGGCGGGATAAGCGTAGCCGATGTAGGGGCGGACCTGGGCAAAGGCGGCTGTAACGAAGGCGAGGAACAAGGCGACGACGGGAATGCAGGTGATCCGGGGTCTGCCCGTCGTCAATTGAACGCGCGCTTCCCCCTCACCCCGGCCCGCGGCCGGGGGGGGCGGGTGGAGGGTATTGCGTCGGAGTTGGTATGGACGCGTTGGGTTGGTCCAGACGCGGAGAACGTGTCTCCCTACCCATGAACCGGAACGCCGATCTCCTGATCGGCACGAGGTGGCGGCGCGTGGGAAACACGCCGATCGGGAGATCGGCGCTCCGCTATGGTTCAGGGGCACAAATCGCGGCTTTTTTCGGGCCATGGAATCTCTCCCCAAGGGAGAGGGCCGGGGTGAGGGGGAAAGGATCCCGCGTCCGCAGCCTCGCATGAACTTCATTCGTTGCTCCATCACATGATCTCTTTCAGCAAGCCGCCGGACTTCGCGGCTTCCGTCACGCCCGGCAACACGTGCGCTTCCGTTCCCATTGGATGCGGGAGTTTCGCCGTCGCGTCGATGCCGCTGAGCGCGTAGATGCTGCCCAGCAAATCCACCGGATACACGGGGCGATCTGCCACCTCCTCCGCGCGTTTGTCGGATGAGCCCACGATATGGCCGCCCTTGAAGCCGCCGCCTGCGACGAGCGCGGTGAAGACGTTGCCCCAGTGATTCCGCCCGCCATTCCACGGCGGCTGCCAATCCACTTTCGGCCCGCGCCCGAATTCGCCGCAGCACCAGACGATCGTGCTCTCCAGCAATCCGTGATCGTGCAAATCCTGAAGCAGCGTGGCGATGCCTTGATCAAGATTCGGGCACTGGCGGCGCATCGTCGCGAAGTGATTGCTGTGCGTGTCCCAGCCGCCGGGATAATTGATCACGATGTAGGGCACGCCCGCCTCGACGAGTCGCCGCGCCGCGAGACAATCCTGACCGAACGTGTGGCGGCCATAACGAGTGCGCAGTTCGTCCTTCTCCTTCGAGAGATCGAACACCTCGCGGCCTTGCCCGAGAATCAAATCATACGCCTGCTTCTTCGCCTCTTCCGACGCGGTGAGTTGCGGGCTGTCGGACATCGAGTTGCCCAGCGTGTCCAGGTTTCCGAGCAACGCGCGCCGGGCCTTCTGTCGATCGTCGGTGATGCCGCGCGAGATGACGCCTTCCACTTCGAAGCGCGCCGCATTCGGATCGCTGCCCGTCGCGAACGGTTTCAACTTTGGCCCGAGAAAGCCTTCTTCCGAGAAACGTCCCTGCGCCTGCGTGAGCACGACGTAGGGAGGGATCATTCCTTTATAGGTCTTGCTCTTGAAGAGCGAGAACACCGCGCCAACGCTCGGATACGCGAGCCGCTCGCCCGGCGCGTGCGCGGTCTGCATCAGATAGGCGGCGGTTTCGTGTCCGTTGTTCCGATGCGTCATGCTGCGAATGAGCGAGAACTTGTCCGCCTGCTTCGCGAGACTCGGGAAGAGCTCACCGATTTGAATGCCATCGACATTCGTCTTAATCGCGCTGCGAAACTCGCCCATGTAGTCGTAGCCGGAATCGGGCTTTGGATCCCACGTGTCGTTGTGGGACATGCCGCCCCACAGGAAGATTTGGATGACCGATTTCGCTTTGGCCTTGATGGGAGTGACGGGCACCGCCTGAACGTTCGGCGGCAATTCAGCGCCGAGCACGCGTCCATCAGCGCACAACAATCCCGCCGTGCTGAATAATCCAATTCGCAGCGCGTCGCGCCGCGACAGGGGCAGGCTCAAGCTCATGCCCATCGTGTTCACGTCGGCGAATGAATGCTTGGGATTATGTTGTGGGTTCATGGTGTGCCATTCCTTTCATTAGCACCGGGCTTTAGCCCGGTGGTTTGGTGCGCGTGTAAAAGTGGAGCCGCTTCAGCGGCTTTGGGATCGGTGCCTGAAGCCGTTGAAACGGCTGAATGTCGGCCCGCTTCGCACACCGGGCTGAAGCCCGGTGCTAATAAGAACGCGTCGTTCAGCGCCGTCGTCATAACATCTCAGTGCCGGTACAAAAATTCCGAGCTGTTGATCAGTCCCCAGGCGATGTCCAGCCACGCGTCGCGCTTCTTCGCCGCGGGCTTGCCGTCCTTGCCCGTGACCGCGCCGTAGGCTTCAACCACCTTCAATTCTTCGGGCATTGGAAAACGCGAGAGGATCGTCAAATAGAGTTCCTCAGCGATCGCCTTGGTTGGCCGGGGCGTGTCGATGACTGCCTTCAACTTCGGTCCCTGGTCCAGCTTGCGCTGAATGTGACTGGAGTTGAGCAGGTGTAGCCATTGCGGGGCGACCGGGCGATTGTTGCGTTCGTTCTCCATGCCGGTGGCGCGCGCCGAGCGACCGAACAACGCGAGGAACGGACTCGTGATGCTGCCGTCTGCGATGGCGATGGCAGCCTTGTCTTCCGGAATGTAAGTGAACGGCTCGGGGATCGGGCTCGTATAAAGATCCGAGCTGCCGGTGACTTTGTTAATGGCGTCGATGAGCACTTCCGCATCGAGGCGGCGCAACGGATAGCTCGCGAACTGCGCCGCGGCCTGCGGCGATTTGTGGCGTGGCATCGAGGAGAGCTGATACGTCTTCGAATTCAGGATGGCGCGATAGAGTTGCTTCGTGTCGTGACGGCTCGCGAGGAACTCCGTTTCCAAGTGCATGAGCAACGGCTGATTGCTGGGCGGATTGTTCAGGCGGATGTCGTCCGGCTCGTGAACGATGCCGCGCCCGAGGAGCCACGACCAAATGCGATTCACCGCCGCGCGAGTGAAGTATGGATTCCTGGGCGAGATCAGCCACTCGCCAAAAACTTCGCGTGGATCTTGATCGGCTGGAAGCGTGACTTTTGCTCCGTCAGGGAATTTCGTTTCGCGACGCAATGCGACGTTCTCGTTTGTGAACGTCAATTGCGCGACGTTGTTCGAGGCGACGCCGATCGCAGTGATCGCCGCGCGCCCCGCCGCACTGCTGCCCGCGACCTGACTGGCGCCGAGCGGATCCCAGAAGACGTGTTCCTCTTTCCACTCGCCGGTCGGCTTGTAACCAATCTGCGAAAAGAACACCGCCATGTTTGCCAGTTCGTTCGTGGGCCAGGCTTCCGCTCGTGCGCCCATGAAGGTGAGCGCCACCGCGGTCGCGATTCCCTCCGGTGTGCGATTCTGGATCGCTCGATAAAAGTTCACCGGGCCAACGCGAAAATTGCTCCCGCTCGACGTCAGCATCTCGCGAACGAATTGATCGTAAGGCTTGTTCGCCGCGATGGAGGCGCGCACCCAACGGTGATAGGCCTGCGCGGCGTTCGGCCAAAGATTCACGGGAAACTCGGCCTTGATGCGCAGGATGTCGCCCCACTTCATCGCCAGGAAGTCGGCGAACTCGTCGCGCGCCAGCAGGTGATCGATCAGCGTCCGCCGTTTGTTGGGACTCTTGTCCTGAATGAAGTCACGCGCCTCTTTCGCCGTGGGCAGCGTGCCGATCACGTCGAGATAGGCGCGCCGCACAAACACGGCGTCCGAACAGAGCACCGGCTCGATGTTCAACTTGGCGAGTTCCGCGAAGACGAGCTTGTCGATCTGGCTCTCGGCGACGGGTGTGACTGGACTTTCGAAGATGCTTGAAGCTGGTGCGTTCGAAGCGGCGTGGATGACGAGCGCATGGAGAATCAACAGGAGAAAAGCGAAAGCCGTTATCGGGAGACCTTTGGCGAAGCTGCGCACGCTTGCTTTTTTGAGAGTTCGTTTCCCCTCACCCCGGCCCTCTCCCTCGGGGAGAGGGAGAATGGTATGCCGCTGGAGTCGCGATGAACGCGTGTGATTCGCCATGAGACGGCGACCGTGGTTCCCTCTCCCTGAGGGAGAGGGCTGGGGTGAGGGGAAACAACGTGTTCGCTCCAAAGGAAGACTTGCGAATGCCGCGGGACGTTGGCTCGTCGTCCGGAATTTAGCTTCGCACGGACTCATGACGTGGCCCTTCGCTCGGCTTCATTCACCGCATGCCCATTCACCGGCGCAGCGCTCTTAAACGCCGAAAACGCCACCGCCTCGATCTCCACCAACAAGTCCGGCCGGCACACATCGGCGAGCAGGTAAATGGCGGGCACATTTGGCAAACGACGCTCGACCGCTTCGCGGCAGCGCTCGTAATCCACCTGATGCTTCACATACACGCGCAGCTTCGCGACGTCGCGCAGCGTCGCACCAGAGCCGGACATTCCGTGCTGCGCAAAGTTCGCCGGCGCGATGAGTTGCTCGATGTTGTCGAGGGTCTGCTCGGTCTGGCGGGTGATTTCACCGGGAAAAACCGTGCGGCTGTTCACGATGCTCGCTGTGCCTGACACCAGCGTGGAAACGAAATGTCCCTGCACCACAGCCATCGCGCGCGAGAACTTCGGCGACTGCGGAGAGTAGTGCGCTGTGTAATCGTAGGCCGGTGTCTGCTGCGGATTCTCCAGCGGCACGATGAAGACATCCGGTCTCTTCGTATCCAGTGCCATGCACGCCAGCGCGATGTTGTCACCCTTCGTGCCGATGCCCGTGCTGGCTGGGTAAATCGTTTCCGGCGCTCCAGGCCCGCGCGTCTTCACTCCGAATTGAATGCCGCGAAAAAAATCCGTCCGAGCCCGGTTCAACTCCTGATAGCGCTGCACGCCTTCGGCGCTGTCGGTGATCTGGTTGATGTAAATCCACGTCCGCATCACCTGATCGAAGCCAACGCCCGCCCGTGCGAGTTGCTTTTCCATCGCACGAAATGCCGTGGCGGATTCGCCGTAAGCATCGGTGCGCGCTTCGCCACAAATACCGCCGCAATACACCCAGCGAATGCCGTCCGCTTCCGTCGTGATCAGCGAAGGTCCGAACCGCTCGATCTTCACCTGCGGCCCGCCCATGGCCCACAGTTCGATGCCGAGCGCCGCGCCGGAGCAGGGCGGCTGCACGACAAATGTCGTCACAGGCATCGATTCGCCGAAACACGCGTCGGCGATCTCGCGACAGGCTTTCTCATCCGCAAGGTTGCGCAGAAAAACCATCATGGTGACGGGTGTCAGTGGTGTCGCCTGACGACTCACGATGCACCGGACTTGCGCGAACAACTCCTGCGCCTGCTCGCGAAAAGCTCCGCGAGTGCCCGACACCGCCATGATCGCGAGACGGGCGAAATTGCCGAGCTCCAGCAACGCGTGCCGCTCCGGTCCAAGCTTCAGCTCGCACGGCATACCGCAAGGCGAGGGGTGCCTGCAGGGTTCTGGCAGCGTGAGCCGGCAAGGGTCAAAAACTGGCTGCATTTTCGCCTTAATACCATTGGCTTCCGTGGAACGGACACCGAACCGCTTTTGCTCTTCCAGGGATTTGCCTGTGGTCATCACAGCGATGGACGGGGACTGCCGGGGTAAAACCTTGACCTACGTCAAGAGATCGCGGGCTGGGGGGGATTTCCGCTCTGCCATTGAGTTACGGATGCGCTGCGGACTCGTAATCGTAATCATGATCGTAATCGAAAGCGGCCCGGAAAGATCAGGATTACGAACACGATTGCGAACGCCATGCCGTCTTCCGCACTTCTTCTGGACCGTAGCAGCCGACGTCAGGAGGCTCTGACTTCCTTTCCCGAAAACAAAATGAGCCTCCTCACGTCGGCTGCTACAAGGTTCGTGGAGAAGAAACGCACCCATTCAATCCTTCAGGTTCGGGCTCAATTTCTTCCACGCCTCCATTGAGCGGGCGAGATGATCACGGACGTCGCCGCCGATGCCGTAGCATTGGAGCCCGATCGGACCGCGATACCCGACTTCCTTCAACGTCCGAAAAAACGCGGCCATGTCGAACGATCCCGAATCCAGCGGCTGGATGTAACGACTCCAGCCGGGCTTCTCGTCGAAGTTGTCTGCGCCGTTGATCGAGATGGCCCAGAGCCGCGGCATGGCTTGTTTCAAGAGCGGCTTGTAGTCTCGGCTTTTGTCCACCCGCAGCCAATGGCAGACGTTGAACATCACGCCGACATTTGGACGATCCACTTTCTCCGCGACGCGCACCGAGTCTTCGATCCGCTCAATCCATGAACCTTGATGCGGATAAAGCAGGAACTGCGCGCCGGAATCCTTGGCGAGGTCGGACATCTCGCGCAGGATTTTCACTGCATGCGGATCAACCGACGGATCGGAGGATTTCCTGCCGTTCACGAGCAAACAGAACTGCACATGGCGCCCCTTGATGAGGTCGAGAACCTCCTTCAAGCGCACCGCATCATACGGCGGCTTGTTGGTCGCGACTTCCACCACCATCGTGATTTGAAACAGCTTCAGCCCGGCGTCATCCAGCGTCTTCAATCGCTCGGCGACTTTCTCCAGCCAGATGTGGCCCACGCCCTCGTAGCCGAGTTCCTTGAGCATGACCGCCTGTTGCTCGAACGTGCGTTTCTTCGCGTCATGCCAGTCGATGCAAAAGGGGAAGAACGGATACGCTTTCAATTCGGCGCCGCGTGCGATTCCTGAGAGGAGCAGGAAAGCGATGGAAACCGATGTGAGAATTCGATGTTTCATAGATTTCATTTTTGTAGTGATGGCTTCACTTCTGCGCCGCAAACGCCGGGGCGCCCGGCTTGCCATCCGCCTCGATGAATGCCAGCAGGTCGAGAATCTCTTCCCGTGAGAGCACGTTCACGAGGCTTTCCGGCATCGCGGAGATTTTTGAAATTGTGCGCGTGGCGATGTTCTTCTTGGCGATCTCTTTCCGTTCGTTCGCCATTGGGTTCACGATGATGACGACCTTGTCGTCGGTTTCATCCGTGATGCAGCCGCTGAACTCGTCGCCGTCACGGGTCTCGATGGTGTAGCTCTGATACCGGTCGGAAATGATCTTCGATGGCGAGAGAATGTTATCGAGCAAGTGATGGTGATTGAAGCGGCCGGACACACCCGTGAGATCGGGCCCCACGGCGCCGCCGTCGTTGCCGACGCGGTGACACGCAATACACTGCGCGTCGATGAACGCCTGCTTGCCGCGCGCGAAGGAACGCCGGGCGGAGATTTGAGCGAGAGCCGGTTCGAGTTCCGCCAGTGACCATTCCTTGACGAATTCCCGGGGGCGCGGCGTAAACGCGGCCGGTGCGCGCTGCTCAAGGATGGACGCAAGTTCGGTCCGTTCCAAATCAGTGAGTGTCGCGACGGCGTCCTTGCGGATGTTGATCAAGTACGGTTTGAAACTGTTCCCGCCGCTGTATTCGCGCAGCGCTTTGTTGAACCAACTGAAATAGGCGCGACGCTGTTCCATCGTCCAGCCGCTCTTCACGTTGCGCAGTACGAAGGCGTAGTTCATTTGCTCTTCCTGCGTCGGGGCCGCGGACATCAGCGCGAGCGTTTTCGACAGCACGTCCGGCGCTTCGAGATACACAAGCAACTGGCAGAGCTCGCGATTCATGCTCTGGGATTTGGCCGGAAACAATTTCGACAAGGATTCAATCACCTCCGTGGCGGTGTCCGATTCCGGTTTTCCCATGCGAATGAAACTGAGTTCAAGCACGCGCAGGGCGTCGAGGGCTTGCGGTTCGGTGAGACTCGATTCGGCGAGGTGATCGAGACTTTCAAGCAACTTGTTTTGAATTTCGGACGGGCCCACTCGCGCCAGCGCAAGCAGTGCCGTGAGTGAAGCGTTCACGTTGGATTCATCAAGCGCGCGTTGCTGCCATTGATCCGCGTCTTGAAATTCGATCGCCACGCGGGCGGCGAAGCGCAGCCAGCGATCCTCGCTTCCCAGAAACGGCCAGGCAAATGCGACTGCGCCGGGATCTTTCCGTCCGTGGAAGGATTCGAGTTTGTGGCGAACGTGTTCTGCCTCCGTGTGGGAATCGAGGTTACGAGACTGCGGCGCCTTGGTCGCGATTGCCTTTGCGGCAAGAGTCTTCGCGTCGTCTCCTGCGTAAGTGACTCGATACAGACCCGACTGAATTTTCCATCCACCGAGGATGAAGTACATGGCGCCATCCTTGCCGAACGTGAGCGCGCTTACCGCGAGTGGTTTGCCGCTGATGAACGTTTCAAATTCGCCGCCGTAACTCGCGCCGCGCGGTTCCAGATGAACCGCGAAGATTTTTCCGTAAGCCCAATCCGCCGCGAACAGCGCGCGACGATACTTCTCGGGGAAATTGCTCTTGGTTCCAAACTTCACGCCGGTTGGCGAACTCAATCCGATGTCCACGGCGCTCGGCAGGCTGTCGGGATAATACACCGGCCATTTCGCAGTGCCGCTGCGCCAGCCGTATTCGCCGCCGTTCACGCAATGAAGAATGCGCGTGGGCCGATACCACGGCGCGCCGATGTCCCACTCCATGTCGCTGTCGAACGTGAAGATCTCGCCGTTCGGTGCGAAGTCGAAGTCGTATGTGTTGCGAAATCCGCCGCAGATGAGCCGCCACTCTTTGCCCTCGGCATCAGTGCGCAGAATATATCCGCCCGGCGCGAGCACGCCTTTCGCATGGCCGTTCGCATCCCATTGTTGAGGCAGCAGCGAATCTTCGGCGTAGTTCCGAAGCGGCGAATCGGCGGCCATGCCCGGCGGCACTTTCGTGTGATTCCCGTTCATCACGTAAATCGCGCCCTCCGGCCCAAGCACCACAGCGTGATAGCCGTGTTCATTGTCGCCCTCAAAGTTCCTCAGCAGTTGTTCCTCTCCGGGATCGAACTGGTCGTTGTGGTTTGAATCAATGAGCCGGTACAGCCCGACGCCCTTCGGTCCACGTCCGTTCACGTAGAGCGAATTGTAGGCGTAGCAGAGACCCATCGCCCCCCGCAGCGGAGACGTGAGCCGCTCGATTTTTTCAAACTGCCCCGACGCCGACAACGTCACGCGCAGCAATGGCACTTCGGTTTTTTCCGGCGAGATGATCAGCCGCCCTTTGTCATCCGTACACATGGCGATCCATGAGCCTTCACTCTGCTGTGCGCTGTGGAGCAACTCGGCTTTGAAACCTGGCAACAGAATGAGTGACTCGGCCGGAGTGGCGGTCGGCGCTTTCAACACGTCGCCCCAAGGCGCAACGCCAAGTTTCCCGAGACTCACCGCGCGCTTCCAGCCGTTCGTCGGGAACTCGGCGGACTGCCAGCCGTTCGTTTCCGTCACAGCGGTCAGCCACGTCGTATCGCTCACCACGAATTGGCCGGACATGTTTGGGGATCGGACTTCGAGTTTGACGAGAATCGCCGCTGTTCCCGCCGCGCCATTTTTGCCCCGCGCCGCCAGCACGTTCGTGCCCTGGAGCATTTCACGCGACACATCGACTGCGATCGGATTCTTCCAGTAAGTGCTGCGACCGACTTCCTTGCCATTGAGGAACACGGTGATTTCATCGTCGCCCGTCGCATTGAGCAGGGCTTGGCGTGGTTCGAAACCGACCGTGAACACTTTGCGGAAGATCCGTGTTTCGCCTGCCGCGGCGGTCGCGCCTTGGTTGTCTGACCAAATCCACTCGGGCGTTTGCGCGAGCGCGCCGGACTGCATGACGCACCACACGGCCACGGCTAACGACAGGGTTGATTTCATCGGCACCAAGACTGACGCAGCAGGGGCGTTCCTCAATTTGACTCCGGTCAAAGTCGGTTCAGTGCGGACTTGTGGGATGTGCGCTGGAACCTGGCTCCAGATTCGGTAGCCAAGGCGTCGAGACTTCGAAGAATTTCGCATCCAGCGCATCCGCCCAGAGTCGAGCGGCCTTCTTCGCACCCGATTCGCTGAGATGGATTTTGTCGACCTTATCTTCCTTTGTCAGCGTGTCGTAATCCGCACCCGCAAAGCAGTGAGGATGTTCCTTGATCATGCGTTCCTGCACGCGACGAATCTGGCCAAAGCCATCGGGCGGCGACTGGCGGTTTACCACCACGGCCAGATTTGGAAAGCCGGCGTCCTTGCGCGCCTGATCGATCCACGCCTGATAGTTCGCGACGATCTTGTCCTCGTTCTTCTCCGGCCAATCGTTCTGACCCTGGTCTGCGAGAATCGCGCGCAAGCCCGTGACTGCGCAATATTTCGTCAGAGCATGTTCCAACCGGATGTAAGGCATGCGGATCGAGGAGATCACTAATGGGTGCTCGAATTGTTCGCCGCGCGCGGATTTGGCCCAGTGTTCCAGGCTTGTGCCACCGAAGGCGGCGTTCAGCAACAGCACCGGCGCATTTTGGGCCTTGGCGACATGCTCGGCGAATGCGGCCCAGAAGTAAGTGCCGTTTCCGGCCGGAGCAGGTTGGACGTTGGAGGCGAAATGTGTTCCGGCCGTTTCAGGAAGAAATCGCGCGTCGCCAGTGAACTTGTACCTGCGCTGCGATTCCATATCCCCCGCAGGCAGCGCGATAGTAATGACGCGGTCATCTTCCGCTCCGGGAAGATTAATGTGTCCGCCGTGCGCGACCGAGTGTCCCACCACCACGAAAACCTCGCCGACGCCAACACGCTCCACCGTTGCAGAGGCTGAGTTCCCTTCGCTGCGCGCGCGAACTTCCAGCGAGTACCATCCCGCGGCGGTCGTCAGTCTGCCCCGGTAGCGGAAATCCGGTTGGACTTTTCCCAGCGCGGTCCAATCGCCGGCCTTGCCTGTGGCAGCGTCCACGATTCGCGCCTCAACCGCCGCCCCCGGCCACGCGCAGCTTCCGTTTACCGGAATGATCGCCGTGCCTGTCTGGTTGCGCTGGAACACTAATCGGTTGGCGGGTGAGGAGACCGATAGCGCGGTCTTCGCCGCAGCGCCGTGAGCCGGGCGCAAGCGAATCAGCGCGATGGCCGGTGCCTTCAACGTCAGACGCAACGAAGTGCCTTCGCCCGCGACCGGTTCGTTCCGCGCCGTCGAGTAATCACTTCCGGCATCGACGGTGCGGATCTCCGCTGTCACACCACCTGTCCAGGCGAAACCTTTCCAGTTCAGAACGAACTCCGAGCGCTGATCGGCGAAGTTGCTCACCAGAAAAGACGCTTCGCGCCCGTCGGTTCCCAGACCGGCGGCGAACGCCAGTTTTCCGGCAACGGCGCCGCGGGTCGCTACACGCCGCGGCGTTTCCACCAAACCCTGAAACGCGCGCAAGGCCTGATAGGATTTTAGCGGCACGCCCTGCTCTGTGAAGATGCCGAAGCCGCCCAATTCGCCGTGGTAGAAATTGCCGACATCGATCGGTGCGTCTTGCAGTTCCAGCAGCGACGCGACGACGAACGCGGCTCCCGGCGGGCCAGCCATCTCTTCGAAATAACGCTGACGCGTGTCGGCGGTTCCCGAGCGGGAGATCGGATCCCAGGTGTTGCCGGGCAGGAAATTCCATTCATTGAGATGATTCTCGGTCTCGGTGAAGCCCTTGGAATCAAGAAGCCGCCGGATGGCCCGGGAGCGCGCGGAAAGTTCGGTGGGGTCGGCCGTGTAGCAGTGCCACGAGAAGAAATTCAGCGGCACTTTGTCTTTGCGGCACATGGCCAGAAACGCTGTGGCGAAATCCGTCGGACGAAATTCTCCTTTGACAAAACTCCCGCTGGAGCCGAGCGCCGGGCCGCCGACCTTCAAGGCGGGGAACTGTTTCTTGATGGCGGTTGCGGCGACACGGTAGAGGCGCAGGTAATCGTCGTCAGTTCCGCTCCACATCGTCGGACGGTTCTCGGGTTCGTTCCAGATTTCCCAGTAACGGATGTTGTGATGGAATCCGTTGGCCCAGCCTTCGTTGTAATGCCGGATGATGCCGATGCAGATCGCCGCCCACTTTTCCATATCAGCGGGCGGGTGGACATAGCGCTTCACACGGGTGTGCTCGATGCTTTGGCCCAGGCGGTAGATCGGTTCCGCGCCGGTCTGGCGCACCGCGTTGATATATTCGTCGGTGAGGCGGAAATCGTAGCTCTCCGGCTGCGTCGGATCGGCATTTGGGTTCGGAAAGACCGCATGGTGGTCAACGACATACGGATTGGGCCAGCCGCAGTCGTGCAGTCGGGTGAAGGGAATCCCGAGCGCCTTTTGCTCCTGGATCACCTCAAAAATTCCTCCCGGCGCCAGCGGCCCTTTGTTGATGCCGTGAAGCGGGCGGATGGTTCCCGTGCGAACGGAGAAGTCGGCGCTCAGAACGGCCTCGCCCGCCTGGAGCGTGGTGCAGGCAAGCAGGATGGTGATCAGCCACAGCGTGCGAAAAGGAAGCCCGGACGAAACGGGACCGGAAGCAAGATTCAAGACTTTGGTGGAGGACTTATTCATGAGCCTAAAATGGACGGCGATATTCAGCGAACGCTTCACTTGTCGTCGCTATCAAACACTACTGCGTGTTGGCAAGACGCTTGTCTGTGATTGGTGAGCCCTTCTAAACCTGAACTCACGTGAAACAAACGCCGTGTCCCGCTACGAACGAGATCGCTCCTCCGAACAGCATCCATGGTCCGTATCTGGCTGACCTGCTTGCGCAACCCGATGGGTTGCGCGCGGTGATTGCAGGACTCGCAAGCGCCGCGCTTGACGACGGGCAACAGAAAAATCGCGACGGGAATATTGATCGTAACGACCACGGATTATTACGATTGCGTGAATGCAACTCGCACCCCGACTTTCACCGCTCGGCCCATTAACAGCCATCCTGCTCCTTGGCGTGTGGCTCACTTTGCCTGCGTACGCCGAGGACAAGTTCACCATCGCAGTCATTCCGGACTCCCAGCAGGAAGTGCTCAAAGAGGGCGATACGCGATTGCCGGCTCGCCTGAAATGGCTGGCCAGGAACCGGAAGGATTTGAATCTCAAGATGGTGTTGCACGTTGGCGACTTGATGAACTGGGACACGCCTGACCATATCCAGTACGAGCGTGCGAGCGACGCCATGACCGTGCTGGACAAAGCCGGTATTCCCTATGCCTGCGCGTTGGGAAACCATGACACCGCCGCCGTCAAAGTCGGAGGCAGCGCCGCCCCCGGCAACGTGAACGCCAACCTGCGCATCACCACCAACTATAATCGCTTCTTCCCGTTGGCGCGGTTCAAGGCGTTGGAAAGCGTTTACGAAAGTGGCAAGGTGGACAACGCCTGCCACACCTTCCACGCAGGCGGATTGGATTGGCTCGTCCTCAACCTCGAATTGTGGGCGCGTACCGGAGCGGTGGATTGGGCTGAGAGCGTCCTGCAAAAGCATCCTTATCACAATGCCCTCATTCTCACCCACTCCCACCTCAACGGGAAAGGCGGCATCGAGCAGACCAAGGGAGGCTACGGCAACAACAGCCCGCAATACGGGTTCGACCGTTTCCATTTCGGAATTTGGGTTGAAATGCAAGGCTGCGGTCGGGAAGCAGTTCATCCTCTCAACAGCGCCAAGGCCTCGATGGTGGGATACCGGCCCGCTTCCACCAAAGATTTTCGGAACGCCACTCGCTCCGGATGATTGAACTCCAGCAGCCGGGCCGTCACTTCGCCAATGTCGGTCAACGGCTCGATCCGCCCTTCGTTCCATTGGAAATGCTCCTTTCAGCCGTCCGTCCGCGGATTATAGAAGCGTACCAAAGTTCCCGTGCGCGCGCTGACAGAGCCGAGGTCCGTGCCCTTGTGCCGATTGCAGGAAACAGGCCAGCGCCAGATTCTCCTCCACGGTCAGGCCGCCATGCTTGACGCTGCGGATGTGATCCACTTCGCACCCGTGGTAAACATCCTCCTCGTGGACCAGACAATACTCGCAGACCCGGTAGGCCCGTTCCGCCACGCGGCGGCGTAACGCCTCGTTGACCTCACTGCCCATGCGCCAGAAGTTGGCGGGCCCGCGCCTTGGCCAGGTTCATCAGCAATTCCAAGTCTTCGCAATGATCCAGTTCCCGGCGTTCTTCAGCCGTCAGTCCCATCGTCTTCTCCTGCGCCAACAACTCGCTGACGCGCTGCCGCGCATCCGCCGAAGGCTTGAAATCGGCCACCTCGCGCGGCCCGCGCCGGGCGATGAAATCGGCCACTTCTTCGTAAGCTTTCACACCGCCACTGTCCCATTTCGGCGCGGGCGTGGCAAGGCTGCGGAAAATACCTGCCATGTGTGGTTGGAAGAGCGGTCAAAACCGGGTCAGTTCTTGATATGGATTCGGCCGAGAAGGCGTAGGTTTTTCAGCAGGGTTCTTTGAGTGGGAAACAGGTTGCGCGACCCTTCTCTGTCCTATCACCTACCCAACACCACAGAACGGAGTGCGCGGGCAAAGCTCCAACTCCGCCTCACCAGCGTCGTGGGGGCCGGGCCGCTTGCTAAACCCCAGCAGCGGGGTGCCCCCGCCCCGCTTTCTAACTCACGGCGGGCACGCTCACCGCTGCTGCTTGCGACAGTTCCCACACGCTTCGGCGAATCCACCGTTTGACGTTGCAGGCTGCGCCCGCAAAATAGTTCTGCAGCCGTGCCTTGGCCAAGCCGCGGTAACGCGCCCGCCGGATCCCGTGCGCCCGCACCAACTCGCTC
>JBBRBM010000135.1:0-16703 GCA_038205745.1 Verrucomicrobiota bacterium | reverse complement strand
GTGCTGTGGATGCCATTGTCGCGCCGCAGCGTGTCGTCCACGAGCGTGTTCTCATAGACGAAGGCGAGCGCATCCACGGACAGATTTTGAAACGTGAGTCCCGTCCACAGTGCCGCCGCGACAGCCTGCTGCGCGTCGGGGTTGGCGAGGTAGTTGTTTGGCTCCTGATAGTAATCGCAGACGGCACGCAGGACTTCGCGCGCATCGGCGTTCGCGTCAAGCTGGCGAAAGGCACCGACCTTCCGGTCGTGAAAAACTTTCCCGGCCAGCATTCGGAACACGAGCCGGTAAAGCTCCTCGGCGTCCGGCGTGTGCCCCGTCGCGCGCCGGTACGCACGCTGGCCGGCACCGAGCGCATTCGTGAGCAGCGCGTCGAGCTTGCGGCTGATTTCGCCTTCGAGTGCGGGGATAAGCCCCATGTCCACCCAATCCATCTCACCGGGGCTGGTGCCCTTCCCGATGTTCTTCGCGCGCAGCACTTCGCCAGGATTCCATTTTCTCCCGACGGAATTGAAGAACCTGTCCAGCGCGTCGGCAGGAATTCGCCCCGCCATTGCTCGTGTCGTTGCTTCGTTCTGCCCGATGCTCCACGGCACGATGCCGTCCTCCTGCACCTCGATGCCGAACGGTGCGCCGAGCGAGCGGTAGCGAAAGGATGGGGCGCCGCTGCTTTGCAAAAACACCGCGACGCACGCCGAGTTGTAGTCCACCGGCTCGCGCGCGAAGGCGGCCGCAGGAATCGTCACGCGGTCATCCTGCCTGCCGAACCAATCGGAGAATTCGTAGCCGCGCTGGCAAAGCCGACCGCGATAGCCAAGCGCCTCGACGCCGTTCAGGACGGCCTCGAAAACACGCTCGTGGCCTTCACTTTGAAAATCATCGGGCATGAAAACAGACGTGTTGTACCCCGGCGCACACAGACAAGCAACCAGCGGCATACGTTTCGACGATTGGCGTGACAGTGTGGCGAGCGGAGATCAGCACGGAGAGAACTTCACGGTCAACGACTCGTAGCCCACCGCGCGCTCGTAGCGTTCCTCTTTCTCCGCACGCTCAGTCGCTTCCAGCACCGTGATGCCGCCGACGCGCTCGACGCATTTTTGCAGCAGGGTGCGCATGATCAGGCGGGCGTGGGATGCGCCGAGGCAGAGGTGTTCGCCGAAGCCGAAGGAGAGGTGTGGGTTGGGTTTGCGGTCGAGGCGGACTTCGTCGGGCTTGTCGAAAACCGTTTCGTCCAGATTGGCCGAGGCCCAGCAGAGGGAGACGCGCCCGCCTGCTTTCACTTCGACACCGTGGACATTGGTGTCCACCGGGCAGACTCGCCCGATGTGCGTGAGCGGCATGAAGGCGCGGAAAAATTCCTCGCTCGCGTGGACGATGCGCTTGTGATCTTCGCGCAAGTATTCGAGCGCGTCAGGATTCCTGCCGAGATAGGCGAGGATGGCAGAGATGCTGTGGATGATGGTATCGCGTCCGCCGGCGAAAGTGAGGTTGCCAAAGCCCATCATCTCCTCGCGCGTGAGCGGGCGTCCGCGAAAAGTCGCCTGGGCCAGCGCGCTGAAGAAATCCTCGCCGGGATTCGCCGTCGCATGGTCAAACTGTGCGTGCAGATAATCCTCGAGGACATGGCCCTTCTTGAACGCGCCGCCCGTGACCTTGAAGACGTGGATGCCCCAACTGATGTAGGTGGTCGCTTCCGACTCAGGCACATTGAGCAAATAGGTGAGCGCGTGTGATTGAATCGGTAGCGCGAAATCATTCACGACTTCGACCGACTCGCGGCTCAACGCGTCGGCGAGTTTTCCATCAATCAAAGCTTCAACCTTTGCGATCATCTCCGGCTGCTTGGCCCGCGCGAAGAACGGCTCGACGATGGCGCGATACTCCGCGTGTTCCGGCGGATTCGTCTCGATGGGTAACTGGCGCATCGAACGAACCTCCTCCTCGGAGGGAATCGGCACGCGGAAAGGCGCGTCCGAACTGAACGTCTTCCAATCCTTCGCGGCTTCACGCACGTCTTTGTGGCGCAGAATCATCGGCACCTTTTCGCCTTGGAACGGACATTCGAGGACTCCCTCTTTGTTTCGGGCGTCGCGAAAGGGATCGGGAATTTTGTTCATGCCGCTGCTGATTTCCACGACTGAAACGTGTCCGCGGAAATTCCTCAAGCAGCGTGTGACACTCAGCGGCGAAAATTTGCAACGGGTTGCCTCGCCTGTTTGTTGTGTGACACAAACGCATTGCGTCCATTGGCGCGACTCTGTTTCATCCCGCGCGTGCAAGACCTCATTGCCAAGGCCACGACACTGCTCGAAGCGCTTCCTTACATCCAGCGCTTCAGCGGCAAAACGTTCGTGGTGAAATACGGCGGCTCATTCATGGACTCGCCAGACGCCGCGGTGCGCACAGGCGTCGCGCGTGATGTCGTCTTTCTCGAAGCGGTCGAGATCAATCCCGTCGTCGTCCACGGCGGTGGCAAGGCGATTACGCGCGCGATGGAGAAGGCGGGACTCCAAGCCAAATTCATTCAAGGCCAGCGCGTGACGGACGAAGCGACGGTGCAGGTGGTGGAGCAAGTCCTGTCGCGCGAAATCAATCCCGAGGTGGTCATCACCATCAACTCCCTCGGCGGCCAGGCGCGCGGGTTCGCGGGCTCGGACATTTTCACCTGCCGCAAGATGTGGCTCGACGACAAAGACAATCCCGGCGCGAAGCTCGACATCGGCTTCGTTGGCGAAGTCGTGAAAGTAAATACCCGACCGCTCGTGGAATGCATCGAGCGCGGGATCACCCCGGTCATCAGCCCGACCGCACGCGGTGAGGATGGAAAGATTTACAACTGCAACGCCGACGTTGCGGCCGCGCAAGTTGCCATCGCGCTCAACGCGAAACGTCTCGTTTTCATGAGCGACGTGCCGGGACTCATGCGCGATCCCAAGGACGCCAGCACGCTCTTTTCTCAGGTGACGGTCAACGATGTGGATGAACTCAAGCGCGTCGGCATCATCGACAAAGGCATGATTCCCAAGATGAACAGCGCCGTGGCCGCGATTCGTGCCGGCGTCGAGAAAGTGTCGCTGATCGACGGGCGCGTGCCGCATTCGATGTTGATGGAAATTTTCACGGATGCGGGAGTGGGCACGGAGTTGGTGGCGTAATGTGTTACCGCTCGCGCAGGGCCGCACGCGCATGCAAATTCGCATTCGTCACAACGCAGCGTCTTGAAAGCTTTGCCGTTCAGCAACCATGAGTTCCCAAAAGGATGGGTAACGCTGCGCGCCAGGAAGCCATGAAGCAAAGAACCATGCTTCCCACTCCCCGGCATTGTTGATGATTTGCGGGTTTAACAAATACATTCCGTTGTCGGTCAATTCGCTAATTGCCAGAGCATTTTCGAGGTAATCGCTTCGCAGTGCTGCCGGGTCTTGTTCTTCGCCATAAACGAAATATTCGTCATCGGGAACGGAAATTTCTCCGCCGAATTCCGTCCAGGCAGCAATAACATCCGCGTGACGCTCCTTCAGCCAGCCCACGTCCCGCGTTGGAAGAACATTCGACACAAAAGAGGTCGTTTGCCGCCAACCGTTCGACAGTTTGAGAAACTCTCGATACGACGGCGGGAGTGGCTTGCCCAAACGATTTTCAAGGGTCGCAAGCTCGGCTTCGGTTGCGCCGGGGAAGCCGAGCCAGCCGGACGCAATCACATCAGCGGGCAGGTTTTCCTTCGCCATCTGGTGCGAGATTTTCCCGGCGTGGGTGAGGATGTTGCGGTCGTTGATGGTGAGGAAGCCGTGGAGCTTGGTGATCCAGTCGCGCATGGGCATGGGCACGCGGCGCATCGCCTGGCCTTCGGCAAAAACAAGGTACTGCTCGACGAGGTTGTTCAGGGCGGCCAGTTCCGGCTCCTTGAGGTAGTTCTTGGCGATGGTCACGTCGTCCTTGCGGACTTTCGCGCCGCGCCAGTTGGTCAGGCCCATGTGCGGCCTGGCGCTGTCGGCCCGTGCGTGGATGATTTCCGCCGCTGGCTGGCCGGTGATGGCCCAGTGCATCTTGTTCTGCACGGTCTGGAAGAACTCGAGGCTCTCCGGCTGGGTGGGGTCGTAATCAATGCTGGTGGCGTAGATGTCGGTGATCTTCTGGTAGAACCGCCGTTCGGAGGTGCGGATGTCCTGAATCCGCCGGAGCAGTTCGTCGAAGTAATCGAACGGCTGGTCGGGATTCTTCAGGCGCTCGTCGTCGAGGACGAAGCCTTTGACGATGAACTCGCGGAGTTTCTGCGTGGCCCAGATGCGGAAGTGGGTGGCGACGGCGCTTTTGACGCGGTAGCCGACAGAGATGATGGCGTCGAGGTTGTAGTGATTGGTGCGGTATTTCTTGTCGTCGGCGGCAGTTATTAAGAATTCCTGAATAACTGAAACGGCCTGCAATTCGCCCTCGGCAAAGATATTGCGGAGGTGCATGTTCACGTTCGGAACGGTCGTTTGAAACAGCGACGCCATGTGGGCCTGGGTCAGCCACGCGGTCTCGCCTTCCAGCCGGACATCAATCTTCAACTGCCCGTCGTCCGCTTGATAGACGAGGAACTGGCCTTTGCCGGGCGGGTTCGGTTGTGGGCTGTCCGTGCTCATGCTTCCAGTATCTCCGCCACGTTGCCGGCGATGGTTTGTTCGAGGGGGCGCGCCGGGCTTGTTCCCCAGCACCAAAGGTGCGCCCCCATACCAGCCTGGGGCAACGCCCCAGGAACGGATGCCAATGCAAAACCGAGGGCTGAAAGCCCGTCCCATCCTCGGGGCGCGATCCCATGCGACGAATTGAATCCGCCGCCGATGGGCCGGGCCGTTGGCCCTTGATGAAATGGGTGGACACCTACCTGGGGCGTTGCCCCAGGTAGGTATAAAACCGCACCGTTGGCGCTGCGAGCCAACGAGGAATCCTTGTGAAATGGCCAGTTCATGCTTCCAAGATTTCGGCGACGTTCGCGGCAATGGTCTTTTCGAGTTTGCGCGCATCCATATTGAGCGCTTCGAGTTCCTCGTTCAGCGTTTCGAGTTGTTCCTTGAAATCCTCGTCGCTCACGGCTTCGCCCGCCGCCACGCCCACGTATAAAGCGACCAGCCATTTCCTTGAGCGTGGCGGCGCGGCACAGGCCGGGCACGTCGCGGTATTGGATGGGGAGCGCACCCGCCTCGGGTGCTGCGTTTCGCGCCCTCGCGGAACGCTCGGGGTTGACCGCGGGGGCGCGGTCAACAAAACGCGGGGGCGCGTGTGCTCCCCCGAATACTTCGAGCAGCTTCGCTTTGGCTTCGTCGCCGCCGAGGGTGAAGTCGAGTTCCTCGCCGCGATAGAGGCGGACGACGTCGGCGATGAAGCCAATCTGCGCAGGCGTCCATTCGCGGTGCGCGCGGTCTATCTGCCGGTAGATGTGCCGGGCATCAATGAACAAGACTGTATCGGCGCGGTCCACTCCACTCGTAGCAGCCGAGGTAACGAGGCTCTGACCTTTCTTTCCGCCGGAAGTTTGAGCCTCCTCACGTCGGCTGCTACGGGATTTTGATTTATCCAGAAAACAGAGGGTGCAAGGGAGCGTGACGGTGTAGAACAGGTTCGGGCCGACGGCGACCATCACGTCCACGGCCTGGCTCTCGATGAGTTGTTTGCGGAGTTCCTGCTCGGAGCTGCGGGCGTCGGAGGCGGAGTTGGCCATGACGAATCCGGCGCGGCCTTTGAGATTACGCGCGGAGTAGAAGAGTTGAATCCAGAGGAAATTGCCGTTGTCGGTGCGCGGCAGGCCAAATGGGAAGCGGCGGCCTGGCCCGACCGAGTCGCGCAACCGCTCCTTGTCCACGGCGTTGACGTTGAACGGCGGATTGGCGAGGACGAAGTCAAAGCGGACGGTGGCGTCGTGCGGGTCGTCGTAGTAGCTGTTCACCTGGCCGCCGTGGCGGATGTCGCCTTCCAACCCATGCACCGCCAGCTTCATGCGGCAGAGGCGGCCTGTCTCGTCCGTCTTTTCTACACCATGTATCGAAAGCTCACGCGTCGGGTCGCCTGAATAATGTGGCGGTGCCCCCTCATCCCCGGCCCATCTCCCAAGGGGAGAAGGGGGACGGATGTTCTGCGCGATGGCGGTGAAGATTTGTTCGATGTCCTCAAAGGCGACGCGGTTCTCGAAGCGGAGCGAGGTCACGCCTTGGGATTTTAAGTAGGCGTCACGGTTGGCGTCCTTCTTCTACCGGGCGGGGGTGGTGTGCGGCTCGCCATCGAGTTCGACCGCGAGTTTCTTTTCGTGGCAGTAGAAATCCAAAATGTAGTCGCCAAACTGGTGCTGGCGGCGGAACTTGAGTTCACAACACTGCCGGTCACGGAGCAGTTCCCAGAGCAGTTCTTCGGCAGGCGTTTGTTTCTTCCGCAGTTCACGCGCTCGTTCCTTCAACCCGGAGAAATCAAATCCACCGCGAAAGTGCCCACTCCCTTCTCCCACATGCTCCGCGCCCTCTCCCCTTCGCCCCTCACCCACTGGGAGAGGGGATGGGGGTGAGGGGTGGCCGCTCAGTTCGGTGTTCCGCCAGCGATCGTCGTGGGCTTCATGCCAGCAGTATTCGCACGAGGCCCCGTGAGCAAAAGGGAAAAGTCCGACTGCGGGCAATTCGTTTGCGGTGCTTGGCAGCTTCAGATTTCGTGACTGGAGCTTTTCCGTGGCTCAGTCTGATTTTGGTGGGGTTGCCTTCAAACACGCCAGCGCTTCCAAAATGGTTTTTTGCACCACCGGATTGAAAAGATTTCCCAAGTGTCCGCCTTGCGTGAAGACGGTGACTTGCTCCGGCGTAAACGTGGCGTGGAGCCAGGCCACGTCGGCTTCCGACAGGAGAAAATCGTTGTGGTTGACGATGATGCGGATGTTGGGATTGGCGCGCAGAGCGGTGGCATACGTCCGCAAATCGCCGGCCTTTTCCATCACGGCTGCGGTCGGCGACGGCAGGCCTCGGGTCTGATAATATGGAATGGCAAACTTTTCAAAATAGTCACGGTAGGAATACTGAAGGATTTCCTGATACACGGGGCCGCGTCTCAAAGTGTTAAGTGGTGCTTGCAGGATTCCGTGATTTTTTCGCCGTTGGCTGCTGAAAATGATATCGCGCAGCATGAGCCGAAACGTCAATCCGATGAGAAACTTGGACTCGATGGCGTTGAAGGGGAGCGAGGTTTCCGGCGTGAGCGTGCTTTTACTCATGGCTGCCATCTTCAAGAATGTGTTCTCGATGTTATCGGTTCGTTCCGCGACCGGCCATTTCAGGGGCGCGCGGTAAAATTCGTCCAGCTTGGAAAGTCCATGCGCCATGCGCACGGGTGTATTGATGGCGACGTAGCGGTCAAACTTGATCAGGTCCAATTGGTTCGTTGGTTCGCTGGCGGCGACGAACAATGAATGGAGAGCACCCATGGAATAGCCCATCAGCGCCTTGTCGCCCAGCCGATCTGGATACAGCGCATTCAAACGGCGATCGATTTCCGTCAGGGCGACGTGCAAATCGTGGCCGTCCGTCGGCAGATAAGCCGGCATCGCCGCGGTCGAGGCTTGTTCCATGAACTCGGAGTTGAAGGCGCTGCTGACGCACACGGCGGAGAAGCCGTTGGAGTAAACCAATTCGGCCAGCGCCAGGGAGGGTTGCGCCAGGCGATGCGAGCCAAGTCCAGGAACGATATAGACCACGGGCGCCTTTCCCGGCTGCAACCAGGACGTGAATTTCAGCTTCCGGCCCGTGGCCGGAATCAAGACCGACCTTGTCTTGCCGCGTCCCGGGAATTCAGGGTCTTTGAAAGTGAAGAATACGGATTCGAGCGTTTCGAGCGAGGCTTCATCCTGTTTTCCCTTCACCTGGAAATCCGCGACTCGATTCTTCCTCGCGAACGTCCATGCATACTGAACCTGCGCATACGGATCCATTTCAGCCTGACTGAAACGCACGAATTCACCCACGCTGTCCGAGAGATCGTTGTACATGACCGCATAGGTAAAGTAGGAGTAGGGGCCGAGATAAGTCAGCGGGTTGTTCGCGGCGAATTCGTAGGGGGCAACATAGAGCAGCGGATTGGCCGCCGTGTCCGCGGCAAGGCCGAGGGTGTCCCGCTCATTGCTCGGTCCAAAAATCGGCAGCATGATGAAGCATCCCGGCTCCCAGCCCCACTGGCCGAATGTCTGGCCAAAATCCGCTTCCGATCTCGGAATGTTCCACTTCGTGGCCACGTCGAAGATCCCGGCCACCCCGATAGTGGAATTGCAGAGAAACCGGTACGATTCATCGCGGGCGCCGCTCCACTTTCCCTGGAGCAGATTGTTAATCGCCCGCCCTGGATAGGTGAGGTTCTTGCCGAAGTTTCCGATGCCAGTCCGGGCCGGTTTCACGACGACGAACCGATACACTCTGCTCGTCGGCCTGATGACACCGGTCATGAGCCCTTTGTTGAAGGACCACATCAACCGATTGAATGGTTCGATCGGGTCGGGGACGGATGGTGGGAGAGCAAAAGTCTCCGCGTCCGGCGGCTTCGTGCGGACCCCGGCGGATTCCTGCCCGTGGGCGAACGGCGCGAGGTACAACGACAGGATCAACGGCACCAAACTCTGAATGCTCCGGGGCCGCCGGAGCCATAAGATTTGAAGGGACATCATTTCAGCGAGCAACGGGCCAGCCGTGATTTGGCTGGTTGGGATAACGATCGTGGGAGGGTCGGGCGAGAGAGTGTTCACCCGCTAGGATAATAACCCCAACCCTTGCTGTGGGGCCATGAGGGGAATGCGCCGATCAGCATCAAAATCAGCACAATCAGTAAAATGGTCCCTATAGACATAGCTTCGTTTGGGTACGCTTCAGTTGGTTATCGCTTATCGCTGTGGTCGTTCCCGCGATCATCTCGCTGCCTACCTGGCGAACGGGATTTCCGGTAGGTCTCATCCACTTTTGGGATACGTTCGGATCACTTGAGCCTGATGCGCCGTCGGGCCTCGTGGAATTCCATTCTCACCGCCGGCACAGCATATTCGAGAGCGTCGAACACTGCTCTCAGGGCTTTACGGGTTCGGTCTTCTTGGTCTCTTCTGTCTTGGTTACCGTGCCATCCGGTGACTGGCTCACGGTCTTCTCCTTGGACTTCACAGTGCCGTCGCTGCTGACGCTGCTGCTCTCGGTCTTGGAAACCGTGCGATCGCACCCGACCAACAAGAATGACAAAGCCAAAGCCGACGTCGCCACCACAGTCACAATATTACGTTTCATTGGAACTAATCTATGCGGTGGGCTGACTTCTGGCTATGGGGTGTAGACCGTATTCGCCAAGGAGGGCGGAGGCGACCGGTGGGAAGAGTGTCTCCGAAGTTACCCGGGCGCCGAAAGCGGCTCTGCGAATCACAAATCCGTCGTTTCGTGCTGAATAATGTTTCATTCGGTACCGTTCATTGGGAGGGATAAACTTCGCCAAAAGATGCATTGACACTGGCGTCCGCAGATTTTGAAGGTAACGCCCTATGAAAAACATCATCCGTTCGTTGGCCGTTGTTGGCGGTTGTTGCGTGGGATTGTTTGCCCTGCCTCACGTGGGGCGCAGCCAGAACTTTTACTTCGACGCCAATGCTGGCGTGTCTCTGGCAGACGACGTAAAGCTGAACCGCTTCCTTGTCCCGACGCGTGGGGCGAAGTTGGAACTCGATCCGGGACCGCGCCTCGCCGTGGCGGGAGGTTACAACATCAACGAGTTCGTTGGGGCGCAAATCGAGACGGGTTACATCTTCAATGATGTGAGAGGTGTCAACCGCGGCGGGAGCATGGACGCCAGTTTGTCGCACATGCCGTTGCTGGCCGACATCGTGGTGCGCTACGACAAGCCGGATTGCAAATGGGTGCCGTATGCCGGCCTGGGCGCAGGTGGCGATGTGAGTGTGATCACGCTCGACCACGTTCGCGCGCCGAATGGTGGCGTCGTGGATGGAAACGGCAGCGACGTGGTGTTTGCGTGGCAGGCTTTCGTCGGTGCGCGTTACAAGTTCGTGGAGAAAATGTCGATCGGCGCCGGCTATAAATTCTTTTCCGCTGCCGGGGCCACGTGGGACGTGAGCAACACTTCCGGCGACGTCAAGTCCGGGACGGCGCGCGTCCACTCGTTCGGCGTGGACTTCAATATGAAGTTCTGAAGACGGACCTTGCGCCGGATGGTGGTCTCTCGCGGCGGGTGGGTTTCGCACTCGCCGCTTTTGTTTTTTCCGCTCGAGGGGCTGCGTCAATCCGCGCCGAGCAGCAGGCGTTCGTCCTCGTCGAAGCGCTTCTTCAGGTTCGGCCAGTTGGCTTCGTTCATGTCGTTGAAGGCGTGCAGGTAAAGCGCCACGACTTCGCGTTCGTACTTGCCGAAGAGCATCTCGACCGCGCTGGTGAGCGCGGCGTCGTCAACGGTCTTGGGCAAATTATCCACCACGCCGTCCTTGTGTTCGATTTTGAGTGCGTCGAGAAAATCGACGAGGATGGCTTTCTGGTTTTTCACCAGCCACCCGCTGAGGAGGTTGCCGACCACCATCTGCATCTCGGGACGACCCAAGGTGGAAGCCATCGTCCGGTGACGGTCAGCGCGCGGCTGGCGTTCGAGAAAAACAGGGCGCACCTTGCGCGCCTGCGCCACGGCGCTGACGGCGACGCGGTAAAGATCCTTATCCGTGGCGTGAACCTCCTCAAGGATGCGCGTCGCGAGCGCGGGCGAAATCTGGACAAACATTGCGTTGGCAGTCATGCGGGCAGAGTTGTATTCGCGGTCGCGCACCGGAGCAACAAGTTACAATCACCCGCTGCTCAAGTGTTCGCCCTGTCTTCCGATGAGACAGGGAGACTGATGCAGAGCGAAACCCTGACTGTTGAACCGATAATCGCGATCACACACGGCGCACCCCGTGTGGAGGATCATGGTGCAATGCTGGAAGTTTTTCACCGCGCCCTGTTGGATCAATTGCCGCAGCATGTTTTCCTGAAGGATCGGAATTCCGTTTTCATTTCGGTGAACGCGGCTTTCGCGCGCGACTTCGGCAAGCGCCCGGAGGAATTCACGGGCCGGACGGATTTCGATCTCTTTGCGCGCGATCTCGCGGAAAAATATTTTGCCGACGACCAGCGGATCATGTGGACGGGAGAACGGGAGACGTTCACCGAAAGAAACGTGCTCGATGGCACGCCGCGTTACGTGGAAGTCACGAAGACGCCTGTGGTGGACGATGCGGGAAAGGTGATCGGCCTGCTCGGCATTTTCACGGACGTCACCGCACTGAAGCGTGCCGACGCCGACGCGAAACGCAGCCAGGCATTCTTGAATTCCGTGATCGAGAACCTGCCGATCATGGTGTTCATCAAGCGCGCGGAGGATTTGCGGATCGTGCTGTGGAATCACGCGAGCGAACAACTGACCGGCCATTCCGCGGCGGAGGTTCTCGGAAAAACAGACGCGGAGATTTTTGGCGGAGAGCAGGCGGATTTTTTTGTCGCCCGCGATCGCGAAGCCCTCGCCGGTGGAAAGTTGGTGGACACTCCGGACGAAGTGCATCAAACGCCGCACAAGGGGCTGCGCATGGTTCACACGCGCAAGATTCCGATCTGTGATGAAAGGGGCGTGCCGCAATATCTCGTCGGCATTGCCGAGGACATCACTGAGGAAAAGGCCGCCGAGGAAAAGCTGCGGCAGTTCACCGCACAACTGGAGCAGAACAATCGCGAACTGCAGGAGTTCGCTTATGTGGCGTCGCACGATTTGCAGGAGCCGCTGCGGAAGGTGCGCGCGTTTGGCGATCGGCTGCGGACGAAGTGCGGAGCGGTCCTGTCGGACGAGGGCAAAGATTATCTCACCCGGATGCTCGGCGCGGCGCAACGCATGCAGGGGTTGATCGAGGATCTGCTCGAATTTTCGCGCGTGACCACCCGTGCGCAGCCTTTTGAACCGGTGGACTTGAACCAGATCGCGCGCGAGGTCCTGTCTGACTTGGAAGTGCGCATCGAACAGAGCCACGCGCGCGTGGAGGTCGGCGAGTTGCTCATCCTCGAAGCGGACGCGACGCAGATGCGGCAGTTGCTGCAAAACCTCATCGGCAATGCGCTGAAGTTTCATCGGAAAGAGGAGCTGCCGGTCGTGAAAGTCTTCACGCGCATGATCGCTGCGCCGGAGCGCCGGGGACGCCGTGTCAACGCGCCGGAGTATTGCGAACTTTGCGTTGAGGACAATGGCATCGGCTTCGACGAAAAATATCTGGATCGAATTTTTACCGTGTTCCAGCGCCTGCACGGGCGGGGCGAATACGAAGGGACGGGCGTGGGTTTGGCCATTTGCCGAAAGATCGCGCTGCGTCACGGTGGCGAAATCACGGCGCGGAGCCAGCCGGGAGCGGGAGCGAAATTTATTGTGAAGCTGCCGCTTCACCAACCGAAAAGCACGACATGACCAAACCTGGAAAACTGATCTCCATCCTCATCGCCGATGACGATCCCGACGATCGCGAGCTCACGCGGGATGCGCTCGCGGAGTGCCGGCTCGCCAACGATGTGGATTTTGTCGAGGACGGCGAGAAGCTCATGGACTACCTGCACCGCCGTGGTGATTACGCGTCGATGGCTGGGAAGCCATTACCCGGATTGATTCTTCTCGACCTGAACATGCCGCGCAAAGACGGACGCGAAGCGTTGAAGGAAATCAAGGCCCGGCCGGAGCTGCGCCGAATTCCCGTCGTGGTGCTCACGACGTCGAAGGCGGAGGAAGACATTCTTCGCACTTACGATCTGGGCGTGAATTCGTATGTCACGAAGCCGGTCACGTTCGAGTCGCTGGTCGAGATGGTCAAAGTGATCGGGAAATATTGGTTTGAAATCGTTGAGCTGCCCGATCGAGGAAAATCGGCCCAAGCCCCATGACCGATCAGGCGATCAAAGTCCTGCTTGTCGAGGATGATGAGGATGATTTCATCCTCACCCGCCAGCTTTTCGGCGAGATCGAAAGCGTCTTTTACTCGATTGAGTGGGCGCGCACGGCGGCGGCAGCGATCGATCGGATCGGGGCCCATCAGCATGACGTTTACCTGATTGATTATCGCCTCGGCGAAAGCACTGGCATCGAGCTCTTGATCAAGGCGCAGAACCTCGGGGTGAAAGCGCCGGTGATCCTTCTGACGGGCCAAGGTGAACCTGAGATCGATCTGGCTGCGATGCGCGCGGGCGCGGCGGATTTTCTGATCAAGGGAGAAATCACGGCACGGTCACTCGAACGCTCGGTGCGATACGCCATCGAGCGCAAGCGTGCCGAGCTGGAGATCGAAAAGCTCGCGGCCTTTCCGCGGCGCAACCCCAATCCGGTCGTGGAGTTCACCGCGGGCGGGGCGATGAGTTACAGTAATGACGCGGCGGAAGCGATGGCCGGTTCGCTGGGCGAAACGTCCATTCGCGCGATCGTGCCTCAGGACGTGGCGCAGATCGTCGCGCAATGTTTGCGGTCGGGCACGACGCGCAATCTTCAGACATCGCATGGCACCCGCAGTTTCGTGTGGTCGTTCGTGCCCAATCCCGAAGGTCAGGTGGTGCATGGCTATGCGAACGAAATCACCGAGCGCTTGAATCTCGAAGCGCAGTTGCGGCACTCAGTGAAGATGGAAGCGGTGGGCCAGCTTGCCGCCGGTGTCGCGCATGATTTCAACAACATCCTCACCGTGGTGCAGGGCCATGCGAGCCTCCTGCTCCAAGCCCGCCAGGACGACGCCGAAATCGCGAAGCCGCTGCGGCAGATTTGCGCGGTGTCGGAGCGCGCGGGGAATTTGATTCGCCAGCTCCTGATGTTCAGCCGCAAGCAGGTGATGCAGCCGCGGCACCTCGACGTGAATGAAGTGATCCACAACGTCTCACGAATGCTGCAACGCGTGATGGGTGAAGACGTGGCGCTCGAAGTGATCGCGAGCGCGCAATTGCCCTCAATCTACGGCGACATCGGCATGATCGAGCAGGTGTTGATGAATCTCGCCGTGAACGCGCGCGACGCGATGTCGCGCGGCGGAAAGCTGACGCTTTCGACGACGGTCCAGAGTTTTGCTGAGGCCGACACGCTGCTGAATCCTGAAGTGCGCGCGGGCAGCTTTGTTTGCATCTCTGTCATCGACACCGGTTGCGGCATTGACGCGATCACGCTGAACCGGATCTTCGAGCCGTTCTTTACCACGAAAGGCATGGGGAAGGGGACGGGCCTCGGTCTCGCCACGGTTTATGGGATCGTGAAGCAGCACAATGGCTGGATCGATGTGGAAAGCGAAGTGGGCATGGGCACTTCATTTCGACTTCATTTTCCGTGCAGCGCCAAAGTTTCCACGCCACACGCCGGCGCGCCTTCCAACGAGCAGAAGATTCGCGGCGGCAGCGAAACGATCTTCGTGGTGGAGGATGAGGAACCGTTGCGCGAGCTGGTGACGGAGATTCTGAACCTCTACGGCTACAAGGTGATCGCTGCCGAATCGGGCTTGGAAGCGCTGAAAGTTTGGGAAACGTGCCACCATGAGGTCGACCTTCTGCTGACCGACATGGTGATGCCGCAAGGCGTTTCAGGACGCGAACTCGCCGAGCGTTTGCTGAAAGAGAATTCGCAACTCAAAGTCATTTACACCAGCGGCTACAGCCCGGGCATGGCGGGCAAAGATCTCGCGCTGCTCGAGGGTTTTAATTTTCTTCCCAAGCCTTACCCACCCTCGCGTCTGGCCGAGGTCGTGCGCGAATGCCTGGACGGCACGAATGTGACGACCTCCACCACCTGATCCGCGCAAATGGCTAAAGGCGGGGATGGGATCACCGATGAAGTATTAAGATGGAACCGGTTGTTCTGGTGATAGATGACGACGAAAAGATGCGCGAACTGATGTTCGACATCCTCTCCGCTTTCAAATTTCGCGTGATTGCCGCCGAGTCTTCCGAAGAGGGTTTGATGACGGCGCTCTCGCAGCATCCCGATGTGGTTTTGTGCGATCTCGTGCTGCCGGATGCGCTCGGTTTCGAAACAGCGAAGGCGCTCAAGGCCCATCCGGCGACATGTGATGTGCCGGTGGTATTCGTGACGGGTTATCCTTACCTGAAACAATATTCCGGCCTCGAAAATTGCAGCCTGCTGGTGAAGCCCTTCACGATGCATGCGCTCATCGATGCCGTGAACAAAGCGCTCAACAAGCGCGCCACGACCCAGTCCGTAAAATCCTGACGCGCGCTGTTTGCTTGCGTCGCGCGCCGCGCCCGCTAACGATCCGCGGCACGCATGAAACTGATTTCCCGTTGCTCGATTGCTTTGTGTCTGTTCGTCCTGGCGGCCTTCATTCATGCCGCTGAACCTGCGGGAGATTCACGCTTCAATATTCCTGCGAGTGATGACGGCCTGCCGGGTGCCGGACCGATCCGTCGCGCCGATTGGTTTCAAAAGCTCTGGTCGCAACGCCGCGCCACTTGGGCGCAACGCGTGCAACAGGACCAGCGCGCGCTCGTATTCCTCGGCGACTCGATCACGCAAGGCTGGGGCGATAACATCGGCGGCCACTTCACTGGCGTGAAGGTCGCGAACCGCGGCATCAGCGGCGACACGACGCGCGGTGTGCTGATTCGTTTGCAGGAAGATGTTCTCGCGTTGAATCCCGCCGCTGTCGTGCTGCTCATCGGCACGAACGATCTCGAGGAGCAGGCCGATCCCGAAACCATCGCGGGGAATTTGAAATTGATTCTCGCTGAACTGAAGAAACACGACGCGAAGATGCCGATCGTCCTTTGCCAGGTGTTTCCGAGTTCCGGCTCGAAGAAGCGTCCCGCCGATCAGATCAAGAAGATCAATCAACTCTACGCCGCCGCCGTGAAAGGCGACTCGCAGATCGCGTTCATCGAAACGTGGACGCTCTTTGCGGACGCACAGGGCGACGCGAAGAAAGATGAGTTCCCCGATTTGTTGCATCCAAACAAAGCCGGCTACGCCAAGTGGGCCGCTGCGATTCGTCCCGTGCTCGCCACACTGGGCTTCGTCGAAAACGAGGCGGACCCCTTCACGCCCGAGCCGGGATTCATCAGCTTGTTCAATGGCCGCGACCTCACGGGCTGGGGCTATCGCACCAACAACTTCGATGGGCAGACGACGAGCAGCGAAGGCCGTTACGTGGCGAAGAACGGGCGGCTGATTGTGACGACTCCATCGGAGGGCCGGAAGATTGCGCAGCTCTGGACCACGCAGCAGTTCCCGAAAAACTTCACGCTGAAACTCGAGTTTCGCGCGACACCGAACGCGGACAGCGGCGTGTTCATCCGTCAGCCTCAGCTTCAATGCCGTGATTACCCGCTCGCCGGCCCGTACAAGTCGCTGACCCAATACAAGCCACAGGACTGGAACGAAATGGTGGTGACGGTGAAAGACAACGTCGCCTACTGCACCTGCAATGGTGAAGTGCTTGAGGCGGCAATGAAGTTGCCTGCCACCGGCCCGATCGGTCTCGAAGGTGATCGCGGACAAATGGAGTATCGGCGCATCCGATTGCAGGAGATGCCGTAAGCCGAGCGCGCAAGGCGTCGATTATTCATGCACAGGAGTTTTGCTCCCTCTCCCTATCCGTGAACCGGAGCGCCGGTCTCCCAACCCGGGCGGTTTTAGCCAGCCCCCACAAGCCCGGGGGGTGTCCGGCGCGCCGG
>JBBRBM010000134.1:0-17187 GCA_038205745.1 Verrucomicrobiota bacterium | reverse complement strand
TTCCCGTCTTCCATGACCAACTGACAGAGCCGGTCGCCGGCTTCCCGTCCGGCCCCCAGCCCGTGCTCCCGCCCCAGCGCCGCCTTGGCCTGCCGCCAATCCTGCGCCGAGTGCGCCACTTTGATCTCCAATCCGCCGAGATCCTGCGTGCCCTGTCCCACATCGAAGGAAAACTTCGCCTCACGTGTTCCCGCATCGCGGCTGTAGAGCTGGATGATCCGGTACTCCAGCGCCAGTCCGCTCAAGGTGCCATTGAGCGGTTGCGAGTCGAACATCGCCAGGTCGAGCCAGCGATTCGCTACCTCTTCCGCGGGCGAGCCATGCAGCTTCTTCGCGTTCGGACTTGAAGCGCTAAGCTTCGAGGTCGTTCCCGCTTCGTTCGCCACTTTCACCAGGAACACACGCCAGCCTTGTTCGTCGAGCACGTGCTCGGCTTCACCGGCGGCCACTTTCACCCGCATCTCGGGATTGATGTTCACTCCGAACAAACAGTGGCGGTCGAAGATGGCCTGGATTTGTTCAACGGCTTTGCCAGGAGGCAATGCAGGCGCGGCCTCGAGTTGCTGTGACTCGACATCGCTGAGCGGCACCCCGAGCGAGGCGAGCGCTTGAGAAACACGCTTCACCTGCGCATGCAACGGCTGAAGATCAACATTGGTCACGAGCGTGAGCGGGGCGGCGCCGGTCGTGGTGGCCAGTGCGCACAAGAGCAAAGCTATATGGCATCGCATAAAACGTCGTGGGGAATCCGCCCGAAGCTTAGCAGCGCCACGGCGGAGTCAAAGACGCAAATCCAGGTGGAGATAGCGCTCGCTCGATCTCAGGTCTTTATTTCCCATTGTTTGATCTCCGCCGAATCTGAAGATTGATCGTCAGTTCTTGCGGCGTCCTGCCGCAATTGCGGTGGAGGTTTTTCCGCACATCGAGATTGCCGTGGATCAGAAGCGAAGCGCACCATGCTCACATGCTCAGACCACTCCCCATGGTCGTGCCTGTTCTGCTTTGTTGCGCGTTTCTGTCGCGTGTTTGCATGGCACAGGCGCCTAGTGTTCCCACGGTTTCTGGAACCGTATGCACCTTTATGCTCAGCGGCGGCGTCTCCTTAACGGCGTCGGCGAGCGGCGCGGAGCCGCTGACTTTTCAATGGTTCAAAGAAGGTCGTGTTCTTGAGGTTGAGACGAATGGGACGCTCGTGCGGACGAGCATCACGCACCTTGATTTTGGGTTTTACAACGTGGTCGTCAGCAATGCCTACGGTTCGGCGAAGAGTGCAGGGCGATATGTCGGTAACTGCCTTCAGTTTTGGTACGACTGGGACTTCCCTGCCCCCGGCGAAATTGCGGCAAAGCCCAATTGGAAGTCAGTGAAATATCTGAATGGGCATTTCATCGTTGGACCCCGCGCAATTCCGGCACCACCGAACATTTCGTCCGCGTGGCCCACGGCTTCGACGCAACCATTGGCAGTAACAGTTTCGTGGCCGTGACGATGACTGGCGCGTGGTTCGGCTCGGGTGATGGCGCGACATGGTATTCGTTGCTGCCCCGGAAGTCCGGCGTCGGGGTTTCTCTTGAATGCGGGCGGGCAATTCGTGGCCGGCGCGAATGATTATCTCAGGACGATCACTGCGAACTACCAATGCGGGGTCGCGCCGATGAGCGACATGGCGTTTGGATTTGGAACGTTCGTTGCCGTCGGGCCCTTTAGCATTGGTCATCTGCCGCGCACACTGCCGCCAACCGGATTGACGATAGCGCAACACCCGCTGAGCCGCGCCGTCTTGCCGGGTACGTCGTTCACTCTGAGTGTGAACGCGTACACGTTTTTGAAGCCGAACTTTTTTGATCCGGCGCTGGCTTACCAGTGGTGCAGAGAAGGGACGAACATTTCCAACGCCACCAATGCGCTGCTTCCGTTTGCCGCGGCCACGGCGGAGATGCAGGGAGCCTACGACGTCGTCGTCACAGATCGCTGTCGCAGCGTGACCAGCCTCGTCGCCAACGTGGAACTCGTCATGCCGGACCTGAAGGCAAGCCGTCACAACTCAACACTGAATCTCTCGTTCAAGACAGTGGCCGAGGTCGCCTACACAATCCAGCAGCGCGACTTGTTCGATCCAGCGGAAGAGTGGCAGACGGCGACCAATGTGTTCGGAGATTCCTCGACCGTGCAGTGGCATATGCCTCTCTCAGGCACGGCGTCAAATCGGTTCTTCAGGGTGATGGTCGAGCCGTGACGCCTTCAGCGCACGCTGCTGCGACGCATGGCTTCAGCGAGTCGTTTGATGCCTTCGGGAATGTTCGCTTCGCGCGCGCCACCGAAGCTGATGCGCAGCTCGCGATTCGGTTTTCGCCGTGATGAATCGTCGCAATAGCAAAGCTCGCCGGGGACGTAGAGCACCTTGCTTTTCAAACCGGCGGCGAAGAGTGGAGACTTCACACCCGACTTCACTCGCGTCGGCAATTGCGCCCAAACGTACAAGCCACCGCGCGGCTCGGCCCATTCGACTGACGCAGGGAAGTGTTCACGAATCGCGCGCGTCATCGTCGCAGATTTGGCGGCGTAACGTTGACGCAACGCGGGCAGGTGTTTGTCGTAGGTGCCCGTTGCCAGTGCGCGAGCGAGGAGTTGCTGGAGCAGGTTCGACGTGCCGAAGTCGTGATTGCCCTTGATGCGCGATGCGGCGGCGAACACTTCTGGCGGCAACACGCCAAAACCAACCCGAGCACCAGACGCGAATGGCTTGCTGTATGTGCCGGCGTAGATCACGCGATTCTCGTGCCGCGTCATCAGCGCGGACGGAATATCCTCACCGGCGAAGCGCAGTTCGCGATACGCGGCGTCTTCGAGCAAGTAGATCGGATGGCCGGCGGCGCGTTCGTACTTCTTCAACAACGCAAGCGCTGCCGTCTTTTTTTCAAGCGATGTCGTGCGGCCGGTCGGGTTTTGAAAATACGTGACGAGATAGAGCAGCTTCAGCCGGGGCAGTTCGCCGGCACGCTTCAACTCCTCAAGTACCCGTTCGAGATGCGCGAGATCAATGCCGTCATCGAGCAGGCGCACTCCACGGGTGCGCAGTCCGTGGCTCTGCGTGATGCCGAGGTAAACGAAATAGGTCGGGTCTTCGACCAGCACGATGTCGCCTTCGTCGCACAGCGCTTCGGTGGTGATGTAGAGCAATTGCTGCGAGCCACCCGTGATCAACATGCGGGCAACCTCGTGCGCGGCGGATTCCTTCGCGCCATCACAGCGACGCAGATGCGCCGCAGTGAGTTCCCGCAGGTGCGGATCACCGTTGGTTGAACCGTATTGCAGCGCGGGGCGACCGGCGCGTGGAGATCGGAGGATGTCGTCAATCAAGGCGCGCGTTTCTTCCACCGGAAGCGAGTCGTTGTCCGTGAAGCCGGCGGCGAGCGAAATCAATTCGGGGCGATCGAGCGTGAGCTTCATGAGCCACGAGATCGACGGCTCGGGAGTGCGGCGTGCGAGTTGGGATAAGGCGGTGCGTATCATGAGGCAAGGTTCACGTGGAGGAGAAAGTCTCGATCAGCCATGGCCTGGGCAAAGCCCCAAATTGGGCAAACTTTTGAAAATGGTCGGGGCGGTGAGATTCGAACTCACGACCTCTTGTACCCGAAACAAGCGCGCTACCAGGCTACGCTACGCCCCGAACCAAGGGCCGTGAAAGTGCCATCCTCACGCGCGATTGCAAATGTATTTTCGCGCCGCCAATTGCGCCCAGTGGCTCATTGCCAGCGCCGTGGCTTTCTGATTACGTGCGCGGCACTCAAAGCGATCGATGCTCGGAACCCTTTTCAACTTTGCCGGTATCCTGCTTGGCGGACTTGCCGGGCTGATCCTCAAGCGTGATTTGCCGGTGCGACAACAGGCGATTCTGAAAGTCGCGGTCGGCGTCGCCCTCGCCTGGTTCGGATTTGCGATCGCTTTGAGTAGAAAGAGCGGCTTGCTCGCGGGCGACTGGCGCTATTTCGGCAAGCTCTTCCTGATCCTGCTCGTGTCGATGGTCGCAGGGCGAATGATCGGCAGATTGTTGCGCATCCAGAAAGGCCTCAATCAGCTCGGCCAGATGGCGAAGGAGAAGTTGGGCACCGAGAAGCGCAACGACGGGTTGCTCGCGGCGGTGATTTTATTTTGCGCCGCGCCGCTCGGCATCGTGGGCGCAGTGGAAGATGGACTCGCGAATCAATTTCCGCCGCTGCTGATCAAAGGCGTGATCGACGGAATGGCTGCGATGTCTTTCGCGCGGATGTTCGGTGTGCGCTTGCTCGCGGCGGCGCTTCCAGTCGCAGCACTTCAGTTGGCGATTTCCTTCGGCGCGCTCCAGGCCGAGCCGTGGTTGCGTTCGCACCAGATGCTTGATGCGCTCCACGTCGTGTGCGGGTTCCTGATCCTCTACGTGTCGCTGATCATCTTCGAAGTGAAGAAGGTCGAACTCGGCGACTACTTGCCCGCCATGCTGGTCGCGCCTGCGCTGGCCTGGCTCTTTCGCTAAAGCAACGCTGCGGAATCACCGTCCAGCAGCAGCATCGCATTGGCGCGCGTGCGCAAGTAGGACGCCGGACACGCGGTGCTCACGGCTTGCTTGAGCGTGTCATGCACGGCCTGGGCCTTGCGCTTCTCCGGTGAGATGCAGACCATTTTGCGGACGGCGCACAGCGTCGGAATCGTCAGCGTGTAAGCGTAGAGCGGCATCTGATCGACGGCGGGGAAATGCCCCTCGTTCACCTGCTGCTGGCGGCACTTCAAATCAAGACTCACGATCTTCACCGCCCACGGGTCGTCGAATTCCGCGACGTGCGGATCGTTGAAGGCGATGTGTCCGTTCTCGCCGATGCCGAGACAGCACAAGTCGATCTCCTGCTGATCGAGCAACTCCGCGTAGCGCGCGCATTCATCGAGCGGTTGGTGGGCGTCGCCTTGGAGGTAATGAAACACTTTCGGCTTCACGATCGACTCCACTTTCTCGCGCATGTAACGGCCGAAGCTCGCTTTGTGATTTCCGTCGATGCCGAGATACTCATCCATGTGGAAGAGAGTGATCTTCGACCAATCCACGCCGCCAAGTTTGATCAGCTCTTCCAGGAAACGGACTTGCGAATTCCCTGTGGCAAGAATCGCTGCGGCCGATCCCCGTTCCGCAATGCAGTGGACGAGAAACTCCTTCACCATCACTGCGGCGTCGCGCGCGAGATCGCTTTCTGTCGCGTAAACACGCACCGGCAATGCATCCACCTGAAATGTTTTGATCGGGCTCAAGTGCGCGGAGTTTCGGAAGCGTGTTGCAGCAACTCAAGGAATTTTCCCGCTGCTGGAAGGGGCTGGGCGCATCCCATTTGTGAGCGGCTGGAAATCTGAAGAAAACTTTTCGTGAGCGAGCGCGAACTCCCACTCCTCCGTTCGGTGTCCCGCCTTTAGGCGGTTGGCGTGCCGCCTGAAGGCGGGACACCGAACCAGATTTGGTAACTGCATTTAGGACGCGTTTATCGATTGGCCTGCGATCCAACCTGTCGTCCACGCCGCCTGAAAATTGAAACCGCCCGTGATGCCGTCGATGTCGAGCAACTCGCCGGCGAAGAACAATCCCGGGCAGACGCGGCTTTGCATTGTCTTCAGATCGACCTCCTTCAACGGCACGCCGCCGCACGTGACGAACTCGTCCTTGTTCAAGCTCTTGCCGGTGACATTGAACACTGTGCGCGTGAGCGTTTGAACGAGCGCGTGCTGCGCTGCGCGTGAGAGCGAGGACAATCGCGTCTCTCGATCAATGCCGGTGGCCATGACGAGCTTCTCCCAAAGCCGCGCGGGAAGCGGGGTCAGTGGCGTATTGACGACAAGGCGGGCTGGAAATGCGGTGCGGCGCGCGTGCAATGCGGCTGCGACCGCTTCGTCGTTCATCATCGGCAGCCAGTTCACGTGCAGCGTGAAGGTGTAGTTCGCGTCATGGAGCGCACGGGCGCCCCACGCAGAGAGCCGCAAGATCGCAGGGCCGCTCAATCCCATGTGCGTGATGAGCATGGGCGCTTGCTCGGACAAACGCGCATCGGGAACGGAGACGCGGGTTTCAATCGCGAGCCCGGAGAGTTCACGCAGCCACGGCGTTTCGATCTGGAACGTGAACAACGACGGCACGGGCGGTTCCAATGTGTGGCCGAGATCGGTCGCAAGCTTCGCGAGCACTGGCGTGCGCGCGCCGCCGGTCGCCAGCAGCAACCGATCAGACGTGAGCACTTCCTTGTTCGAAAGCGTGAGTTCGAAACCTGCGGGCGCCCTGCGACTCACATGGTCGACGCCACATCCCGTGAACAACTGGACGCCAGCGTTGCGCGCAGTGCGTGTCAGGCATTCGATGATCGTTTGCGACGAGTCGGTGGTGGGGAACATGCGACCGTCCGCCTCGGTCTTCAGCGTCACGCCGCGCGACTCGAACCACTCGACGGTGTGGCTCGCTTGAAAGCGCTGGAACATCCCGATCAGTGCGCGACTGCCGCGCGGGTAGCGCGCACTGAGTTCGCGCGGATCGAAGCAATGATGCGTCACGTTGCAACGACCGCCGCCGGAGATGCGCACCTTGGCGAGGAACTGCGGGCCTTTCTCGAACAGCATCACTTCCGTGCCGGGCGACGCTTCCGCGCAAGTGATCGCGGCAAAAAATCCTGCGGCGCCGCCGCCCACAATCACCACACGCTTCGAAATCATTCGCACGAGTAGTAATGAGAATCGTTGGGGAAGTAATCAGTAAACCAGTGAGCAGTGAATCAGTGGAAGGTGTCCGCGAAGCGGGTGTTGGCTCAACGTGCGTTTCTCGACGGAGACCGGCGCTCCAAATTGAGCCACTACCGCGAACTGACTGTTTCACTGATTACTGTTTTACTGATTACTCTTCTCAAATCAGGTGGACGATTCGCCGCCGACACGCTTCCATTCGCGCATGACTCACTGGCTTCGCTCGATCACGTGCATGTTCGCCGCGCTTTCACTTCACATTGCTGTCGCTGCTGAAACAGAGATTCCGTTGTGGCCCGCCGACGCGCCCGGTGAAAAGGGCGGCATCGGCGAAGAGAAGGACACGACGAAGCCAACCGACGGAAAGATCGCGGGCAAACCTGTGATCCGCCTCGGCAATGTCTCGAAGCCCACGCTTACGCTTTATCGCGCGAAGGAGAAGAACACCGGTGCGGCGGTCGTCGTGTTTCCCGGCGGCGGCTATCACATCCTCGCGATGGATCTCGAAGGCACGGAAGTTTGCGAATGGTTGAACACGATCGGTGTGAACGCGGTGCTTGTGAAGTATCGCGTGCCGAAGCGCGCGGGTGCAGAAAAGCCTGCCGCGCTTCAGGACGCGCAGCGCGCGATGGGTGTGGTGCGGCAACATGCGAGCGAATGGGGCATTGATCCGAAACGCGTCGGCGTGATCGGTTTTTCGGCGGGCGCGCATCTCTCGGCGGCGGTTTCGGCGACGAAGGATCGCACTTACGCGGCGCTGGATGACGCGGACAAATTGAGTTCACGCCCGGACTTCACGCTGTTGATTTATCCCGCCTACCTGATGCAGAAGGATCCACCCGACGCGGTCGCGCCAGACGTGGCCGTGACCACCAACACGCCGCCGATGTTCATCGCCATGACGGAGGACGATCCGATCGGCGTGGAAAACGCGCTGCGCTACTCGATCGCATTGAAAGGCGCGAAGGTGCCATTCGAACTGCACGTGTATCCGAAGGGCGGCCACGGTTATGGATTGCGTCGCACAGAGAATCCGCTCACCGCGTGGCCCGATCGCGCAGCGGAGTGGATGAGGAGTCAGAAGATTGTGGGGCAGTGAGTGAAGGCAGAAATGCTGAGACAACGAAACACCAAGAGTCATGGGTCATCGAACAGTTGGATATTCAACTTCTCGTTAAAGAGGATGTGAACGTGGTCGGCCACGCCGCCGATCTCGATGGGGTGCCCGCGTTCGTGGCGGATGATGCCGCCGAGGTATTCGTGAATGCGCAGGCGGATGGTTTCGTGGAGGAAGGGACGGCGATGTTTGGTACTGAAGATGAGATGGAACTTCAGGTTGTGATGGGTGCCGGGCATGGGTGCGAGGATAGTCCGCCGCCCCTCCGGGGCGGAATCGTTTTGTTGCCGTTTTCCCCACGGGTTTCGCTCGGCGCTTCACCCGTGGCTACTTGCGGATCGCCCCTCCGGGGCTCAGGGCCGCCGGGCAGCGGCGGCGAAGTTCGAGAGTCAAACGAGCAATGTTCTGGTTCTTGCGGTCAGCTCTCGACACTCGGCCTTCGACTCTCGACCCGTCCCGACGGCTTTCCATTTGAATAACCGCGTCTCGTGCCGCAGTCTGATGCGGAGTCCAAATCGCCCGTCGCTCGGGCGGTTCTCTGCATTATGAGATCGCCGAAGATTTTCGCCCGGGGCATCGCACTGTTGCTCGCGTTTGCCCTCATCCTCAACGCGGCCCCGGCGGGCAACGAGCGGATCCTCCAGCAACAGCTCAAGCAACAACAGATTCAGAAGACGACGCAGCGCGTGGCCGATCAGCTCGCCAGCGTGATCAATGAGTTCGAGCGCAACGGCATCACGGGCGAGGACGTGAAAGTGTTGCGCGCGATCAAGACGGTGCTGGGGCGGCTCTCCGAACGCGAGATGGCCCAGGTGATCGCATTGCTGCAAGACGCCGAAAAACATGGCGATGACGCCACTTCGAAGAAGAACGTCACGGAAGCGTACTCCAACCAGAAGACGATCATCACGCAGCTCAAGCAGTTGCTGCTGGAATATCAGCGGCAGCAGGCGCTCTACGAAATTTCCATCATGCTGCGCGGGCTGGCGGCGCGGCAGTCGGCGAACATGCGCCTCGGAGTCTGGCTGGCGCGTTCCACGGATCAGAAGGGCGGCGCGAATGGTTTCAGCGAGGACGAGAAGCGTTACTTGCAGCAACAGGGCATCGATGAAGCGGCGCTGCGCGACGAGACGGTGCTGGTGGTGAAGAAGATCGAGTCGCTGTCGAAGGAGACGGATGGCACGGCGACGGGCGAGCGACCGAAGGCGGCTTTGGATCAAGTGAAGTCCGGCGGCTTGATCGCCGCGCTTGATGCGGCGATCGATGATTTGAAGAACTCGAAGCTGTTGAGCGCCACGGGCAACGAGAAGAAGGCGCGCGACCAGATGCGCGATGTCGCGCGGGTGTTGTTGATGTCAAAGGATCTCGTGGACTTGTTGCGCGCGGCGATTCAGGAGACGGAGAACACAATCATTCAGCAGAAAGCGGTGATCGACTTCACGCGCAAGATGGAGCGGCGCGATGAGGGGCGCGAGGCGGAGGACAAACAGTTCGAGGTGGTGGACAACACGGATTTGATCCGCCGCGATATCAACGACGTGGTGCCGACTGCGGCGTCGTACTTTCGCGATGCGATCGGGCGAATGCAGGAGGCGCGCGAGTTGTTGAGCGGCAACGCGGACATCAAGAAGAAGGTGAAGGAAGCGCCGCCGAAGGAGATGGATGGACTGACGAATCTGGAATTGGCGAAGCGGGAATTGCAGGAGGCGCTTGCGAAGGCGGAGAAGGAAGCGGAGAAGCCGGAGAACGTTTTGGCGAACTTGCGTGAACTGAAGAAGCAGGTGGAGGAACTGATCAAGCGCGAGGAGAAGTTGAAGACCGACACCGCGGCGGTGGAGCAGAAGCCGCAGGAATTGAAGGCGCTGGCCCCGACTCAGGGAGAGATTCGTGACGACACGCAATCCGCGCAGCAGAAAGCGGCGAGTGATGCGCCGGAAGCTGCGGCGGCATTGAACGAAGCGGCGAACCAGATGGAAAAAGCGCAGAAGGATCTGGCGCAGAGCAAGAATTCGCCGGCGGCGGAGCAGGCGGCAGTGGATGCGTTGAAGCGCGCGAACGACGAGTTGGACAAGCAGATCGCGAAGCTCGAGGCGGCGGAGAAGCAGTTGGCGGCGTTGGAGGAGCTTCAAAAGAAAGTTGAGAAGGTCATCACGGACGAGCAGAAGATTCGTCTCGATACGGCGAAGGAAGCGGTGAAGGAAAAGCCGGAGTCGCTGGACAAAGTGGCTGCGAAGCAACAGGACACGAGCAAGGAAACAGCGGACCTGAAGAAGGAAGCGGAGCAACCGGCGCCAACCGCAGCAGAGCATCTGGAACAGGCCAAGAACCAGATGAACGAGGCGAAGGCGCAGCTCGACAAGGCGCAGCCAGAAGCGGCGCAACAGCCCGAGACGAAAGCGTTGAAGGAACTTTACGCGGCGAAGAAGGACATCGAGTCGAAGATGAACGAGCTGCGGAAGGAGCTTGGGCTGCCCGAGAACGATACGGCGGAGAATCTCGCCGATGCGGCGGCTGCGCTCGAAAAAGCGCAGAAGGAAGTGAACGAGGCCCAGGCGCAGATGGCGGATTCAGGCATGATGGACATGTTGCAGAAGAAGCAGCAGGCAATCGCCAATGCGCTTGCCGAACAGGCGAAAGCCGCGCCATCGCAGAAAACTTCCGAGGCGCAGAAGTCGGCGGAGAAAGCGGCGCAGCAGTTGGGCGAAAGCAATTTGAAACAGGCTGTCGGCGAAATGGCGAAGGCGGAGAGCGCGATCGAAGCGGCGAACTCGTCTGCGCCACAGCAGCCCAAGCAGCCCGGCGACGCCACGAAACCGTTGCCGGAAATCGGACAGGAACAGCGCGAAGTGAAACTGATGGCGGAGCAGATGCTCGCGGCGCAGGAGAACGCAAACCAGCAGGCGATGCAGGCGGCGGCGAATTTATTGGAGCAGGCGTTGAACGATGTTTCGCCGATCGCGGCAGGGCAGGCGGGGCAGTTGCCGGCGGCGGCGGATCAGGCAGTTCAGCAGGCGCAGTCCGCGCTCACGCAAGCGGCGGCGCAAGCCGGGGCACAGCAAGCGCAGCCTGCGCAGGCGAACGCCGCGCAAGCGGCGCAAGCCCTCGCCCAGGCGCAAGCGGCGCTTGCGCTGGCGCAAGCGGGATTGAATTCCGAAATGGCCGGACAGGGCCAACAACCCGGTCAAGGGCAACAGCCGGGCAAGGGCAAAGGACAAGGCCAATCTCCAGGGCAGCAACCCGGCAAAGGGCAGGGCACCCCCACACCCAAGGGCAGCGGCAAGGACGGAAATTGGAGCGGCGCGGGCGGCGCGGATGGGAATCGCAGCGGCGCGGCGGGCAGCAGCAGCTTCGTCGGATTACCGAAACGTGATCGCGCGGCGATTCAACAGTCGCAGGCGGAGAAGTATCCGCAGGAGTACGGGCCGCTCGTGGAGCAGTATTTGAAAAACCTTTCGGATCAGGGCGGGAAGTAATCTTCACATGCGAATCATCTTTGCGGTCATCTGTCTTTTCGCCGTCGCAGCATTCGCCGCGGACAGCGGTCCCGTCGCAGCTCGCGATCCGGTGAAGATGGACGAGAAGACGGAGGCCATCGTCCGAGGCGCCTTGAGGTGGCTCGCGAGCAAGCAGCATCCAAATGGAGCGTGGGGCACGACCGACATGGAGCAGCAACATCCGATCGCGATGGCCGGCTACGCGCTCATGGCGTATCAGGCGGCCGGGCAATTGCCGGGCGAAGGCGAGTTCGGAAAAAACGTCTCGCTTGGACTTCAATATCTTCTCGACAACACGTCCTCCGACGGACTGATGGGCAACAAGAACAACGGTCAATACATGTACGGCCACGGCGTGGCGTCGATCGCCCTGGCGGAACTTTATGGTCAGACGCGCTCGGCGAGCATGAAGCCGAAGCTCGATCGGATCATCCGCGTGATCATCGGTTCGCAAAACAACGAGGGCGGCTGGCGTTACCGGCCAATCGCGTATCAGGCGGACATCTCAGTGACGGTGTTGCAGGTCGTTGCGTTGCGCGCAGCGAAGAATGCGGGCATCGACGTGCCGCAGAAGACGATCGACGCCGCAGTGGCTTACGTGAAGAAATGTTATCACGCGGAAACCGGTGGGTTCAGTTATCAGCCGGGGCAATCGCCGGGATTCGCGCGCACGGCGGCGGCGATTTACTCGCTGCAGGTCTGCGGCCTCTACGATGACCCGATGGTGAAGGCGGGTTCGAAATATCTTTTCGACCACCAGCGCGAGGGCCGCGGTGAATGGTGGACGTACGGAAATTTCTACGCGGCCCCCGCTCAATACATGCAGGGCGCCGATGTGTGGCCACGATGGTATGAGCAATACAAACAAATGCTCGTCAGCAAAGTGACCACCAAGGGCGATCTCTCGTGGTGGGATCCCGACAACGTGCAGATCGACAGCGGCCGTCGCGTTGGTCCCGTTTACTCGACAAGCGTTTACACGATGATGCTCGCGATGCCGTATCACTACATACCGCTGTACCAGCGCTAGGAGCCCGGACGGTCACGTCCGCGCGGCGGGACGACCCAATGTCCAATGATCATCGCGCGGACTCAGGGATTTCCGTTCTGGTAATTCAGATCCTACGCACTGAAACCGCAGCGGCGCAGCATCGCTTCAATTTCCTCGCGTGTGGATTCGAGCTTGTCTGCGCTCGCGAATAAATCGCTCGCCAGGGCGGGATACCAGTTTCGCCGTTCCGCACTACCGAGCGCCGCCACGTTCACCGGCTCGATCGTTTGCTGAATTTTCTTCAACAAATCCGCGCGCTGTTCCCCCGCCGGCTGTTTCAGCGCGACATCGACGCAATAGCGAAATCGCGAACCGAACACCGAATGTTCCCCGAGCAGGAAGGTGTTGCCTGCGAGCCCGGGTTTGCCGAGACGACGGGCGCTTTCCGTGAAGCTCGCCGCCGCGAAGTAAAGGAGCGTGAGCGCGCGAAACAGTTCGAAGTCATGCATCGTCGCGTAAAGCGCCGCGATCAATCGCTCGGTGGTGACGAGTTCCATCGTCGTCTGCATCGAGTATTGAAACAGCTCGTCGGCGAAGTCGGCCCTCTGCCACTTGGTTTCGAGAATGCGCGCGAGCCGCTCCACGCCCAGCAGCGTGAGCGGAAATCCCGTCGAGAGCAGCGGATCGATGAAGCCCGCTGCCGATGGGAGTAGGACCCAGTTCTTTCCCGCGACATAGCCGCTCTGAAACGAAAGCTGCTTCGCGTGAATGAATGGGAGTGTGGCTTTCGCGTCGGCGAACTGATCGCACACGCTTGGCAATCGTTCGAGCAATCGTTGCCACGCTGGCGCGCCTTCGCTCGCGCGGATTTCATTCGCGAGCTTTGTTTCCAGTGCCGCACCGGCGCTCGTCACGCCGTTGTTGAAGCGCAGCACCCAGATCCATCCGCCGTCGAACACGTGATGCATCGCCGCGTCATCGGGCGGATAAGGCGGCGGTGCGGCGGTGCGATTCAATTCCTCCCAGCGCTTCACGCCGGTGAAGTGTGAGTAGAGTCCCTGCGTCGCGGGCACATTCCGAAGCGGCACTTCGGGAAGCTCCAGTGCGCGATGGAGAAACCCGCGCGGCCCCGAGGCGTCGATGATGAAGTCGGCGTGAATCTCCAGCGGCTCGCCGCGATGACGCCCTTGCAGCACGGGCCGTTTCGGCTCGGCATCCACGCCCCACAATTCCACTTCATCGAGGAACACGACGCCCAGCTTCTGCGCTTCCGCGACGAAGAACGCATCGAAGTCGGGCCGATACCAATGTGTGTCGGCGATGCGATCGTTCGGCGATGCGGCCACGAGCAATTCGTCGCGACGCTCATCGTCGTGGCTGAATTCGCGACCGAACTCGTGATGATAAAATGTGAAGCCACGCTTGAGCCCGACGGCGAGTTCCGGATGCGCTGCCTGCCAGGTGCCGAACTTCGCCAGCGGACGAATCGAAGGCAGATCGTAACGTTCGCTAAGTTCCTCGATCAGCAGGTTTGCCACCGGTGTGGAGGATTCGCCGATGACGAAGCGGGGATGTTTTCCTTTCTCCAGCAGCACGACCGAGCGGCCGAGTCGTCGTGCGATCATCGCGATCAACGATCCTGCGAAGCCCGAACCGACAACGGCAATGTCGAAGGCGCCCGTCACTTGGCTGAAAAGGATTTCCACGCTGCGCCGTAAGCGCCGGCGAATTCCCCGAGCTGCGCCGGCAACAACTTCACCGGGTCGGCGCCCACATTCCATTCCGTGTCGCGCACGAATTGCGTCAACGGTTGGAATAGTACCGCGCCGGAGCGCGCAATGCCGCCGCCAATGATCACCGCCTCGGGATCGAGCACGTTGATGAGTGACGAAATTGCGTAGCCAAGTGCGCGCACGGAATTGAGCCAGACTTCACTGGCGAACGCGTCGCCGATTTGGTGCGCCTCGACGAGTTCATGCGTGGTTTGGAATTTCCCGTTCGTACGCTGCTCGATGGTGCAGTTGCCAATCATCACTTCGAGGCTGCCCGGCATGCCGCAGATGTCGCGCGGTCCGTCGAGATCGAGCGAGATGTGGCCGAGATGACCAGCGCGACCGAGGGCGCCTTTCAGGAGACGTCCATTGATGATCGCCGCGCCACCGACACCAGTGCCGAGCGTGAGCATGAACACGTTCTGAAATCCGTGTGCTGCGCCAAGCCAGGCTTCCCCGAGCAACGCCGCGTGCGCGTCGTTCAACACGGGCACGACTGATGCGGCTTTTCCCGTTTCCGCTTTCGCGAGGAACTCCGTCCAGTTCAGACCTTCGAGGCCTTTCAACCGGCCCGGCATGCGCGCGATCGAGCGTTTGTTCCGTGCGACGAGACCGGGCGCGGACAAACCGATGAAAGATGAGGTCGAACCGCACTCACGCTGCGTGCTCTCGATGAGAGTCTTGATCTTTGCCGCCCAATCCATCGACTCGCCCGGGTCGAACGGCACATTGGCCTTCGCGAGTGTTTCGCCCTCAGGCGTCACCGCCACGGTCTTCACGCTGGTGCCGCCTAAATCAACTCCGATCGCAAAACTCATAAATGTTGTCCTTCGCTTACGCTCCAACCGCCGTCCACTGCGAGTACCTGGCCGGTGACGAACTTTGATTCGTCGCTCATGAAAAATACGGCGGCGGAATCGAGATCACTTGCGGCACCGATGCGCCCGCCATCCAGCGGTTGCTTGGTCTTGATGAACGCAAGGATCGCTTCGTCACCTTGCGCGCGCTGCGACATCGGGGTTGCGACAAGCGCCGGCGCGAGCACGTTGAATCGGATATTGTGCGGCGCGTAAAAACTTGCGGACGCCGTCGTCAGCCCAATGACCGCCGCCTTTGTCGTCGAGTAAGCGTGCGTGGAGAAAAATTTCGGCGAAGGCGAAATGCCGAGCACTGAACCCATGTTCAACACGGCACCGCCATTGCCTTGCTTCAGGAATTGCTGCGCGGCGGCGCGGTTCGAATAAAAGAGCGACGTGAGATTTTCATTCAGGGTGTAGCTCCAGCCTTCGTCGGTGATTTCGTGGAGCGGGCCGTCGCCCTGCCGCCGGCCACTGCCGCCGGCCACGTGATACAATCCTTGAAATCCGCCGAAGTCGCGCACGGCGGATTCGATCGCGCGGGGCGCTGTTGCGGGATCGCTGGCGTCACCGGCGAGGGTGCGTGCGTTGCTGCCGAGTTCTTGTTGCGCGGCCTGGACGTTCTCAGGCTTGCGGCCGACCACGACAACACGCACGCCTTCTGCAAAGAACGCTTTGACCACGGAGAGACCGAGACCTGTCGTGCCGCCGATGACGACGAGCACTTTATTTGCGAGGCGAGGCACGGCGCTGTGATAGCGAAGTGCGCGACGGGAATCCAGCATCTCGCAAACGTGCTCCGGCATCTTGCCGGGTCGGAGCGCCGGAAGAACAAAGGGCGATTGCCCCTGCCACCCGTTCACCCGGCGAGACGCCGGGGGCACGTTTGGCCCAAATTCCCGCTCGCGATTCGGCGGAAAAACTGCATCTTACGCGCGTGGAAATATTCCTGAGCATTTGCATCGGCATCGGCTTGAGCGCGGCCTGCGGTTTCCGCGTCTTTGTTCCGCTGTTTTGTTTGAGCATCGCGGCGCATTTCGGACACCTGAATCTCTCGCCGGCGTTCGCCTGGATGGCGTCCTTTCCGGCGATGATCGCGTTTGGCGTGGCGACGGTGGCGGAGATCGCCGCGTATTACATCCCGTGGGTGGACAACCTGCTCGACACCATCGCCGTGCCGATGGCCGCGGTCGCGGGAATCGTTGTGACGGCATCGGTCATCACAGACATCGATCCGTTGTGGAAGTGGACGCTCGCGGTGATCGCGGGCGGCGGCGTGGCGACGACGACGCAACTCGCGACCACCAAGGCGCGCGTAACATCTTCCGCTACCACAGGCGGGCTGGCGAATCCTGTGCTCGCCACGATCGAGAATGTTTTTTCCACGGTGTTGTCTGTGGTGTCGGTGATCTGGCCGATCGTGGCGTTGGTCCTCGCGATCCTGGTGCTGATCGCAAGCGGCCTGCTGATCTTTTTGGCGGCGCGGATGTTGTTGAAGATCTTTCGACGCAAGCCAAACACGGACGATGTGGTCGCGGCTAACTCTTGAGTGGGTTGCGCGCGAACACGAATTCCTCCACGACCTTTCCGCCGATCAGGTGCTCCTGAATGATGCGCTCGAGCACTTCGGGCGTGCAGGAGTGATACCAGACGCCCTCCGGGTAAACGACCGCGATCGGGCCGCGTTCGCAAACGCGCAGGCAATTGGCTTTGGTGCGATAGACGCGATCCTTCAGGTCGAGTTCCTTCAGACGTTTCTTCAGGAAATTCCAGGCGTGCTCACCGACGCTGTACTCGCAGCACTTCGGCTTGGCCTGTTCCGCGCAGAGAAAAATGTGGCGCTCGCAGCGCTCGATCGAAAGCTCGTCCGCGATGATGCGCAACTCGTCCATGCCGCAAAGCTGCCCCAATGAGCGAGCGCTCTCAACGAGTTTTCTGATACGCTGATCGAGGAGCGCGAATAATCTTTTGCACCTGGCGCCTTGGGCGAGGTTAATGAGTGTTCGGCGCTGTTCAGATGCGAATGTTGTTGTGGCGATTGAATGTTGGCGCGGATTTCGGTGTCTGAGCCTGCAACATTCGCAGTCAAACGACACCATGCGCCACCACTTCCAACACCAGCCCGACTTGCAGATCACGCCCATCGAAAAGATTCGTCTGCCGCTCAAGAGCCGGGACGAATTGCCACCCATCCTTGCCGGGCTGCAATGGA
>JBBRBM010000133.1:0-17229 GCA_038205745.1 Verrucomicrobiota bacterium | reverse complement strand
CGCGGCGTTTACACAACGAACTTCATTGAGCAGTTGCTGACCGGGGCCCGCCGCGAGTTGATCGAGGAAAAGGCGTAATGCCCGCCCGATCGAGTGGGCTACTCCTTGGAAACTGAGGAAGCGCGAAACAATAACATGATCAAATAAGTGTTGTCGACTTGGCCGCTGGGGGTGAGGATGGATTCACGCAAGACCAAGCCATCATCAAGCGGATAGGAAATAAGTATAGATCCCTTTCGGGACTGATGGATGAACGTATGCGCCGACAATGGGCCGCGAGCGAAGCCGGTGATTTGGGCTGGGGAGGCGTCAGCGCCGTGGCGATCGCGACCGGTTTGGCACGTAACACGATCATGGCCGGAGCGCACGAGTTGGCAGTTCGTCGCGCCCATCCACGAGTCGAAGTGAGCCTGCGGATTCGTGCGGCGGGCGGCGGGCGAAAACCGCTGACTGAAAACGATCCCGGATTGTTGGCGGCCTTGGAGGCTTTGGTGGATCCGGCCACCCGCGGGCACCCGGAATCGCCGTTGCGCTGGACCTGCAAGAGTACGGGCACCTTGGCAGCGGAGTTGGCGCGCCAGGAGCATCGCGTCAGTGATCGAACCGTCGCGGCGTTGCTCAAAGCCGCAGGCTACAGTTTGCAAGCCAACCGCAAGACTCGCGAAGGCTCCTCGCACGAGGACCGCAACGCGCAGTTCGAGTTCATCAATCAGCGGGTGCTCGCCTTTCAGAAGCGGGGGGAACCTGTCGTGTCCATCGACACCAAAAAGAAGGAATTAGTGGGCGAATTCAAGAATGGTGGCCAGGAATGGCGACCGCAAGGCCAGCCAGTGGAAGTCAAGGTGCATGACTTTCCCGAGCCGAAAATGGGCAAGGCGATTCCCTATGGGGTTTACGATCTGGCCAGCAATGAAGGCTGGGTGAGTGTGGGCATCGACCACGACACCGCCCCGTTCGCCACGGCCAGCGTGCGGCGGTGGTGGCAGGAGATGGGCGCGGGGCGCTTTCCGCAGGCGACGCGCCTCCTGATTACCGCCGATGGCGGTGGCAGTAACGGCAGCCGCAACCGCCTATGGAAGGTTGCCCTCCAAGGCTTGGCCGACACCTTGGGTCTGCGGCTGGAGATTTGTCATTTCCCTCCGGGCACCAGCAAATGGAACAAGATCGAACACCGCCTGTTCAGCTTTATCACCAAGAACTGGCGCGGTCGTCCGCTGACCAGCTATCAAGTCATCGTCAATCTTATTGCCCACACGACGACCAAGGCGGGGTTGGTGGTGCGAGCGGCCATAGACACCAGCCCCTATGAAACCGGCATTGTGGTGAGCGATGAAGAAATGGCCCGCGTCAAGATAACTCCAGCCAAGTTCCACGGAGAATGGAACTATGCAATCAGGCCCAACGCATAATTGCTCATATTATTGTTTCGCGGTGCCTAATTGTTCGATCCTTCCGGTGTGTAACCGTCAACACTCACTTCGGCTTCAACTGCGGGAACAGGATCACGTCGCGGATGCTTTCCTGGCCGAGGAGCATCATGCAGAGGCGGTCAATGCCGATGCCGATGCCGCCCGCCGGGGGCATGCCGTGTTCGAGGGCAACGAGGAAAACTTCGTCGAGCTTCTGCTGCTCGCCGCCGGCCTGGTGCTCCAGCGTGTTGCGCTGGGCGATGGGATCGTTCTGCTCGGTGTAGCCGGGCGCAATCTCCGGGCCGTTGATGCAGCACTCGAAGACTTCCACCGTGGTCGGGTCATCCGGCGAGAGCTTGGCCAACGGCACGAGTTCCTTCGGCAGATGCGTAACGAACATTGCACGACGAGAAGTAAAAAGCCGCGACCGCTATTTGTCATAGCGCCGAATCACAAGTTCAGGCAAATCCGGCAGCCGGGATGTCCGCGAAAAAAGACCACCGCGCTGACTGGCTCTTGGATAAGGAAGATTAAAACTGGAAACGGTCTCGCCCGCTTCCAAGGGAGTAATCTTTTCTACAAGCCTTCCTCGCACATACGACAATCGGCGAAGAATGTTTGTCTCCGTTTCGCTCGAGGGGAACCGACCGGACAACGCAAGCGTCAATTCATCTGGTTCGAGTGTGACGAACGACACGTTCACGTCCAAGTAATCGGTGCCCATGTCGTTCGTGTAAATGGGCCGGCCATCTTTGTTCAGCCACAAAATCCGGGTGAAAGAAAAACCCGGGAAGGGCGCTGGAAAGGAATCAGATGGCAGGGCGTTGATAAGCCAAACACTACCGCCCGCTCCATCGTACGTCGATCGAGTGATGAGATTGTAGCCGTTAGTAAATTCGGCAGGTAACGCATTGGTGTAAGCCCACCGCAAAACCTGTGATCTTCCATCGACCAGGGAGAGCAGCAGCACCGAAAACAGAACGGTTTGTTTCATGAACCAGACACTACTCAATGAAGCGCGGCTAAGTCAACCGCACGTGACATAGGCTCATCACAGTGCTGGCTCACTTCGGCTTCAACTGCGGGAACAGGATCACGTCGCGGATACTTTCCTGCCCCAGCAGCATCATGCATAAGCGATCAATTCCAATCCCGATTCCTCCGGCTGGCGGCATCCCGTGTTCCAGAGCCACCAGAAAATCCTCGTCGAGCTTTTGCTGCTCGCCGCCGGCCTGGTGCTCCAGCGTGTGGCGCTGCGCGATGGGATCGTTCTGCTCCGTGTAGCCGGGCGCAATCTCCTGCCCGTTGATACAGCACTCAAACACTTCCACGGTTGTCGGGTCGTCAGGCGACAGCTTGGCGAGAGGCACCAGTTCTTTGGGAAGATGAGTCACGAACGTCGGGTTGATCAGTGTCGGCTCGATCAACTTCTCAAACACCGCGCCGGTGACTTCAAAATCTTGGTACTCCTTTCCGATTTCCGCACCGAGATCGTGCGCGCGTTGGCGGCGTTCGGCGGATGAAATGTCGAACCAGTCCACGCCAGCCTTTTCTTTGACAAGGTCTTTGTAGCGGGCGCGTTTCCAGCTTGGTGTAAGGTCGATTGACTTTGTCACCTTGCCCTCAGCGTCCTTGGTTTCAATGACGAGCGTGCCGAGCACTTGCTTGGCGACGTGGCAGATGAGCGATTGCACCGTCTCCATCATCGACTCGTAATCGCCGAATGCGCAGTAGGCTTCGAGCATGGTGAACTCGGGATTGTGCCGGCGCGAGAGTCCTTCGTTGCGGAAGTTCTTCCCAATCTCGAACAGCTTGTCGATGCCGCCCACGAGCAACCGCTTGTGATACAGCTCCAGCGCGATGCGCAGATAGAAGTCGCAACCGAGCGCGTTGTGGAAGGTTTTGAAGGGCTGCGCCGCCGCGCCGCCGGGAATGGCCTGCATGGCGGGCGTCTCCACCTCCACGTAGCCGCGCGAGTGAAAGAACCCGCGAATCTCATGCACGATGGCGCTGCGCTTGAGGAACACGTCCTTGACCTCGGGATTGCCCATGAGGTCGAGGTAACGCTGGCGGTAGCGAATCTCGGTGTCTTCAAGCCCGTGCCATTTGGCCGGCGGCGGGCGGAGGGCCTTGGCGAGGATGACGAAAGGAGCTGCGGACTGCTCGCGCGGGACGCACTCGCTTGCGGGCGAGACGCCCGCGCTCCCCGAAACGTCTGTGCCACCCAGCTTGATGCTTGGCTCGTTGGTCCTGGTGCGGAACATCGTGCCGGTCACGCCCACGAAATCGCCGAGGTCGAGGTGCTTGAAAATGTCGAACTGCGCGTCGCCCAGCGCCTGCTTCTGCGCATAGACCTGCACGCGCCCGGACTGGTCGCGCACGTCGATGAAGATGGACTTGCCCATGTCGCGATGCGCGGTGATGCGCCCGGCGACGGAGACCTTGGTGCCTTCGAGGAGCGCGCCAGAGTCGAAGCCCGAGCGCGCGTCGTTGCACGAGCGGTCGGGCGTGAACTTGTTCTTGAAGGGGTCGATGCCTTTGCCGCGCAGGGCGTCGAGCTTGGCCCGGCGTTGTTCGATCAACGTGTTGAGCGGCGGCGTGGGCGATGGTGTTTGTTCCATAAAGCAGCGTGAGAGAACACCGCATCGCGCGCTGGGGCAAAAGGAAAAACTCTGCGTTCCGCCTCCAGTTCTCATTAACACCCGGCTTTAGCCGGGTGTTGGGCGCGAACCAGACACCAGCCGCTTTAGCGGCTTCCACATGGCGGAAACCGCTGAAGCGGTTGAATTCGCTCTCATGCTGAACACCCGGCTAAAGCCGGGTGCTCATGAGAGCCCGCGCTACCTCCCGCGCGGCGCCTTGCGCACGAAGTAGTAGATCAACGATCCCACGCACGGGACGAAGAAGATCACGAGCGCCCAGATGATTCTTTGCGTCGAGTCTTTCTCCTTGGTGATGCAGTCGATCAGCATCCAGAGCCAGAAGATGAAAACGAGCGCCGAGAAAATCATTCCCACGGTGCCGCCAATGAACGCACCAATACCGCCTGAGTGACTTTGTTGCATATCGTGATTTGATTGGCGCGGATTGTTAGCGCGAGCTGCGTCGCATGTCGAAGGAAGAGTCTCGCGAGGGTGGCTGAATGACGTCACTTGCCGATGGTGGGCGATCACAAGCGCCAGTCCCTGGCCCCGGTCGAGGCGGAGAGGGTTTGCCATGGCACGCCATGGCACACGATCGGTTGTTCACGCCGCCATCGCTTTGCGCAGCGCGGTGATGACGGCGGCGCAGGCAGCCTCGTCTTCCATGTCGTTCAACGGCTTGTTGAACGGCTCGGCGCGGACGGGGCCGGTGTAGCCAATGCGCTGCAAGGCGTGGAGGAATTTCGACACCGGGATCACGCCCGTGGCTGCGGGAAGTTCACGCCGGCCGTCCTGCTGTTTCTCGATGGGAATGCCGACTGGAGCATCGTTCAAATCCACGGAAATGACGTCACGCGGTGTGAGTGCCGCGAGATCCTGTTCGGTATCGCCAGAAATCCACCAATGCCATGAATCGAGAACGAGCCCGACGTTGCCGGTGCCGATCTCGGCGATCAGTTCGCGCGTCCCGCGCATGTTGTAAATGAACGGATGCTTGCGCCCTTCGCGCAGCGTGGGCGTGCCGACGTATTCGAGGCCGAGACGAAGACCGTGATCGCGCAACACCTTTGCTGACTCGCGCAATCGTTTCGCATGGCGCTGGAAACTTTCCTCGCGCGACATGTCATTGCTGGCCGGTGAAAGCCATGTGGAAACCGATTCCACACCCGCACGCTGAAGCGCCGATGCCTTCGCGGGCAAACTCTCGAGACTCGTTTTGAACTTCTCGTCGTCGCCGCGAAAATCCACGGGGAACCCAGCGGCACCCCAGGCGAGTCCCTTCATGCCTGCGCGAAACTCCGCCAGTTCCGCGCCGCCCAGCCGCCCGAGAAAGTCACCCGGCGGCTCAACGGCATCGAAGCCGTGCTTGAGGGCGAGTGCGACCAGGTCGCGCGGCGGCGCCTTCACGCCGATGGCGCCCGGCGAGAGACAGAGCTTCATTTTCGCCGAAGCAGGCTCAGCGGCAGCGAGGATTTGCGGCTGAAGGACAGCGGCGCAGCCGGCAACGGCACTGGCTTTGAGGAAATCGCGGCGGGAACGCTCGATGATCATGACAAAGACAGACGAAACATCCGGACGCGTCTTCAGAAGGAATGCACCAGACTCAGATGCACCGTTGTCAATGCGGCACGAATTTGGCAGCAGCCGAGGTAACAAGGCTCATTCTGAAGCTGGTGAAAGTCAGAGCCTCCTGACGTCGGCTGCTACAGGTTGATTACGAAGCGGCTCTCGCATCCCAACGCCGCCGCCCTATTCATAGCCACGGACGCCGTGCCCCACTCCTGCGCGTGAGTCCGCGAAACTTGCCTTGCTTGGTTGTGGAGCGGCGTCGGATGCCGCTTTGAAGCGCTCCATCAAGGCGTGCCATTGCGTACGGAACGCGATGAGTTCCTGCTCCTGTGCGGCGCTGAAATGTCCGGCGACTTGCGCGTAGGTATCCATCCATGTGGCAAAGCGGCTCAGTTCTTCAGCCGTCAATTCAACACCGTGGTGGCCTCCCGGCGTGTGAAGCAAGCGCCACAGGACGCTTTGCGATGCAACGCCTTCCCCGGCAACGGACCGGTCGCGCTCGAAGGCGAGCTTCTTGAGATCTTCACCGGCGAAAGAAACAAGATTGCTCCAAGAACTTGAGCCCACCAGATCAAGGTTTGCGGAGAGAGCGACGGGCACTTCTTTTCGGTGACACGAGACGCAGCGCTCGTTGAGCACGGGCTGCACGAGCGTGTCGAAGCGCAGCGGCCATGAGCCAGCAGGACCGTTTTGGAGCGTGGAAGGGGGGCGAAGCGACGCCAGTGGGCGCGGGCCAGCGGGAGGCGCGGCGCCGCGATGTTCGTGACAGCCGATGCAAGAGAGTGTTTCGCCCGGCAGCAACTGCGTCAGTGTCCTCATCGTCTGCACGGCAAGACCATTTTCATCCAGTGCCTGGAAAAACAATGGCACGCCGCTCGGGACAATGAAATGAGCCGAGCCATCGCTCTCGACGGGGGCCGTGCCGAGGACAAATTTGCCCGGATCTTCGCCAGAGACACCGAGCATAGGAAGGTTGGGTTGCGGCTGAACTTTGACCGGAACTCCCACCACCCTCACGTGAGTGATACGAGCCGCCTCATTCAATCCACGACGCACATCCTGAATCATGAAGGCGCCCGCAGTGGCGGCAATGTCTGAACTCCGTTTGGCGAGTGTGGGTGGCCGTGTCCGAGGTCGGACCGGAATCGGATGAACACAGGAAAGCTGAGGATCGCGAAACAAGAGTTCCAGGTTTCCGAACGCGTCGAAGAGGTATATCCCCATCGCATTGGCCGGATTCACCTCGTCGGGAACCGGCAGAGCGCCGCCCGCAGGCGGCAAACGACGAGAGGACCAGCTTACGAGGAAGAAGTTTTCGGAGAGGGGCCATGGATCAGCAAAGTAGTGTTCGGGCCACCCTTCCTTTTCGGGAAAGCAGACTTCGGGCGTGAGGCGCGTCAGGGGCGCATCGAATTCGCTGCCTTTTGTGGGATCAAGAAGGCACAGCGAACCACCCCGGTTCGAGTGGTGCGCGGAGGCAGTGAACACAAGCTTGGAAGAATTGGGAATGGCGCGACCTTGGAGGACGATCTGGGGATTTTTCGTATAATTGCCGTAGACAAGCTGCGGGTTCGAGCCGTCCTGATTCGCAGACCATAAGCTGACAAAATCACCGTTTGGCCGGTCCACGTAGTCCCATCGGGAGTATAAAATGCGACCATCCGAGGCCAATGACGGGCTCCACTCACAGTTCTCAAATGCTGAAAGCGCGCGAAGGTTCTGTCCGTCCGCATTCATGGCATGAAGTGTAAAGATTCCGCTGGGGCGCAAATCACTTCCACCACAACGCGAATAGCCGTTCGGCAGGGAGCGGGTCAGGGTGGCGGCTGTGCTCTCTGTCGTACATTGGATCGTGGTCCCACGGCGTGTGGACAGAAATGCTATGTCGCCGCCGGGAAGGTAGAGCGGATCGAAGTCATCATAACGTCCACGAGTGATCTGCCTGATCCCGGTGCCATCCACGTTCATCTCGAAGACATGATAAAAGGCGTCTTCGGGCAGCCTGGATTTGTCCGTCTTGCCCGCCGTCGCCAGGTCCGGGTCGGACTCGCAAAACGAGAAGAGCACCTTCGTGGCATCAAACGACAAATCGAGATTGTTGAAGCTGCCCCTCGGCATCGATTTTGTGAGACAGCGCGCGATGGCGTTGGTGGCCTTGAAGTCCTGGGCCATGTAGATGCCTCCTCCACCGCGAGACCACCACCCGAACTGCTGGTCCGACATGTGTGGAAATACAGGGGAACTCTGTTTGATGAACAGAATGCGATCGAAGTCGAGCACTGGATTTTTCCACGCGAGCGAGCGCACGGCAGTTCGCGCAGCTACAAAATCCCTGCGAACGCGTTCGCCGTCCGCCGCTGCATCGTTCCTTGCGTCCAAGGCGCGCAGGTAGTCGGCGTCCGCGTCAACATCCACTCCAGATTCTGCGAACGTCTGCGCAAGTCGAAGCCCACGCGCCACAACCATTCGTACGTTCTCATTCGTCCGGCCTGACGTTAAGAGCACAGGAGAACGCTGCGAAATCCGCCCCAGGCTGCTCTGGGTCGCAGGTTGCCGGAGCGCGATGTTGGTTGGGCTGCCCACGGCGTAAACTTGCACCTCGTCCAAGCCCAGTCTCACCTGCGCAGCCGTGGTGATGCGAACGTATCGTGCAGCGTGTCCGCCGAGAGGCACCCGCAATGGTTTTCCATCATCAAAGCCACGAAACATCGTGCCATTGTGCCGATAACATTCCGTGAAGTTTGTGCCGTCCAAGGAAATGAGGAGCGCGATGCGCAAGTTCCTTTGTGGAACGTCGCAATCATTATAAACGATCACCCGGTCGAGGTTGGACACGCGGCCGAGGTCCACTTGCCACCATGGGTCCTGCTCGGAATCGGTCTGAAAACCTGGCCGGCCAGTGATCAGGCCATCCACCGCTCCGAAGGCATCATCAGAAGGTCGTAACACAGCGGGCCAACGCCGCAGCGCATGCTCCTCAATCCAATCCGTCTCGATATCAAAGCGTTCAATGCGCGTGCGATCGCTCCGAGGGTCCAAGATGAAAAGAAGTGGCAGCATGAGAGCGATCATGAGACCGCCACGCGCAACACTTGTCATATTCATGATCATCGGCGGGACAAATCATCCCTTAAGCATTTCAAGCAGGTTCCCCAGAGCGCAAATGGCCGAGTACGAACCCGTTTCAGAAGATGAAGCAGGATTGCCGCTCTCGTGCGAAAGCACCCTGCGGCAAGATCAGAAAGAAAGAGGCTCGCGCCTCATGCCCCTCTGTCCCGCGTCGCTTGTTAACGGAATGAGGGAGAACGCCCTTCACACCGGGCTCACGCCGAATTTCATGTGCAAAGGCTGCTCGGTTTTTATCCACATCTGCGTCCCACTTCGTCTTTAATGCCGCGTGGTGAGATCACGGGCATTCATTGCGGTCGTGCTGTTGATATTTGCGGCGGTGATCCTTGTTGCGGTGCGGTGGCCGCGTCGGCCAGGGCAGTTGGTGGTTTCGACGGTTTATTTCAATTTCGTCGGATTCCAGAATTCCACGAACGGGATGTTCGATGCCGTGTTCTACGTGACGAACTGGCCGCGCGAGAACACGGGGTGGATTCCCGAGGAGGTCAGCTATCGCCAATCGAACATCTGGCAAACGGAAAATAATTTTCCGCGCACGCTCGGCCTCGTCATCCAGAACCAGACGAACATCATGGTCAGCTTTCGAGTGCCGAGCACGAATGTGCCGATGCGCACGGTGACCAAACTCACGAGCGATCCGTCGGCGTGGAAAACTGCGGTGAATGACGGGTTGCGCCGATTCGGTGTGCGGATGCGACCCTTTCCGGGACGAGTGCGCGGGATCACGAATGAAATCACGTCGGCGAAGTTGCACGGGAATTAAGCGCAACGGTCGAGCGGACTTAGCGATCCGCGCGTTACGGATTCTCAAGGGGCCAGCCGCGAGCGATAGAACCGGGAAGACGCATTGGTGGCCGTGGCGTCGTTCACCGGTTGCGCTTCCTGAATCGCGAACACCGTCTTCAAGGTCGTCCAGTTGGTGATCACGTCGGCGGACTCGATCACATAATTGCGATTGGTGTAGGCGTGAAGAACGAGTTGAGCAGTGCCATCGCCCCATCGAATGGGATCACTCAATGTTGGCGGCGCCGGTTGAAACGTGAAGCACCCCTGGTCGATGCGGCTGCCATCCGGGTCCGCCGGTGACTGCGGATTTCCAGAGTCGATGCTCGGAGAATAGGGCATGAGATGGAAATCGTGTGCGGCATCGTTCACGAAGAGAGGATCGCTCACGATGTTGTTTGTTCCCGGCCATGGCTCGGAGATGTTGCAGAAGCCGATCGTGAAATTGGTGGGACCAAAGTCGGATTGAACAGAGTCGCTCACGCCCCACAGGATCGAGTTCGTAATGCGATAATCGATGTTCGGGCTGGGAGCAGTGCTTTTGAATTGTGCCAGGACATTGGTTCCATTCCGCGTCAAGGTGCTCTCGTTGATATTTACGCGCACCGAACCGGTGGTCTTGGCGGAAATGCCGACGGTGCAATCCACGATCAACGAACGCCTGATGGTGGTGGCTCCGTTGAAAACGCTGATCCCCTTGGCGTCTTCCAGCAGATTGCTCCAGTCGCGGATGATGCAGTCGTCCACCGTCACAACGGGATCGAGGGTGTCGATGCCATCGTCGTCGCCGACAGCGAGGACGCTGTTCTTGACGGCGCAGGTCTGGCCGGCACCGGGCGCATGGATGTAAATGCCGTCGGAGTCATCCGGTCCCAGCATATCCATGATGAAGCAATTGGTCATGAGCAGCCCGGTGCCTTGAATTTCGGGACCCGTGCGCGCGCGTTGAAGGAGGCAGTCGTTGAAGGTCAAGCTGGCAGTGTCCGCAAAAGCAATCTTGCCCGGCGTGCCGTAAGCCGCATTCCCACGCGGCACATTCTCAATGTGATCGGTGAGACTGCAGTGCTCGAACAACAGTTTCGCGTTGTGCGGTCGAATGATCGGTCCCTGGCCCGTGTGTCCTTCGCCCGCAGCGCGACCCGCGCGCGTGATCACGGTGTAGCGGAATGTGCAAAGCGGTGCCGTCGCCAACGCGCCGCCTTCGAAACGCATCTGGCCCCATCGATTCGTGAGGCTGGGATTCGCACTGGTGATCACCACCGGCAGATCCTCGGTGCCGAAGCAGTTCATCTGACCATTGATCAGAAAATCATTCGCCACTCGGCCAGTCGGTGCGCCATCCATCATCACGAGGCTGTTGGACAGGATCGTCAGCGTCATACCCGATGGAATCGTGACGTCGTTCGTGACACGAACGATTCCGCTCCACACGGTGTTGCTGGTCAACGCACCGCCAAAAGTGAGCACAGCAAGATTTGTCGCGGTGACCAACGTGCGCGTGACCGAGAGAACGCCGAGCGTCGCCGTGAGATCGAAGTCGCCGCCGTTGGTGAATGTCACCAGCGTGCTGCCCATGCCGTTGCGAAGATGAACCTTGTTGGAAGACATGAGCACGCCGGGTGGATTCGCCGCCAGCGTCACGTCGGCATCCCAAAGAGTGCGGTCGTATTCGCCACGGCTGTTTAGTTTTTCCACACGCACGAGCACCGGCAGTCCCGGGAGATAGCGCGCCGGCACCTGAAGGCGGAGCGAATCCGCCGCGGCGACGAAGGCGAAAAGGAGGAACCCAGCAGTGATGAGAAAACCGACACTTCGAGAAAGTTTGGAGCGCATCAAAATATATTCCATCCGCCCGGCCCGATTCTTGAACGGCACGCACTAAACTCCGTGCTGTCGAAGCAAAGTCTGTTCACTCAGCGGTAATCTGTTGATACCACTTTTGGGGGATGAAGTGAAGCAGCAAGGAGAAGGACATGCGCCGCAGCTCGTTATCACACGAAGGTGTCGATGGATTCCTGCCCGTGTTGGACAATGCTTTTTGATGCACATCAATTGCGCTCGCGCCCCTGTGCCGTAAACTCCTCCCCAATCCAATGGCCGGTAAATTTGAGCGAACTTTGTTCCTTTCTGTCCTGTGCGTTTGCGCACTGGCCGTTTCTGCGCGCGCAGATTTCCAAGGCTCGACTCACCTCATGCCGTTCGAGGAAGACACGATCAATTACAACAACACGCCGGACTCGGGACCGGTGGCGGAACTGCTCACGCGAATCGAGTCTGGCAAAACGAAGTTGCACTACGAGGAGGAGCGCGGCTGGTTGCTTGGATTGCTGGAGGAACTGAAGGTCCCGAAGTCTTCACAGATGCTGGTGTTCTCACGCACATCATTGCAGCGCGAACGCATCTCGCCGAAGACGCCGCGGGCTGTCTTTTACGGAGATGACGTTTACCTGGGATTTATTCCTGGCGCGCCGTTGATCGAGATCACGGCGGTTGATCCGAAACTGGGCGCGGTCTTTTACACGATCGATCAGACCACCACCAACGCGCCGAAGATCACGCGCACCAGCCAGTGCCTCGAGTGCCACGCGTCCGCCAAAACCATGGGCGTGCCGGGACATCTCGTGCGCTCGTTCGCGACGGACGAGCAAGGGATTGCCGACATCAACACTGGCACGTCGCAGGTGAATCATCGCACGCCGCTGGAAGAGCGCTGGGGCGGATGGTACGTGACGGGGACGCACGGAGAGCAAACGCATCGCGGCAATCTCGTGGGCAAAGCGGCGTTCGAGCGGCATGCAAAAGATCCGAACTTCGGCGGGAACGTGACGAACCTCAGCGCATTCTTCGACGTGGCTCCGTATGTGCGCGAGCAAAGCGACATCGTCGCACTCATGGTGCTGGAGCATCAGACACACATGCACAACTTCATCACGCGCCTGAGCTACGAGTCGAAGATCGCGCTGCAACAGTACGGCCACGTGCGTTACCTCAAGAGCATGTCCGAGGCGTTCCTGAAGTTTTTGCTCTTCACCGAGGAAACGAAGCTCACCGCCCGTGTGCAAGGCGATCCGCAGTTTGTGCGCGAGTTCAACGAGAACGGTCCGCGCGACAAACAAGGCCGCTCGTTGCGCGAGTTCGACTTAAACACGCGGTTGTTCAAATATCCCTGCAGCTACTTAATCTACTCGGATGCGTTCGAGGCAATGCCCGGGCCGATGAAGGAACACCTTTATCAGCGGCTCTGGGAAATCCTGAGCGGACAGGACACGAGCGCGACATTTGCTTCTCTCGACAGCAAGATGCGACGGGGCGTTTTGGAAATTTTGATCGCGACCAAGCGGGGGCTGCCGACTTACTGGAAATCAGAGCGTGCGGCGGCAAAGTGATGCGCGGTCACTTCATTCCCGGCCAGTCCTCGAAGTAACACCCGACCGGTTGCGCGAACGACCTTCGCGGTGACGTGCCGGCAAGAACAGCGCTGATGGCATCACGCAATTCGTGGTGCTGAAGAATGGAGCGGGGCCGCCCAGGCGCGGCGAAGCCGTCGTTGATTCGCCCGTGGTAGAGCAAGTCACCATCCGGTTTCATCACGAACGCCTCAGGCACGTGCGTGGGTCGCATCCAGCGCGCGAGTTGACCCGCATCGTCGAAGAGCACGGGAAATTTCAGCGCATAATCCTTTGCGAACTCCGCAGCCTGCGTGCGGGAAATGGAAGGCGCGGAAATGACGCCGAAGAATTCGACACCGTTCGTGTGCGCAAGAGCGATGCGATTCAACTCGGGCACGTAGCGTTGCGAGATCGGGCATTCAGGCCCAAGAAAAACCAGAACCACAGTCTTCGTTCCACGCGTCTCACCGAGTTGATGCGTATGACCCGCCAAATCCGTCACGTGCCGCACGCACATTAGATCGTGGCCCTGCCCTGCCGCGAGCAACGGCAGCGCGACCATCATTGCAAGACTGGCAAATATCTTCTTCAAATGAACACCCGCGAAAGTCAGCGAAATTTCATCCCAACGCGAGCCAGCATTGCGTGGCGCCATGCAGTCGAGGCTCAAGTTCGAGCGCGGGACTTTTCTTTTCATTGCACCATCGATAGCGTGCGCGCGTGTTTGATCTCGCATACAGCAGGCCATTTCCTTTAGCGCCGTAGTTGCTTTGCCACACCTCCCACAAAACCACTACACCACGCTCGGCCTGGATCACCAATGCACGGCTGAGCAAATCCGCGCCGCGTATCGCATCCTCGCCAAGCAGCACCATCCCGACCTGAACCCGAATTCGGTGGCAGCAATTTCCAACACGCAGGCACTGAACGCCGCCTACGCAATTCTTAGCGATCCCGATCAACGCCGTGCGTACGACGAGGAACTGTCAGCCGCAGCAAAGACTTCCCAGCGCGTTCGCTCGACGCGCGCGGATCAAAACATCGCGCAGGAGATGCAGTTGCGGATCGAAGATTTCTTTCGAGGGACAGTTCTGGACGTGCGTGTGAATGATCCGGGAAATCCGAACGGGGCAGAACTGTATCAGTTGAACGTGCCGCCGCACACCGCGCCCGGCGCTCGCTTCCGCATCGCCCGCGAGGCCAATCCGCACGGCGGAGTGGTGTCCGTTCGTTTGAAGGCACGTCCTGATTTTCGATTAAAGATTCGCGGCTCGGACCTTCGGTGCGACTTGCGCATCAGCACGCAACGCGCTGCACAGGGCGGTGTCGAGATGGTCGCAGGCCCAACGGGAAATCGTTTGCGCGTGACGGTTCCTCGCGGCGCGGCGCGCGGTGAAGAGGTTCGTATTGCCGGTGAAGGTTTGCCGAAACAAAGAGGCGGACGCGGCGATTTGATCGTGCGAATCACTTATCGTCCCGACGTGCGCATCACTCGCCGCTGAGGTGGCCGCTTGCACCCCCCGTCAAAGAGATTTCCAAACCGCTATGTTGCCCATGCCAGCCATCGTGACGAAAAGCGTGCCTAGGATGACTGAAGCCACCCACCACCCACGACCGCCGCCGTCGCGTTGAACAAGCTGTGTCAATCCTACCGGTACCCGGTTTATTCCTTGGTTCGTCGCAAGGGACATCAATCCGAAAAGGCGGGCGATTTCACAAAGCAACTTCTTTCTTAACTTCGGGAAAAAGATTTATTTCTCGCAGCGGACCGTGAGAGCCGCCGATGTGGTTGGAGCAATTGAGCTGTCGGGTTTCATGGGTGTTGAGAGGTGGAAAAGAAGATTACGATTAAGATCAGGATTAGGATTACGAAAATGAATGGTGATGGGAACCGGAACCGCCCCCCGGAACCGGGGCAGAAACGGTGCAGTTTTGGTTCCCGGGATTTAGTTGCCACAGAGGCGCGGAGGGCGCAGAGGTGGAAAACATCCCAGGCGGTGTGCCGGCTGCGGAAGGATACGACTTCTCACCACGCCCTTTCCCAACTCGCTGCCGACACCTCATCCGGCTCCGCCACCTTCTCCCCATGAGATGCGGAGAAGGGAATCGAGGCGGAGAGGGTTTGCCATGGCACGTCTTCCCATTCACAAGGCACCTCCTGTTCCGGAACTTTCCAGCGCACCCGCGGGCGGAAGTTCGGCGATGTCGAGGACCGGCGCCGCCGAAGCGCCCGCAGTGGAGACGCCAAAGGGCTGGGTGAGCCGGCGCAATTGCGCGCGCACCGTGGCAGCCATCACGAAGAGCGACTCGGTGGAGAGGCATTCCAGGTTGCGTTGCGCGAGAACAGCTTCGAGGCGATTGAGCTGCGCGGTGAGCCGCTGCAACTCCACCTCGTGCGAGACCAGAATGCGCTCCTGCAACGACTCCAACTCCACGTCCTTCAGGTCGCGGATTTTCCGCTGCGCCTCGCGGTTCCAGTCCACCAGCGTGCGCTTGGCGAGATGCAACTCGGCCGCGATCCGCGCCAGGCTCCAGCCCTGCGCGCGCAGCTCGATGAAACGGAGATGTGTTTCAGTGGGGTGCATTGTTTTAAAGGCTGAAAAACTGAAACGCTGAGATCCTGAAACACTCGGAGGACGAACATCGAACGTTCAACATCCAACGCTCAACGTTCAACAGTGGAGAAAGGAGCGCGGATGCGAGGGCGGGAACACGACCAGGCTGAGGACTGAGCCGATCACCCATTTCAAGGATAAAACGAGTACCCATACAACTTGCATTTCGTATTACTTATACAAGTGTCTTATTTCAGTTGTTGACGCAAGAGATAATTTGTATTTTTATTACAACATACATCAATGAACACAAAGACAAGCAAAGCAATACAGGAGCTGCGAGGGATCATTGGTCTGACACAGGGCGAGTTTGCGGTCATGATCGGGGCGTCCAAAGACACGGTGGCGAGCTGGGAGGTGGGGCGCAACAAGCTGTCGTCGTCCTTCGCGCGCCGGATCGCGCTGGCGACCGGGGTGATCGAAGACGATTTGCTGCGGGGGCGCAGTCCGCTGACCACGCGGGGGTTCGCGGCCCGTCGCACGCCGTTCACGGCCGAGACGTTCAAGAGCCACCGGACCAGCTACTGGGGCAGCTCGGACGAGACGGCGGCGCGGCGGCACCTCAAGCATTGCACCGACGCACTGGAACTGCTGTTCCTGGCGGCAGCCCGGGCGGGCGGGGACAAGGGCCCGAGCCGGCTGCCGGCGGTGGCGGATTCGTTCATCCATTGGTGCGAGCAGACGCGGGAGGATTTCGCGCTTGAGGCAGGGATCGATGAACAACTGGCTCAGCGCACCAGCGAAGTGGCGGTCCAAAAGAGCTACCGGGAATGGCGGCGGCAGCAGCGGGAAGATCCGACGGCCTGCCGGGCGATGGGTTTTACGGACGATCCGACGAAGGACGACAACGAATCCCTGCGACTGACGACCATGACGATGCCATTGTGGCGACCGGGATATCCCATGCGGGCGCCAAATCCGGGAAAGGCGTAGGCCCACAGAAGAGCCTGGGCAGATTGCGCTGCCGCCGTGGAGATGACACCGCAGGGACGCAGGGAGCGCAGAGCAGTTACACGAGAGATGTTTTCGGCGAGGCGCTGGCACTTCGAAATTGAGAGTTCGCGCGATGGGAAGATGGCGAAGTCGGAGACTGGCGCGGCCCGGATTGCGCCAGGGCGATCGCGCGGGGATCCCTTGTCGGCGGCAGATGCCCGGCAACAACGCCCTAAAAACTGACTCCAGAACTGCGTTGCAACTCGCCTGTCGCCGGCGCACTCTGCGCTTAACGATCTAGGTCCGACACGTGACCGCAAAATCGCAGTCACTGCCACCTACGGGAAGAGTCGCATCATGCACCTTCAAATGTGTTCGCTCCGAGCGCCAGAAGATCCACGCTTCGGAAAAGCGCCGTTCATTCGCAACTGCTTCGTTGATTGTGGCACGCTGTTTCCCGCTGCCGCCAGCGCGGCATCTCTTAACCGGAACCATGCAGTTGAAAAAGAGCCACCGATTGGGAACTGATTGGTGGTAGATGAAAACAACGCAATCGTCGGGCACACGCCCGGTTCACCAAACGGTGGCTCCGGAATTTAAGTTCAAAGCCGGCGGCCATGCAATCGCCATCGGCTTCACCGACCAACAGTTTATGGCCGAACTACAGATTCGATAACCTGACGTGCTTTGAGGCTGTTACGAGTTTGAAGGCCATTTTGGAGGTTTTGGCGGACATGAAATCATAGAAGCCGCTCATCGA
>JBBRBM010000132.1:0-17240 GCA_038205745.1 Verrucomicrobiota bacterium | reverse complement strand
CGGCGATCCTAAGCGTGCTGGCCACGTGCGCACGGGTGGGAATTGAAACGCGCGAATATCTATGGGACGTATTGCCGCGCCTGGGCCAGGCGACTACTGGAGAAGTTAAGCGCCTGACACCGCAAGCCTGGCATCGCACCAGCGCGTCGGCCGAATCGCCCGCCGCCTGACAACTCCTCACCTGGTTCCGCCGGACGGATACGCTGAAGTTTTCTCGATGATTGGCCACTCTTGGCCGACGCATGGTGATGCCAGAAAAATATTGCCGGGATCAGCGCTGGGTGAGCGAGACCGAGCCTGAACTCGGATTGGGCTCGGTCCTGCGCGTCACCATTCGCACCGTCACGATCGTCTTTGGCGCAAGCGGCGAGACGCGTGAATACGCCCGCGACAATGCCCCGCTCAGACGCGTGCGCTTTCGTGTGGGAGACACGATCAAAAGTCGTGACGACAAGACCCTGAAGGTGCAATCCGTCACCGAGCGAAGTGGTCTGATTTATTACCACCACACAGGGGAAGAACTTTGCGAAGCGCACCTGAGTGATGTGATCAGTTTTAGCAAGCCCGAGGAACGCCTGCTCGCCGGCCAGTTTGATCCGCCGGAGGTGTTCGATCTGCGCGTGGCCGCCCTGGGGCAACAGCATCGCCGGCGCAAATCCCCGGTTCGCGGGTTTGTGGGCGGCCGGATCGATCTCATTCCGCATCAACTCTACATCGCCTCCGAAGTATCCCGGCGTTTCATGCCGCGTGTGTTGCTCGCAGACGAAGTCGGGTTGGGCAAGACGATCGAGGCGTGCTTGATCTTGCATCGCCTTATCCTGACGGGCCGCGCGCGCCGCGTGCTGATCCTTGTCCCCGATTCACTGGTTCACCAGTGGTTTGTGGAATTGCTGCGCCGCTTCAATCTTTGGTTTCACATTTTCGACGAGGAACGATGCGAAGCCATCGAGACGGGCGATCCCGACACGAACCCATTCCTGGATGATCAATTGGTGCTCTGCAGCATCAGCCTTTTCACCAGGAGCGAGCAGCGGCTGCAACAGGCTTTGGCGGCCGGATGGGACATGCTTGTGGTGGACGAAGCTCATCATCTCGGCTGGGCGCCGGAAGCCATCAGCCCGGAATATGGGGTGGTGGAAGCGCTTGGCCGCAGAGTCCCCGGCCTTCTGCTTCTGACGGCGACTCCCGAGCAACTCGGCATGGCAAGCCACTTCGCCCGCTTGCGGCTGTTGGATGCGGATCGCTTTTTCGATCTCAAGGAGTTCATCGCCGAGGCGGATCATTACCGCGACGTGGCCGGCATCGCGGATAAACTCTTGAGCAACCAGGCGCTCGCGGTGAACGACGTTGCGATGCTGGCGCGCATTCTTGCGGAGACGGGAGAGTGCGTTCGGTTGAAGGTGGACAGGATTAAAAGGGGCGACGCCAGCGTGCGCGACGAGTTGATCAGCGCGCTGCTGGACCAGCACGGCACCGGGCGCGTCGTGTTCCGCAATACTCGGAACACCATCACTGGATTTCCTAAACGCAAGGCGCAGATCTGCGCGTTGAAAGCGCCTGGTGAGAACCTGAAATTGTTCGCAGCACTTGCCAATGAGTTTGCCGCCGACTCAGATCCAAATGCCGCAGCAATCTTTCAACCGGCGTTCCAGAATGATCCCAGGATGGATTGGCTGGCCGGCCTCCTGCGAACGGTGGATCAGGCCAAAGTGCTCCTCATTTGTCGCACCCAACAAAAAGTGGATGCGATCGATGCAGCGTTGCGCCAGCGAATGAATGTGAAGATCGCGATGTTTCACGAGGGACTGGCGTTGGTGCAACGGGATCGCAACGCGGCGTGGTTTGCGGAGGAGGACGGCGCACGCATTTTGATTTGTTCGGAGATTGGCAGTGAAGGCCGGAACTTCCAGTTCGCCCATCATCTGGTGTTGTTTGATTTGCCGCTCGATCCGGAATTATTGGAGCAACGAATCGGGCGGCTCGATCGCATCGGACAGAAAGCTGAGATTCAAGTCCATGTCCCTTACGTCACGGGCAGTTCCCAGGAAGTGCTGGTGCGCTGGTATCACGAAGGGCTGAATTCGTTTGAGAAGAATCTGGCCGGCGGGCGCGAATTGCTGGAGCGGTTCGGCGCACGCGTTCACGATCTCGCCCAGGACTTTCATGAAACCGAGGAGAACTCCCGACCAGAGCTGGACCAATTGATTAAGGAAACAGTGGCAGCCCGAAAGCAAGTGACAGAGCAACTGGAGCAGGGCAGGGATCGGCTGTTGGAACTGAACTCATTTCGATCCGACACCGCGGCCCGGCTTGTAGAGAAGATTCACGTTGAAGACGGTGATCAGCGTCTCGACGAGTTCGTGATGTCGGTCTTCGATCATTATTCGATCCACGTCGAAGAACTCGCTCCCCGGACCTACCGGCTCGGCTCAGCAGGTGTGTTCGCGGACTCATTTCCCGGTTTGCCGTCGGGCGGATTCATCGTCACCTGTGATCGCAAGCGTGCGCTCTCCCGCGAGGAGATCCAGTTTCTGACGTGGGATCATCCGCTGGTCACCGGCGCGCTCGACCTGCTGTTGGGATCGGAGAAAGGGAACAGCAGCTTCGCCCAATGGCCGGACAACCAGGAGCCCGGAATTTATCTGGAAGCCGTTTACCTGCTGGAATGCATTGCCCCGCCAGCTTTGCACCTCGACAGGTTTCTTCCCACGACTCCGCTGCGTGTGCTCATCGATCATCGCGGCCAGGATGCGGGAGAGTTCATCACTGCAAAGATGCTGACCGGTCATCTGACGAAGGGCGATGCCTACCCGCTTCTGGACCGGCCTGAAGTGCGCGAGGAGTTGCTGCCGCACTTGATGGAAAGAGCGCAACGCATCGCGAGCAGCAAGGCGTCCATCGTCATCGCCCAGGCTCGCACTGAAATGATCGCGCAACTGGACCATGAAATTGCGCGGCTGAAGGAGCTTCAGAAGGTCAATCGGAGCGTCCGGCCGGAAGAGGTGGATTTCCTTGTGCGCCAACAGCTCGACTTGAACCAGCACCTCTCCGACGCGCGCCTGCGCCTCGATGCGATCCGAGTCATTCAACGCTCTGCACCGCGGTAACTGTTACGCATCATCTCCCAACGATTCAGGGCAATGTTCCGGCAGCGTCCGCCTGAATGCGTTGTGTGAGCCGCAATGGGGTGCTCGACGAATTTGCAGAAACATTTTTGCACCACCCACTTCGTTTCAGCGCTCATGGAGCCGTTATGCGATAGAACCGTGAGTTGTTCGTTCGCAGATCATTGATGCTGATCGCGCGGTTTAGCGGCGCAGCGGAAATGTTCGTCAATGGAGACCATGTCGCGTTGGTAAGCGTGTCTTTGAAGAGCACGTGATACGTGCGATTCGACACGGCGCTGAACTGAAGTTGCACCGAGTTTCCGGTCAACCCGGCGTCGACTCGAAGATAGCTGTCCGGGTCATGCGGGTGCGTGCCGGCCAAATATTCCTGCAAGTTCGTGAGTCCATCGCCGTCGTCGTCGTTGTTCGCGTCGGGCACGAGCGGGTCGGTGGCGGTCGCGACTTCCCATGCGTCCGGAATGCCGTCGCCGTCTGTGTCGGCTTCGGCATTCTCGGTTCCCGGTGTCGGCGCGGCGGCCTGCCAGTTGATTGGGTCGTCGCCGTATTGCGACGAAACCTTGCGCTGCAATGAGGGGCCGCTGCCGTCTGCCGCAGGTGGCCACGGCAGCTTGTCGTTGTAGCGCACGGTGTCCACGCTGATGCGCGAAACCCCGTTGGTGTCCGGTGCGTCAGGGCGGGTGAGATCGAGGCGTTCGCCGCTTTGCTGCAAGTTCCCGAGATAGCTCAGCACGAGGACATTGGTCGGAACGGAATACTTCGTGCGGAAATAATTTACGTTCGTCGCCACGAGCAGAAGCAATCCGTTCGACTGCAAGGTGATGGGCGGAAGCGTGTAGTTCACACCCTCCAGCTTCCAGGTGTTCGTCGCGAACGCCGGGTGGAACAACGGCACATTCGTCGTCGAAATGTTCTTCAACTCGACGAACTCATCGCCACCGAGCGCCGGGTGATAATGGATTTCGTTGATCACGACCGGGCCGACGCGCGGGCCGGAGTTCACGTTGTTGAAGCTGGTCGTGATTTGCGCCGGGAATTGCTCGTCGCCCACGCTGTTCACGTAGCGACCAAACGAAACACCAGTCGCCGCGCCACCGAACGAGAATCCGTGCGAGTAGCCGGTGAGGTTTCCGGCGAGATCGGCGGAGAAAAGATAAAGTTGGTCGCCATGCGAGTTCAGCGAAAAGCTCAGGCCGATACCCGGCGTCGGATTGAACTGCGTCTCATCGAACGTGATGACGCCTCCGGCTCCAATGAGGGTGCCGTTCGTAATGCGAAATTTCTTTGCGATGTCGTGATCGTCCGTGAGGAACCATCCGCTGATGTCCACGTTCGTTGTCGCGGGATTGAAGAGTTCGATGCGATCGATCGCTGGCGGAAGCGTGTGCGTGATCACCTCGTTGATCACGATTGGCGCGATGCCTGGCGCGGGATCGTCCGCGCCGGGTGAGCCGCCGGGAAATGCGCTGGCCCGCCATTTCGTTCCATCGTCGGGTGCTTGTGTGAGTCCGGGAATCTTCGGGACAAGCGAGAAGCCGTAGCCGTCGGATGCGACGGGCCACGGCGCGATGTTGTCGTATGTCACTGAGAAAATCACCGTGCCGGACGGATGCGACAAGGTCAGTTTCTCGCCACTGTTCTCGAGCTTGCCGACATAAACGCCATTGACCATCACGCCGGGATACTTCGAGGCGAATGCCGCCGCGTTGCGGGCGATGACGAAGAACTGACCCGGCGCGAGAGAGGTGCCATTAGTTAACGTGAGGTTGATCCCGTCCGTGAACCAGAGGCCCGTGAGGTTCAGGGTGTTGGTGCCGCAATTCTTCAATTCAAGGAACTCGAACTCGTCGCCGTTCGTCCCGCCTCCCGCGGGCGGGTTGTACATGATCTCGGTAAGGGCAAGCTTGCTCAGATCTTGTGGTGGATAAAACGTCGTTTCGACCAGCGCGCTCCATGTCGCGCCAATGAGCACACGTGCGCGAATCAACGTTGGTGTATTGATGGGCACTGGCGTGGCATACGCCTGCGCCGTCGGCGCGACGCTGCTGGAACCGTACGTGCGCGGATCATTGCCATCGACCGTGAAGTAGATCGTTCCGCTGGCGTTCGTATGCATGAGTGTGAGTGCGAAGCCATTCGTCACCACACCGCCGAATTGATTGAACATCGGGGCGCTTATGGCTGGGTAAAGCTGGTTTGCCTGAAGCCGGGCGATGGTCACGCCGTTCAGCGTTTGCAGGAAGTTCGTCGTGAGCTTGCGAATTTCCGGCACCCACCATTCATCGCGCGTGAACGTCTGGCCCGTGCCGGGATTCGCGCCGATCGTGAATTCACGCGCATCGCCCCAGCGCGCCGATTCTCCGACGAGCGCGTTCGTAATCGCAGCGGCCAAATTCATCAGCCGGGCCACATTGTTGCTCGGAGTGAGAGCGCCGTCGTTGAAGAGGTGCGCCTGCGCACGATCGCCGAAGCGGACGCGAAACTCAGGCCAAATGCGCAGGCGCGAGTAAATGTGGGCCGGTGAATCCAGGTGATTCGGGCTCGTGCTGTCACCCACGTTCACGCGGTCGCGACGCACCTGTCGATCCAGTGAAAGCTCCTGGTCCCAGGTGAGAAATGTCCACTGCGTCGATGGCAAGCCATTCGTCGGGTTCGCGCGGCGATGCGCGGCGTACCAGTTGTGATGCGGCCAATCTTCCGACTCGATGAAGATGTGCAGCAGCATGTAGTCAATGAGGTTATCGATGTCCACGAGTTGCGCGACGGCTTGATATGCTGACTCGTTGGTGACACCTGCGTTCACAACAGCCATCATGCCGTTCCAGTCATTCTTGCTGCCATCCGCGACCGCGGCGTTGAACACATTGTCGTCGCCAACCAGCACGTCCCAATCGTAACCAAGCCCGCCGACGTGCTTTGCCATGAAGGTTGAATCGAGCCGTTCGCATGGATTGTAGATGCCCCAATACAAACCGTTGATGTAGAGGTGAACCCAGGTGCCGCGGCTCGCGAGCCAGCCCATGTCGCGATGCGTTGCCTTGGCAAAACCATCACGCAGGTAGCTGCTGTTCTCCGGACGATAGCGTTGGCCCCGCACACTCTCACCGCTCGCGCCGGTGAACACCGTCGAGTCCGAGTACCGCGACGGCCATCCATCCACAAAACCAGCGGCGCGCAGGATGATGTTGTCGAATGCATCCACTCGTCCGGGGAACCAATCGTAACGCAGTTTGGTCGGGCCGTATTCGCTTTTGAACAGCAGGCGGAAGGAATGTTTCGGCGTGCGCGCGTTGTCGCGACTGGCGTTGCCTTGCATGCGCACGCCGCAGTTCACAGCGAATGCCGTCGCGCCATTCGTGCCTTGCGGCAGGATCAACTCCGCGCTCGCGGCGCGTTCCCAATCCTGTCCGAAGTCCAGATCGTGCGTGCTGGTCGGATGCGTGTAGATGCCGCGTGTGTTGCCCCACAATCCATCAAACTCCGTCACGATGCTTAGCACCGGGATCGAGCGCAGGTCATTGCTGATCGTGGCGCCATAGAACGGATGGTTCACCACGTTGGAATCCATTTCGTAATCCGCCGGATAACTGCCTTGCGCCCAAATCGCCGGGTAATTTGGAATGTTGTTCGACTGCCGCAAGACATCGCGCAGGAAGATGTAGCTGTGCGTGTCCACGTCGCTCGGCACGAGCCCGGACACGAAAGCGGCGGCGCGAATGAAGCTGTTGCCGCTGATGCTGATCGGCGAAGTGAACACGGCGCCGTTGCCCGGTGAAGGCGCGCTGCCATTGGTTGTGAAGTAAATGGTGGCGCTTGGAGTCGCGGACGTGATGGAGAGCGAGAACGGCGTGTCGTAGAAGCCACGATCAACACTGAACTTGGTGTCCGCCACCACGTCGAAGTAGGCAACTCCGTTCGGCGTGCCGGGTGTTGGCGGGCTGTAGAACGCATTGGTCGCGGGCAGAGTGAGCGTTCCAATCAATTGAGGTTCGAGGAAGAAGTCACCATTGGTCGGGCTGAGATTCAGACCTTGGACGGCGAGCACATTCGTTCCCAGGGCAAGCAGCCCAACGGCCGTCGGGATAACGATGTCTTCCGCAACAGCCGCCGAATGCGAAGCGGTCGCGGCCGAGTCCCAATCGACAAGTTCGGGCGCGTTTCTTCGCGCCACTTCCGTGCCGTTCAGGTAGGCGACAAAACCGTCGTTGTAATTCACGCGCAACGTCAAGGAGGCAAGGCCATTCGTGCTGCTCACACTGAATGGATACCGCGCATAGACGGACGCATTGTTGCTGAACAGCGTGGCAAGGTTGCCGGACACAACGAAGCCCGAGAACGGCGCGAGTTGAAGGCCATTCAAAAAAACGCCATGCGAGGTTCCCCCACTGCGACGGCCTTCGATGGTCAACGCTCCGGTCGGGGAAGATTGCAGCACGCCGCCAAAAGTGTCGTCGGTGTCGCGCGTCGGGAGCACGGTGCCATCGAACGTATAGCCGTTGGTGATCACGCGTGGGACACCACTCGCGGTTTCCACCCAGTCCGAAACACGTGCGCCGCCACTGCTGTTGTCGTAAGACCAAACAGTCAGTTGATAATTGGTGCTGGGTGCGAGGCCGCTGATCTGGATGCGCGCTCCGTTGCCGTTCGTTTGGCCGAGGACGAAAATGAAATCATCATAAATCTGATCCAGCGTCAGCGTGGTGGTCTGGGCCGGCACAGCGCGGTCGCGGTCATCGAGCACGCCGCCGCTCAACGCTGAAAGTTGAACGGTGATTGCGCCAAACGTGCTGGGGTTTGCGCTGAGAGTCATGGTGCTGAAACCAGTCTCCGTGTTGGCGGCGCCGGATTCTCCCGAATCATCGTCATTGAAATCCAAGCTCAACACCGGTGCTCCCGGTGCCGGCCCACTGTTGAAACTTAGCGGCGGCGTCGCGTTGCTCCAGCCGGAGCCGTCAAAACCGGGAGCTGTCCACGTGGCGCCCAATGCTCCATTCGTTGGCACAAACCAGCGCGGCGCCGTGTGGGCATACAATAAAGTCACAGTCGGCGCGTTGGTGGACGCCGGCCCGTAGGAGACATTCGCTCGCTGATTTGGATAAGTGATTGCATGCGCGATCGTCGTGCCGTCCGGCATCACGAGCGCCAGGTAGCCACCGCTTTCATCCAGTTGAAAATTTGTGTGCAGCTCGACGCCGTTGGTCGCACGGTTCTTTCCTGATGCGAACACGACGAGGTAACCGCCACTCGCAATGTTCGTGGATGGGAACGTCCACTTCGTGAAATTTGTCGCGTTGTCGGTGAGATGCCAGTTGGCGAGATCGACACTGCTGGCGCCGGTGTTGTGAAGCTCTATCCAGTCGGGGGTTTCTCCGTCCGTGTCTTGAAGTCCGCCATCGTTCTGGGCCAGGAATTCGCTGATCACCACGGCTGCATTCGCTGGCGCGCAGCCAATCAACACGGCCACGACTGCCGCCAACCAAAGTCTTTGCATAACGATCTATTCGCTGACCCGATAGAATGCCTGCGCACTCGCCGGCTGCGGAAATTGCGCGGTGACGATGCTGCCGTTCACGGAGAACGTGGCATTCGTCACCTCCGTCCATGTGATCGGGTTTGCGCCGACATCGAGAGTCTGTTGAACCAAATGGGCGCTCAACGGATTGGGGCTGGAGATCCTCAAGGTGACCACCGAGTTGCTCACGGCCACTTCCGTGAAGTTCGGCCGCTGCAACACGGGCCCGTTTGCGATGACGTAAGCGATCTCGTTCGACGCAAGCGAGCGCCGCCAAATTGCCACGTCATCGATGATGCCGGCGAAGAATGCGGTGGCTGACGGGGTGGCAAGGTCGCGGAAGATCCCGCCGATGTTCTCGATGTTGGGCGTCAGCACTCCGCGCGTGTAATTAAAACTATTCGTGTCGGCGACACCGTCCACATACACCGTCCCGAAGCCATTATTATCCACCCACACAACGTGATGCCACGTGTCGTCAAAAACGGGCAGCGACGTTTTGCGATGGTTGATCGGGTTCCCGCCATTGTTGAACCGGATGAATACATCAAGCGCATTTGTGCCGACAGGATTGCCCGTCCCCAACGTCAGCAATGAATTGTTGTTCGTGCTCGAAGATTCCGCGAAGACGCGTTTGTCCAATTGATTGGTGCCGTCGCCCTTCACCCAGAATGCGACGGAGTAAGCTGGATAGATCGACGCGGGAAGCGAAGCCCCGCTCATTCCCGAGACAATCAGATGTTCATCGGCGCCATTGAACGTGAGCGCATTGCCGCGCCGTCCGGGAACGAGATTTGACGAGTCGATGTTCGTCGCGACCATCGCATTGTCGTAGATGGAAAGGTCTTCCGAACTGAGGGTGACGCTGTCGAGCGGCCAATAAGCGAGGAGCCCCGATGTCACATTCTGCACCGCAGTCACTGCGAGCGGTGTCACGCTGCTTGTCGTCGTGGCGGTGATGTTGGAGACGATGACGGAGTAATTCCCCGCGCTTGAAGCTTGTGCGTTGCTCACGACGAGCGTGGCGGTTGTTGTCATACCGACGAGTGCGCTGTCATGAAACCAGTGATATGTGAAGGGCGCCGTTCCGTCGGACGTGACGGTGAAGATCGCGTTGTCGCCTGCAAACACTTCGGCGTTTCCGCGCGCGGTCGCGATTGTGGGCGCGTCCGGAGTGCTCAGGTCCAGTTGCAGCGCGTTGAGAAACACGGCGACCTGGCTGGCCGCGGTAGGCGCGACACGTCGGCCCTGAATCGCGATTTGTCCGCCGGGCGACGAAGTCACTTTGAATGTGATTTGGTTCTGCGTGTTGCTGGTCGGGAGCGGGGTGCCCGTGAAGTTGTAGCCGCTCCGTTCGAGGATTCCGTTTGCCGTCCAGTCCGAGTAACGAATACCCCCACCGGTGCTGCCCGAATCGAACGACCAGATCGTGACCTGATAAGTTTGATTCGCCAGGAGTCCGTCCACCGTGACGTTCAATCCACCGCTGCCGGTGTCCGACGAAAAGACAAAATCCCGGTACAGAGCCGATTGGGTGAGCGCACCACTGTCCGTCGGAGTAGTCCGATGACGGTCCACGTAGCCGGGATTGGATCCGCTGCCTGCGAGTGAAACGGTGTAGCTGCCAAAAACCCGCGACACGGTGCCAGTTTGCGTGAGCGTAGCGCTGCCGACAGAGTTGATGGCGAACGAGTTAAATCCGCTCTGCGTATCCGTTTCATTGGCGCCGCGCATGTTGAAGTCCACGGCTAAAACGGTTTGCGCGTGGACGGTGTTAACGCTCGCGGCGAGTGCCAACAGAGCTGAAAAAAAGAACTGTGCCTTCATGGTGTAACTGGGAATGAGAAAAGGGTTACACGCTTGAAGCTTTGGCTCAAGCCCAGCCACCTGATTTCTTCAAGATTGAACGATGCGGCGCGAGGTGATGCACCGCTTTCAGGTGTTGGCTGTCGTTCGCAACGCTTCCGGCGCGAACGTGATCACTCACGCTCCAAGTCTTGTGCAGTTGGATTCTTGAAGGGCGCTAACTCAGAAGCCAAGTGATGGCGTCATTTGCGGTGTAGACGTCATTTGGATTCTTCATCAACTTGCGAAGGAATCCCGTGTCATCACCGAGCGTGACGATCGGAGGTTCCCCACGATCAGCGAGACTTACGGTCGCGAGAAGGCCGTTGCACAAGCAGCCGCGGCCAACGGTGTCCTCAGCTTTGCCGCCTTTGGCAATGTACCGCTCCGCGGGCTCGCCGGCACATCGGCAGCCGATCTTGCCATCCGGCTTTTCATAAAGCTCCACGAGTGAACCTTGACTACAAACACGACGGCGACGGTCGTAGACCGCAGGTTCGGATATCGTCCCAGGGAGGCGCGCCATCTTGAAAGGAAAGCCGGTCGGCGAAATGCGCATATCCGTACGAACCGTCAACGTGCCCTCGTAGCCCAATTTGCACAACTCACGGCGGATCTCTGGATCCAATCCTGACTCTTTGCTGAGCGCAAAGATTGATCCCGCCTGGATGCCGGACGCGCCGACGCTCAGCGCCAGGGCGAGCCTCTCCGGCGATGCGTACGCACCGCCGATCCAGAAGGGCAAACCAAGTTTTGCGATCTCCGCGTAGTCAACGACATCTTTGTCGCCATAAAGCGGAAGTGATTCTCCCTGTTCATTCCGGACCATCCGGCGGGGCGGGGCGTTGTGTCCACCCGCAACGGGTTCCTCGACGACAAATCCTGACACGCTTCCTGGCGGCAATTTCTTGGTGAAAATGGCCGCCAGCAGATTCGAAGCAACAACCGGAACGAATCGCGGCTTTTTCATCAGGGGAAGTTTTCTCCCGAAGAACTGTTCCGGATCGAAGTGCATCACAAAGCTGGTGACGTGGGTGCCGACGACCGGCACGCGATACTCGACCGGCTTCTGTTGAAACAGCGCGTGGATCACCGCGGGGATTTGCAGCGGAATACCCGCACCCATGGTAATGCAATCCACGCCCGCAAGCATCGCACCGGTAATCGCATAAACATGCGGGAGCGCAATCTTCTCGAGGTAGTTGATGCTCACCTCGTTGTCGTGTCCCTCCTTGGACAGCCACACAAATGCGTAATTGGCGCAGACGATCAGTTCAATGAGCAGGCGTGATGGATTGATCTGGAGGACGGACACACCTTTGTACGAGGCTTCGTCTTTAACGCCGCCTTCGACGAAGTATTCGCGGATCACCCGGTCTGCGACATCCTGGAATGGAAAATGTGAAAGCGCCCTGCGAATATGCCCGCCGGGATCACCCTTCTGCAGCAGGCGCGCCACGATCCGTTCCAGCGCGACGCCCGAGACCGTTCCCTGTTGACCAAGCCGTGAAACTTCCCGAGCCAGGCGCCAGCCGGAAATACCCACACCCATGCCGCCTTGAATAATTTTTGGCAGCGCCGGATTCATCATAGACGTCATCATTCTTCGAGACCCCCGCCAGTTCAACAGACTATTCAGCAATTGTAACTAATTTCAGGCAGCGGCTTTGTTGACGGTGCCGGGAATTGCTTTCCCTGCGCATTCACTTACAACGCCTTCAGCCATGATTAAAATATTTGCCGCGCTTTTGTGGATGATGATTGGCGTTGTTGCCGAGTCTGCGGAAGCGGATCGTATTCACCAGCCGATTGCCCCATCCGCAGTCATTGCGACCAACCTCCCCGTCGTCCTGCTGGACGCAAAAGAACCCATTGTGTCGGATCGCAAGGTGGCTTGCAGCGTGCGGATGATTTTGCCGCCGGGCACGGGAGGCAGTTCGATATCAGCCACGGGTGTGACGCGCATTCATGGGGGCGTTTCGCAAGGTTATCCCAAGAAATCTTACGGCCTCACGCTCAGTCCGCCCGTGCGATGGCTCGGGATGCGCGAGTCCGGCCACTGGGTGTTGAACGCCGCGTTCGTGGATCGTTCATTGATGCGGCACAAGGTGTCATACGATCTGTTTCGGTCGTTAAATGCCAATGGCGGAAGGCGCTTCGCGGCCGCGAGCCGTTTCGTGGTGGTGAATCTCAACGGCCAATACAACGGCGCGTATTTGTTGATCGAGCGGGTTGATCGCGCACTCCTCGAGTTGCTCCGCTACGAAAGCAACGCGCCGAGCCACGCCTGCATTTACAAAGCGGTGGATCACGCTGCTAATTTTTCCCAGCCGGGACACGCGGGTTACGAACAGCGCGAGCCTGATGTGGAGACGAAGCCGTATTGGGCACCCTTGGATGAGTTCAATCAATTCGTCAGCCAAGCGCAGGTCGCCGAGTTCAACCATCCACAGAAGGGCATCGCCACACGACTCGACATCGACAACGCCATTGACTTCCAACTGCTCGTGCTGCTGACGAGCAACTCCGATGGCATCACGAAGAATTTTATTTTCGCGCGCCACGCCGTGGTGACAAATGCCCCGGCACCGCGCTTCTTCTTTGTGCCGTGGGACTACGACGGCACGTTCGGACGCAACTGGGATGCCTCACGCACTGATCCCACTTCGTGGTTATCCAATCACCTCTTTGACCGACTGCACGGCGATGCGGCGTTCCGGAAACAGTTCGCCGCGCGCTGGAAGCAACTCCGGACACGGGAATTTTCTGTCGCAACAATTCATGGCATGATCGATGAGAACGCGCGAACCCTGGGCGACGCGGCCTCACGAAATGCCACCCATTGGCGCACGCTCGATGGGCCTTATCCCGATCGACTCACATTTGTCGAAGACCTGACACAGATGAAGGAATGGGTCGTGGCGCGCGTGAAGTGGCTTGATGCCGAGATCGAACGGCGAGGCCAGTGAAGGCGCGTCGTGTTCCGGCAGCAAGGAGAGCGGTTTCAGCACCTTGATGCGAGTCTCGCCCAAATGAATTGTTAAGCGTTTGTAAACCTCATTGGCGCACGGGTCGGCAGAGGTATGATGGATATGACCGCTATCCAAAAACAAAACGACTATGCGCGTCGCCAAAGATCAGAAGATTCGTCCGGCTTATTCGCAAATCGATGAGCCCATTCCATTCACCATCACCCCGGAAGGTTTGCGCCTGCTGCAAGTCTGGCGCTTGACGCGGTGGTTGAAAATGTTTCCGCGGAGCGCGCGGAACTAGCGCGCTCAACGGGGATCAGCGTGATTCCGTCTCGCCGTTTTTCTCAAAAATCAATCCGCCATCCGCAGCCGTGGCTTTGATGTGATCGCCGGGCTTGAAGCGTCCTTCCAGCAACTGCGTTGCGAGCGGATCAAGCAAGTGTTCCTGGATTGAGCGCTTGAGCGGACGCGCGCCGAACTGCGGATCGTAGCCTTCCTTCGCCAGTAGTGCCTTCGCCTGTTTGTCGAGTTCGAGTCGCAGGTTCTGCTGCTGCAAACGCTTCTCCACCCGTTGCAGTTGGATCTCCACGATCTTCATCAACTCGTCGCGGTTCAGGCTGTGGAAGATGATGATGTCGTCCACGCGATTCAAAAACTCCGGACGGAAGTGCGCGCGCAATTCCACTCTCACCTCCTTCTCCATCTCCGCGTGCTCCTTTGGCGTGAGATTTCCCGTGATGAAATATTCCTGGATGATCGGCGACCCGATGTTGCTCGTCATGATGATCACGGTGTTCTTGAAATCCACCGTGCGGCCCTGTCCGTCGGTGAGGCGTCCGTCGTCGAGCACTTGCAGCAACACGTTGAAGACGTCGTGATGCGCCTTCTCGATCTCGTCGAACAACACGACGGAGTAAGGCCGGCGCCGCACTGTCTCGCTCAATTGCCCGCCCTCCTCGTAGCCGACGTAACCCGGCGGCGCGCCGATCAAGCGCGAAACGGTGTGCTTCTCCATGTATTCGCTCATGTCGATGCGGATCATCGCACCCTCATCGTCGAACAAAAATTCCGCGAGCGCGCGGGCGAGTTCAGTTTTGCCGACGCCCGTCGGTCCGAGAAAAATGAATGAGCCGATCGGCCGATTCGGATCCTGCAATCCACTGCGTGCGCGGCGCACCGCATTTGAAACCGCGCGCACCGCTTCCGCCTGTCCGACGACGCGTTGCTGCAAACGCTCTTCCATCTTCACGAGCTTCTGCCGCTCGCCTTCCAACATCTTCGTCACCGGAATGCGGGTCCACGACGCCACGACTTTGGCGATGTCCTCATCCGTGACTTCCTGGCTGAGCAAACGTTTACCGTCAGGCGCGTTGTCGTGTGATGCCTTCTCCGCACCCGCGAGCTTTTGCTGCAACTCGGGAATCGTGCCGTATTGAATCTGCGCCGCCTTGTTCAGATCCCCGCTCCGTTGCGCTTTCTCCAGCTCCGTCTTCGCCTGTTCGATCTGGCTGTTGACGATGCTGACGGCGTTGATCGCCGCCTTCTCGTTCTGCCACTGCGCCTTGAGTTGCGACGACTTCTCCTTCAACTCCGCCAGTTGTTTCTCGATCTTGCCCAGCCGCTCCTTCGATGCCGGATCCTTCTCCTTTTTCAACGCATTCTGTTCGATCTCGAGCTGCATGATCTGGCGCTCGAGTTGATCGATCTCGGTGGGCATGGAATCCAACTCCATGCGCAAGCGCGAAGCCGACTCGTCGATCAGGTCAACGGCTTTGTCCGGGAGAAAACGATCCGTGATGTAACGATGGGAAAGCGTGGCTGCGGCGACCAGCGCTGAATCCTGAATGCGCACGCCGTGATGCACCTCATAGCGCTCCTTCAGTCCGCGCAGAATTGCGATCGTCGCCTCCACACTCGGCTCGGCTACTTGCACCGGCTGGAAGCGCCGCTCCAGCGCCGGGTCTTTCTCGATGTGCTTGCGATACTCATCGAGCGTGGTCGCGCCGACGCAACGTAGCTCGCCGCGCGCAAGCTGCGGCTTCAACATGTTCGCCGCGTCCGTCGCGCCTTCTGCCGCGCCCGCGCCGACGATTGTGTGCAACTCATCGATGAACAGAATGACTCGCCCTTCGCTCGACGTGACTTCCTTCAAGAACGCCTTCAGCCGATCCTCGAACTCGCCGCGATATTTTGCGCCGGCTATCATGGCGCTGAGATCCATCGCCACGAGCTTCTTGTTCTTCAAACCCTCCGGCACGTCGCCGCTCACAATGCGCCGCGCCAGTCCCTCGACGATCGCCGTCTTTCCCACACCCGGCTCGCCGATCAGCACGGGATTATTCTTTGTGCGCCGCGTGAGCACTTGCATGACCCGGCGGATTTCTTCATCGCGGCCGATGACCGGATCAATCTTCCCTTGCCGCGCGAGCGCCGTGAGATCGCGTCCGTATTTTTCGAGCGCCTGAAATTTGTCTTCGGGATTCTGATCCGTGACGCGCTGGTTGCCGCGCAGTTCGGCGAGCGCGCGCAACACTTCATTCCGCGTCACCTTGTGCGTGGAGAAAATGCGCTTCAGCGTCGTGCCGCCTTCTTCAATCAACGCGAGCAGCAGATGCTCCGTGCTGATGTATTCGTCCTTCAGCTTGCGCGCCTCTTTCTCGGCAGCATCGAATGCTTTGCGCAAATCGGGAGTGGGATACGGCTCTGTGCCGCCTTGCACTTTGGCGCGTCGCGCGATCTCCGCTTCGAGCTCACGTTCCACGCCCGGCACCTGCACGCCGAGCTTTTGCAGAAGCGGCTGAATGAGTCCTTCGCTCTGCCGCAACAGCGCCAGCATCAGGTGCTCGCCGTCGATGGCTTGTTGTGAATGATCCTGCGTGATGCGTTGCGCGTCTTGCACCGCCCCCTGCGCCTTGGTCGTGAAACGATCGAGTTGCATACCCACCTGATAGATAAGGCGCACGCCGAACCCGTCAAGCGGCGCATCCGAATGGTGTGTGAACGGAACTTGGCGCGCCCTCACCAGGAAGCAACGACGACGTTCACCGCTTGGTCGTGTGCTGTCGGGATGGAACGTCGCAAGATCGGCCGCCCACTTACATGATGCGCGGGGATGCAGCGGCAGAGTTTAGCCAAACTTCTTGCCACGCTGAAATGGCGTTCCTACTTTGCGCGCGTGCAAGAGCATTCGCAGATTCAGTGGTACATCCCGGTTCTCATGCTGTTTCTCGCCGCCGTCGGGATGGCGGGAGGAATGTTGATCGTGTCCGCAATTCTCGGCCGCATCCTGAACAAATGGCGCACGAAGGAATTGCCGATCAAGAACACTCCTTACGAATGCGGCATGTTGCCGGTGGGTGATGGAAGCACCCGCATGTCGGTGAAGTTCTACCTCGTGGCGATGTTGTTCATCCTGTTCGATATCGAAGTGGTGTTCATGTACCCGTGGGCGACGGTTTACAGCGACATGCTCAAGGATCCGGCCACGAAGAACATGATCCTCGGTGCGATGGTTTCCTTCCTCGGCATTCTCTTCGTCGGTTACATCTACGCGCTGAAAAAGAAGGCGCTCGAGTGGAAGCGTTAATCTGAAGCGACAGAGGCACAGGGACGAAGAGTGAACGCAACTCAAAGTCTCTGTGCCTCTGTGGCAATTAAACAACATGGCGACAATCAAATTCGGGACTTCGGGATGGCGCGGGCTCATCGCGCGCGACTTCACGTTCGACAATGTCCGACTCGCGGCACAGGGGATCGCGGATTACCTCAACGACGAGTTGAAGAAGA
>JBBRBM010000131.1:0-17341 GCA_038205745.1 Verrucomicrobiota bacterium | reverse complement strand
GGCAATTTGAAGACGGAGTTGCCGGCGAATTGCGCGTCCGTGGACAAACCGATCGCGGGCTTGCTGAAAGATTTGAAAGCGCGAGGGCTGTTGAAGGACACGCTCGTCGTTTGGGGCGGCGAGTTCGGTCGTACGCCGACGGCGGAAGGTGACAATGGTCGCGAACATCATCCGTTTGGATTCACGATGTGGCTCGCGGGCGGCGGTGTGAAGGGCGGCCTCGCGTATGGCGCCACGGATGAGTTCGGCTGGCACGCGACGCAAAACAAAGTCCACGTTCATGACCTTCACGCGACGATTCTTCATCTCATGGGCATCGATCACGAGAAGCTCACGTATCGCTACAGCGGACGCGACTACCGGCTCACGGATGTTCACGGGCACGTGGTGAAGGACATTCTCGCGTGAGATTTGGACCACGGAACACGCTGATAGATTTTTTTCTGTGTGCTCCGTGTTTTCCGTGGTTCTCTCGCCTCCACTGATGGCGAAGAAGAAATCCCCCGGCCTGCGCTGGATCAAATTGTTGTTCGTGCTCGCGCTGATTTACGCGGGGACGTTCATTGTGTGGTCGCGGCTGCGAACATTTCGTATCAAAGGGGATGATCGCGCGATGTGGAGCTTCTTTTCGGTGCCGAGCGGTTTTTCCACGTTGAGTTCCGAGCGCTGGAGCCAGTGGAAGCAGAACGAGCGCATCGCCGCCACGATCTTCTGGCCCTGCATCCAACTCGATGAACGATCGACCAGTCGCCGCTATTGGCCGGCCATCGCGGCGGAGCCGTCGCGGTTGATCACGTGACAGATTGCTGCTGGTCGAACCACGCCCGCAGTTTTTCCAGTGCCATTGCGCGGTGGCTCATCCGGTTCTTCGTGTCTTCTCCCAACTCGGCGAACGATTGGCCAAATCCTGTGGGGACGAACAACGGATCGTAGCCAAATCCCTTCGCGCCGCTCGCTGTGAACTGGATTCTTCCTTCGCAAGCGCCGTCGAAAAGTAATGTCTGCAACTCGCGTTCATCAGCCGTGCAGACGGGTGAAGCAGTTTCTGAAGCCGTGGTGATAATTGGCGTGAGCGCGATGACGCAACGGAAGCGAGCGGTGCGTTTTTCGATCGGAACGTCGTGAAGCAAGCGCAGCAGCTTGGCGTTGTTGTCCGCGTCGGGTGTGTTGCCTTCGGCATGTGCGTCAAGCGCGGCGAAGCGTGCGGAGTGGACGCCGGGCGCGCCACTTAATGCATCTACTTCTAGGCCGGAATCGTCAGCCAATACAAACGCGGGGGCATTGAGGATTGAGGATTGAGGATTGAGGATTTGGGATCCAAGCCAGCGGGCGAGTTCGACGGCTTTCTTCGTGGCGTTGCCGGAGAAGGTGTCCGCGTCCTCGATCACCTTGGGTGCGTTTGGAAAATCCGTGAGCGTCTTGAAATCAAAACCGTTGCCGAGGATGGCGCGGATTTCTTCGACCTTGTGTCTATTGCGGGTGGCGATGACGAGCGTGATCACGCCGCGATGTTACTGACGCCCGCCGTTGACGGGAACCTGAATTGCGAAGCCGACCGGAAAATCGCGGCTGCGAGAATCGACCGGGCGAGTCCATTGCGCGGCACCTTCCACGAAGGCGTTGGTTGTGAAGTCCAGCCAGCCGAGCAACGACCCGGAGTTGCCATACAGAACGGCGGCGAGCGGCACGCGCGCATCGGAGTTAACCCTGGTGCGCTGCGAGAATCTCGCGCCATCCGCCAGTGTGCCCCGAATACGAACAAGACCGCGTGTTGATATACTCATCGTTGCAGATCCTTCGGTGGCGACGGGACCATTCGTGCCGAAGGTGAGCGCGTAGGTGCCGGCGAGCTCGGTGCTGTTGGTCAGAGCCAGCGCGCGATAGAGCAGGAGAACAGGGGACTTGTCGCCATCGGTCAACACACCCGTGATGCGTGAATGGTCGGACTCCAGTTGAAGCGAACCACTCAGCGTGCCGCGTCGCATGACGAATGGCGCGTAACCGAAGCGATCAAATTGTCCCGCGACGATTTGTTTCATCCCACCGAGCACCGCTGTGCCGCGATACGCGCCTGTCTTCGAGAGACGGATGTTCAACGTGCCGGATGCGGCGTGGTCGGGACGAGCATCGTTCAATGCCAGTCCGTTGTATCTGCCAGCAAACGTGGCGAGATCGAGCGAAGGCGCATCTTCGAATTCTGCGATGATCACGGTGTTCGCATTCAGCGCCAGCAGCAACGGATTGTTGGTGGATGTTGCGGATCGGATCCATTGTGCGAAGCGAAATCCGTGCTCTGGAAATGCAGCGAGCGCGACAGTCGTGTTCGATGCATACGTGCCTTCAAAATTCGGGTCCGGAGTCACAAGCACGCGACCGCTGTGGGTCGGTGAAACGATGACGGTGAGTTGATAACGCGGCGGAATGATTGGAACGAAATTGGCGATCGCCGTCATGTCGGCATCCATCTTGAGCACGAGTGGATTCGTCGATGCGCTGACGGCTCCGCTCCAATTGATGAAACCAAATGCGAACGCGGGATTTGCCGTGACCGTGATAACCGTGCCGTTCGTGTAAGTTCCGTTGGCTCCATTCGGCGCAGGTGCAACGTGAATCGAGCCGCCGTTCACGGGATGGGTGCCGAGGGTCAATGTGCGTGTGGGAAAAATGATCGGAGCGAAATTTGCCGTCACGTTCCGATATCCATTCATTGTGACGGCAATCGGATTCTCCGCGCCAGTCGCATCACCGCTCCAGTTTTGAAACGCGAAACCCGCCGTCGCCGCTGCGGTAAGCGTCACGACCGCATTTGATTCGTAACCGCTTTCAGGCTGGGTCGGTTCTGCCGCCACGGTGCCGGTGTTTTCAGGCGAGACTGAAATCGTGAGCAGATATTTCGGCACGATGATGACTTGAGTCACCGTAATGCTGACCGGCGGCGCGACATTGGTCGCGCCAACGTTGTCTTTCGCAATCGCCGTCAGCGTGTAGTTGCCCACGGCCAAATCCTGAATGCTCACGCTGAACGTCGGAGGTTGCGCCATGCCCAGTGAAACGCCATTCACGAGGAACTCGACGTTTGTGACCGGACCTTCTGCGTCGTTCGCGCTGGCACTGATTTGAAATGAAGCGGGGGCGGCAAAGCTTGCACCACTCTGCGGATTCGTGATCGCAATCGTCGGTGGAGTATTCGGCGGAGACGCTACGACCACCAAACCTGTCATCGTTTGGAACGGCGGGCGAAAATGAGGAATGCAGTAGTAAGCGAACGCGCCTGGCTGTGTGAAAGTCCATTGGCAACTGTTCAGCAAAGCAGTGCCGCAGAACGCTTCGGGGTTATTCGTCGGAGTGACCGTGTGCTGGACGAATCCAGCGTTGGTCCAGACAATCGTGTCGCCGACAAGGATGTTTGTGACGGCCGGGGAAAATTTGTTCTGGCTCGTCATGGTGACGATGTGTGTCGCTCCATTCGCCGGCCAGGCAAACACCACGGCGGCCGCGAACATGGACAACAGGAACGAAGCACGCTTCTTCATACGCGACGCTCAGCGACACTGATTGTTGGTTACGATTCACCTGAGTCCAAAGTAACTGGCCTTGAGTGCCCGCACCATACGGGTTTGCCCGGCGAAAAACGAGCGGCATCTGCCCGTGGGCAGTGATTTGCGCGAGCGCGATTGTGAAATTCAGTGCGCAAGTGCGAGATCATGTAACTCTGTTTTTGTTCACGCCACGGCTAAAATCGTAATGCAATTTCATTCGCACGGCAGCGAGCTTCAGCAGATCGTATTACAAGGCTCTTTATGAACTCGCGTTTACTTCTTGCGGTCGTCATTGGTTTCACTTCGCTCCTCGATTCTCGTTTGGTTGCATCCGAATCCGTCGTTCGCGTCACCGATATTAGTCCGGGGCGGGGCAGTTCGTATCCGAGTTGGATAACGGTTTTTGGAAATGAACTCGTGTTCCGGGCGAATGATGGTCTCAACAATGTCGAGCTCTGGCGCTACGACGGCACGAGCGCGAGCCTCATCAGCGACATCCGTCCCGGCGTGGAAGGCTCGTCACCCAGTGAACTTACCGCGTTCGCCGGCGCGGTCTATTTCAATGCGGACAGCAACGGCGGACCCAGGCGGCTCTGGCGGTACGATGGCACGAACACCGCTCCCGTGCCGAATCTCAATCCTCCGTACTATTTCAGTTCGAGCGCCGCGTGGAAGCCCGTCGTGTTCGCAGGCTCGCTTTGGTGGGCGGGTGGTGGGCGCGTGAATGGATTCAACGGCACGCAATTCTGGTATCTCAACACGCCGCCGTGGGCGCAGATGGAAGTCGTGCTTTGGAACGGCGCTCTCTATTACGGCGCGGGCAGCACGGACATCGAACTGTGGCGCTACAATGGCGTCTCCCAATCGCAGGTCGCGAACATCAACCAGTTTGAAAGCTCCTATCCGGATCGCTTCTGCGTTTTTCGGAACAAGCTTTTCTTCAGTGCCCACGACAACACGAACGGATTTGAGTTGTGGTCCTACGACGGCGCGAGCACGAAGCTCGAAGCGGATATTTTTCCGGGAGGCCCGCCGCCGTACGCGAACAGCTCGCAACCCGCCGGACTCACCGTCTTCAACAACGCGCTCTACTTCTCGGCGGATGACGGTGTGCATGGCACGGAACTGTGGCGCTTCGACGGCACGAACGCGTCGCTTGTCGCGGACATCAACACGAACGCGATCTACGAACTCGGTGGCGATCATCTGAGCGACTCATGGCCAACCAAGCTCACGGTCTGGCGCAACAATCTTTATTTCATCGCCACTCAAGACACATGGAGTCGCGCGGGCATCTGGAAGTTTGATGGAACGAATGCCTCGCTCGTCGGCGGATTGTCTGACGATGGAGTGACCGAACTGATCGTGTTCAAGGACCGCCTCTACTTCGATTGCGATGACGGCCGCAGTGGACGTGAGTTGTGGCGAATCGAGCCGGACGTCGCGCCGCGAATGACGCTGAGTTTGCCGGGCACTGGGACAGAGATCGAACTGTCACCCGCGGAGACCGGCCGCTACGTGGTCGAAGCCAGCAGTGATCTTGTGAGTTGGACGGCCATCGCGACGAATCGCACCACGAACGGCGCGGCGCTGTTCATCGATCTCGATCGCACGAACCACCAGTCCCGCATGTATCGGACGTGGAAGCTGCCTTAACTATTTCGCGATCACTTCCAGCTCTTCCCAACGCGCGTACAGACGCGCGACTTCACTCCGCGCACCGTCGAGGTCTGAGATGATGCGCGGCGCTTCAGCAGCACGCGTCGCGTAGAAGCTCGGATCGTTCAACGTCGATTCCAGTTCATGCACGCGCGATTCAGCGTCTTGAATGGCGCCCTCCATGCCTTCGAGTTCGCGCTGCTCCTTGAAGTTAAGTTTGCGTGGACGCGTGGTGGCTTTGGACGTTGGCTCAGGTTTCGCAGCCGACGGAGCGGGTGGCGTGAACGATTTGTAGCGCTCGTCGCGTTCCTTTTTCTTCTCGAGGTAATACGAGTAGTTGCCGGGCTGAACGAAAAGCCCGCCGTCCTCGAACGCCACGATCTGGTCGCAGATGCGATCCAGAAAGTACCGATCATGGCTCACCACCAGCACGCTGCCTTCGAAGGCAAGGACCGCTTCCTCCAACATGCGCAGGCTCGGCAGATCAAGATCGTTCGTGGGTTCGTCGAGCACGAGCATGTTGCCGCCGCGCTTGAGCACGCGGGCGAGCATCAAGCGGGCGCGTTCGCCGCCGGAAAGTTTTGTGATCGGCTCCATCGCGCGTTCGTCTGGAAAAAGAAAACGCCGCAGATAACCACGCGCGCTGATCCGCTCATCCCCAAAGATCACGGTCTCGCCGCCGTCAGCGACCTGTTCCATCACGGTCTTCGTCGGATCGAGCTGCATTCGCGCCTGGTCCACGTAGTTGAACTTCACCTGGCGCCCGATCTTCACCGTGCCTTCGCTCGGCTTTTGTTCGCCCATGCAGATGCGCAGCAACGTCGTCTTGCCCACGCCGTTGCGGCCAACAACGCCGGTGCATTGGCCGGGCCTTAGGATGAGATTCAAATGACGGAACAACCAGCGCACGTCGCCGGTTTCGTCGCTCCAGTTCGCGCCCGCGTTCTCCAACTCCGCCATCGTGTTGCCCATCTCCGTCGCGGGCGGGATGATCAAATCCATCTCGCGCTCCTCGGGCGGAGCTTCCATGCCGGCGAGCTGGTAGTAGGCGCGCATGCGATGCTGCGCCTTGGTCCGCTGCGCGCGCGCACCGGAACGCACCCACGCCAGTTCCACGCTCAACAATCGTTGCCGCCGCCGCTCCGACTGCTCGGTGATCTGCTGCCGGATCGCCTTCGATTCAAGATATGCCGTGTAATTGCCGGGATGCGAATACGCGCGTCCATCCGCCAGCTCAATGATCCGCGTCGCGATCACATCGAGGAAGTAACGGTCATGCGTCACGAAGATCACCGCGCCGTTGTATTCGCGCAGGAAATTTTCCACCCAACGAATCGTCTCCGCATCGAGATGATTCGTCGGCTCATCGAGCAACAGCAAATCCGGCTGCGCCACCATCGCGCGGCAAAGCGCCACGCGCCGCTTCTCGCCGCCGGAAAGAGTCGCCACGCGCGTATCGAGCGGCGGCACGCCAAGCGCGTCGGCCTCGGCCTTGATGCGTGTCTGGAGATTCCAACCATCCGCGTGCTCGATGTTGTGCAAGAGTTCTCCCAACTCCGCTTCGCTGCCCTCGCCCGACTCGTAGCGCCGCAGCCAGCCGATCAAATCCGCCGCGCCCGCCTCGATGTTCTCGCGCACCGTCTTCGCGCCATCCAATTCGAAGTCCTGCGGCAGGTAGCCGATACGCAACCCGCGCCGCATCGTCAACTCGCCCGCATCCGCCGTCACGTCACCGGCGATGATCTTCAGCAACGACGTCTTCCCCGAACCGTTGCGCCCGACCAAACCCACCTTCTCGCCCGCCGCCACGGCGAGCGTCACGCCCTCGAGCAAACGCTGATGCCCGAAGGCCAGCGTCAATTCGTTCGCAGAAATCAGAGACGGCGATGTGCTCACGCGCGTGAGGTTCAAGGAGAAGTGGGAGATGGGCAAGGACTGCGAAATTATTCCTAAGAACGCCGACTCCGTGCGGTATGCTTTTTGAAGACCACGCGTCGATCAGTGGCGCATACTGATTGTCGATCTGCCTAAAGATTTCCTCGCCAGCCGGCGGGATTGGCACTTCGAAGCCGATTTGTTTTTGCCACGCACGCAGAAACCCGCAAAAAGTAAAAAGCACTTTCCGATTCAGCTTGAGCAGTTGGGCAATGAATTGTCGTGCTACAGCCAAGCCTTTAGCGCTGTCTAGGCTCCACCCATCAATGTCATCCAATCTGTGAATGAATTTATTTGGCCGTTCTCGAACTGGATGTGCTCGAACAGCGCGCCGCCGATGCCCATGACGATGGCGCCTTCGTTTTGGTTCTTCAGTAGGGCGGGGTTGAGCACCGGGCCGCATTCGAATGCCTGGACGACGCGCCCGACGGAAACCTTGCTGGTCTTCTCGTCGATCGAAATTTCAGCGCACGTGGCGACGACAGAATTTTTTCTGAGCCAACGGAGAAACCGAAGCCGCGCGTGGAAGATGATTTGATCTCGCGCCAGCCGAATCTTTTCGCCGCGGCTTCCAGCACTGCACGGAGGCGGGGGTCCGTAAGGTTCTTCAAACGAAACTCACGCGGGTCCATCTTTACGGCGTGAGCCAATTCATCGACGGCGGACTCGCGCGCAAATTGGTTGGCTGTGGCGGCGAGCGCGCGATACGAACCCTGGCGCAGCGGCGAGTTGGCGTTGTGAGATTCCGTCTTCGCTCCCGGCACGTCGTAGAGCATGCGAATGCCCGAGCCGCCGGAGTTGTAGTTGTGGAAATCCCACGAAGTGATTTTGCCGTCGGCGTTTGCGGTTGCAGCAACATCGATCACGCCGGCGGGGCGGAAGATCGACTGCCAAAGGTGCCCGCGTCGTACGGCGTCAGGTCCGTGTCGCCCAGCACCACGCGGATGGACGAGACCGGCGTGCGCAATTCCTCGGCGACAATTTGCGTGAGCGAGGTGCGGACGTTTTGGCCGACTTCCGCCTTGCCGCTGTAAACGGTGATCGTGCCGTCCTCCGCGATGTGCAGCCACGCGCCGATCTCCTGCGGACGACCGCGTCCTCCGCCACCCGCGCGACGGCCCGTGCGGCCGGATTCCTGCGCGGCGGCGTGTTTGACGAGACAAACCACGAGCACGCCGCTACCGAGCAGCTTGAAGAAACTGCGGCAAGCGACTTTGAAACTGTAAACAGGCGCGGCGTGAAGTTCGTAACGCTCGGGCTCGATCACGAGAGGTTCGTTCGGAGTGCCGATCTCCGATTCGGCGCGAATGGAAGCCCTATCAACGTGCCGGGTCGGAGACCGGCGCTCCAAGCTTTTCATTTTGCCTCCTGCATTTGAACCGCAGCTTTGCTGATCGCCGCGATGATTCGACCGTACGTTCCGCAGCGGCAGATATTGCCGTCCATTCCTTCCACAATTTCGGCTTCGCTCGGGCGCGGCTTCTTTTTCAGCAACGCGACTGCCGACATGACCATGCCCGGCGTGCAGTAAGCGCATTGCATGGCGCCGACATCCACGAACGCCTGCTGGACCGGATGAAGTTTACCGTTCGTGGCAAGACTCTCGATCGTGATGATCTTCTTTCCGGCGAGTGTGCCGACTTTGCGTTGGCAGGAACGGACGGGCGAACCATCAATGAGCACGGTGCAGGCGCCGCATTCGCCCTCGCCGCAGCCCTATTTGGCGCCCGTGAGATCAACATCGTCGCGCAAGACGCTGAGCAACGTGCGGTCGGCATCCACATTCACCGGAACGACGCGGCCGGTGACATGAAGTTCGTTGATGTTTGGCATGTTCACTCCTCGCGCTTCTGGTGTGGACGCATGGTGAAGGAAGACGAACGCGGTTTCCTGTGGTTACGCCCGATGCTCGATCAAACTGATTTGCTTGTAACCGAAACTTCGCGTCATCGCTCCTTACCGTGGAATCCAGATTCCGCGAAGACATCCCGCGTTGTGCGTGAACTGTCGAGGTGGCTGGATTCAAACCCAAAGCAACAATGGACAACACCGTTTTGCGCCGCGGAATCGCCGGCCTGCAACTCATGAACATAATCACGTCTTGCTCCCGACTGTTCGCATTTGCCGCCTTGCTTTTGCTGGCGAGTCGCAGTTTCGCCGCGCTCGTCGGGCCGGCGGGTTACACGAACAGTTTCACGACAAACCAGGTCACGGCGGACTGGGCGAGTCTGAGCCGCACCGGTGGTGGAAATGACAATTACGACCTCGATATCGAGGCGAACACGAACATCACGGTCGCCGCCATCACGACACCGATCGTCAGCGACACAGGCAACCCGCCCACGCAGAACCCCAATGTTCTCTGGAGCTCCGCCGGCTATCTGACCACGCGTCCGACTGGCAATCGTTACACGGCTCTCGTGGGCAAGTTCGTGAACAACACGGGCACGAATGCGACTCAGGTGGTGCTCTCCTATTCACTGGCATTCGCATTCTCCGGCGCAGGCACTGCGGCGGTCGAAGATGCGGGCAAGGGCTCGCACGTGTATTACAGCGTGAACGGTGCGCTGAACAGTTGGAGCAATCTCACTTCGCTGAACTCCACTGCGAATGCGGGCACCTTCAACCTCGCCACGAATTTCGCGGTCAACTGGACGAACGGCGGCACGCTGTTCCTGTTGTGGATCGATGACAACGCAAACGCGGGCACGGACGCGGCGTACGAAATTGATAACTTCTCTTTGCTCGTGACAGCGGGCGTGCCATTGGCGTTCGCAGTCACGGTAACCAGCCCGGCGAGCAATTCGGTTTTTGTTTCCGGCACACCGGTCAATGCCACCGCCAATGTGCTGTTCGGAACGCCGCCCTACAGCGTCGCCTATTTCACCAATAGCGGTGCGGGCAACACGGCTTTCACCGCAGTCGATACGAGCGCCACGCCGCCTTACACCGTGAGTCTCGGCACGCTCCCTCCCGGCACTTACAACATTGCCGCCGCCGCCACCGACAGTGCCGTGATACCGGCGATTACCAACTCGGTGACCAACACCTTTTACGTCGCCGATCCCATTTCCTTCGCGCTCGTTTCTCCAACGAACAATGCTTCCTTCGCGAACAATGTTTCGGTGCTCGCGACGACCACGCTCTCCGGCGGACGCGCTCCTTACTCCGTGCAATTCCATCTCGACAACATCCCGAGCGGCGCGCCGATCACCTCCGCGCCTTACGAGCGGAACTTCGGCGCGTTGTTCGTGGGCGATCACACGATCAAAGCGACCGTCACTGATGCAAGCGGTTGGGTGAGCAACACGCTCGTGAGCACGGTGCATATCACGGGACCGCTCGGCGTGAGCATGACGCCGACGAATGGAGCCAGTTTCATTTTCGGCCAGCCGATCACGTTCAATGCGACGCCCGGCGGCGGAGTCGCGCCTTACGCAGTTCGCTTTTACACAAATGGCGTTCCGCTGAATTGGATGAGTTACGCGCCATTCACAACGAACCACGGCGTGCTGGCGTCCGGCAGTTACACCACATTCGTTTACGCGGTGGACAGTTCGATGCCCGCGGAACAACGCGCCTACTCAAGCACCAACGTATTTACGGTCACACCCAACCCGATCCTCGCGACGCTCACGAACCCGACGAACAACCAAACTGCCGTCGCCGGTCTCCCATTCACTATGACGGCGAGCGCCAGCGTCACCGCGCCGCTCACGGTGGCGAATGTCGAATTCTTTTTTGATGACGTGTCCGCAGGTGTCGACAATGGCGCGCCGTTCTCGATGGCTATCGTCAACCCCACCGCTGGAGTCCACGCGGCTTTTGCTGTCGCGACGGACAGCCTCGGGCGCAAGACTTATACGGCCACAAACACGGTGAACTTCATCGTTGATCCGCTGGCGAATAATAATTTCGCCAACCGCTTCCCGCTCGGAACGCCGGCCAGCGTCACGGCGAACAATACGGGCGCCACCACTGAAACCGGTGAACCGAACTTTCAATTCGGCGGCGGTGGTCCTTTCATTCAGTGGGGAGCCACGCTTTGGTGGAAATGGACAGCTCCCTTCAACGGCAGCGTCACGATCGACACGTTTGGCAGCGGCATCAACACCGTGCTGAGCGTTTACACGGGCACCGCTGTGAACGCCTTGACCGTCATTGCCCGAAACGACGATGCGCCTGGCCGAGTCGCAGTCAGCCTCGTCACGTTCAACGCCGTGGCAGGGACGGAGTATCAAATCCAGTTCGGCGGCAGCGGTGGCGTGTTTGGAGGCGGACCGTCTGCGCAAGGCGCAGTGCAACTGAACCTCACCATGCCCCCTTCCGTCACAATCACCACGCCCACGAATAACAGTGTCTTCTCCTCCGGCACCAGCGTGCCCGTGACGGCCACGGCGACGCCTGCGTCCGGAACGATAACGAAAGTTGATTTCTATCGCGGCGCGACGTTTCTCACGACGGTGTCGAACGCGCCTTACACGTTTGTGTTCAGCAACGGATTGCCCGGCACGAACACTCTCTTCGCAGTCGCAACGGACAGCCTCGGTCAAGCGGGTATCTCTCCCGGCGTGAACATCGCCTTCTTCGGCGAAGGCGTGACGCTTGTCGCGCCAGCGGATGGCGTAACATTCCTCACCACCAACCCGATCACCGTCAACGCGGTCGCCCTGCTCAGCTCCGGCACGATGACCAACATCGACTTCTTCATCGACAACGTGAAGTTCGGCGCCGATGCCACGGCGCCGTTCAGCGCGATCTGGAGCAATGTCACGAGCGGCTCACATCGCATCACCGCCATCGGCACATCGGACACCGGCGCTTCATACCTCTCGCAAGCGAGCTATATCGCCGTGGCGCAAACGCTCGTGGCGTCAAACTCGGTGTGGAAATTTATCGATGACGGCAGCGATCAGGGCACGGCCTGGATCGCGACGAACTTCGATGATAATGCGTGGCTCAATGGCCCCGCACCGCTGGGTTACGGCGATTCAAGCGGCCGCCAGCCACTCACGACCAATTCCTTCGGCCTCGACCCGAACAACAAATTTGCGGCGACCTATTATCGCCAGTCGTTCGTGGCACCGAACACGTCATTCACCAACGTCCTCCTGAACATCCAGCGCGACGACGGCGCGGTGGTCTATCTCAACGGCGTGGAACTGACCCGCTTCAACATGCCGACGGGCGCGGTGAGCTACACCACTTACGCGTCGGCCAACGCCCAGGACGACGGCACCACGACGTTCACCTTCAACGTCAATCCCGCCCTGGTTCATCCCGGCACAAACGTCCTCGCCGTCTCCATTCACCAAGACACGAACAGCAGCTCCGACATCTGGTTTACGCTCGATCTGCGCGGCGTGCCCGTCATCGAGCGCAATCAATCGCCGACCATCTCATTGGTAAGCCCGACGAATCGGACGTTCCTGATCGCGCCCGTGAGCATGTTCCTCAGCGTCACGGCGAATGATCCGGACGGCAACGTCACGAAAGTCGAACTGTTCGATGGAGCGACGAAGATCACCGAATCGATCCTTTTCCCATTTGAATTGAACTGGGTCGACGTGCCGGTGGGCATTCATTCACTCACCGTGGTGGCCACAGACAACGGCGGACAGAGAGGCGTTTCGGCGCCGGCAACACTGGTGGTGTTTTCCAGTGGCCGCCAACCGATCGTCCAGATCACAGGCCCGATCGACGGCGCGATCATGGAAGGCCCGACGAATCTCGCGATCAACGCGGTGGCCTATTCTCCAGTCACGATCACGAATGTTCAGTTCTTCACGAACGGCACAAGTGCGGCGAGCGACACCGCTGCGCCCTACTCCTTCGTGTGGTCCTCCAGTTTCGGCACGAACACGATGCTCGCCATCGTGTCGGACAACGACGGCGGGCGCGGAACCTCAGCCCCTGTCAACGTCATCATTACGATTCCGCCAACAAACCACGACGCACCGTTCATCGTCGGACAAACGCCGCTTGCCGGCGCCACGGTTTCAAATCTCACGTCGATCACAGTCCGTTTCAGCGAACGCGTGATGGGAGTCGATGCCGCTGACCTCGAGATCAACGGACTCAGCGCAACGGGGCTCGTCGTGAACAGTTCGTCGAACTACACCTTCCAGTTTCCGCAGCCGCCTTATGGAACGGTCGATGTTCGTTGGGAGGAAACACATCATATCACAGACGTCGGGTATCCCGACAACCTGCCGTTCAATGACGACGGACAAGGTGCGCAGTGGACCTACAATCTCATCGACGTGGTGGCGCCCACGATCGCGTCCCGCACGCCGACGGCGGGTTCACTCGTCACTAACCTGACCCAGATCCCGGTCAACTTCAGCGAACCGGTCACGGGAGTGGACGCATCGGATTTGATCGTGAATGGCACGCCGGCATTCGCCGTCAGCGGCGGCGGCGCCAGCTATGTCTTCGATGTGGTGCAGCCTTCATCGGGGGGCATCAACGTCACGTGGTCCATCACGCACGGAATCGCCGACATCGCCACGACACCGAATGCGTTCAATCGCGGGACGGGCGCATGGAGCTTCAGCCTCGATTCGCGCACCATCCTCGTGCAGTCCAACGCCAACTGGCTTTTCATCAAGGGCACGAACGAGGCGTCTGCGCCGATCTCCCTTTGGCGCACGAACACATTTGATGACTCAACGTGGTCGAATGCACCGGCGCCCTTCTATTACGGCGACGCGTACAACACGCCGGGCAATCCCGGCACGCTGCTCAGCGACATGCAGAGCAATTACACCACGATCTATCTGCGCGAGAAGTTTGTCGTCGCAAACGCCAGCGCGATCACCAACCTGATTCTCGGCGGGCAGATCGACGACGGCTTCATCGCCTGGATCAACGGCGTGGAAGTGGCGCGCTTCAACGTGGGTGCGGGTGATCTCAACTATGACGCCGTCGCGACCCTCTCGTTGCAGGAACCGGGCGGCAACGGCCCGTTCAACTACACGAACTACACACTGCCGAATCCAACGAACTATCTCGTGAGCGGCACCAACGTGATTGCCGTGCAGGCGCTCAATCAGAACCTCACGAACAGCAGCGACTTCGGATTCAACGCGCAGCTCTACACGTTCCTTTCCGTCGTAGGTCTCGTGCCGCCGCGCATCAGTTCGATCTCACCCGCGGCAGGCGTCGTGTTCTATCTCACGAACCTGACCGTCGTGTTCACCGAGCCGGTAACGAACGTGGATGCCGCGGACCTGCTGGTGAACGGAATTGCGGCAACGAACGTCAGCAGCACCACCAACACGACTTTCGTCTTCAGCTTCGCGCAACCGGTTTATGGCCCGGTCGACATCACGTGGGCGGGCAGCCACGGAATCGTGGACTTCGACGCGACGCCGCACGGGTTCAATGCCACCGCATCCTCCGCGCGTCCGCACTACAATCTCGTGAACCCGAGCACGCCTGTGGTCAGTACGCAAACTCCCACCGCGGGCACGACGATCAATTTTCTCACCAACATCACGGTGAACTTCAGTGAGTTTGTGCAAGGCGTGAACGCTTCCGATCTTCTCCTGAACGGCGTGGCGGCAACCGGCGTGACCGGTGGCGCGGCCACTTACACATTCGCCTTCCCGCAGCCGGCTTACGGCTCCGTCACGATCACGTGGGCGGCGAGCCATGGCATTCAGGATATGGATCTACCGGCCGTGAATTTCGAGCCGATCGTTCCGGGCAACACGTGGAGCTACAACCTCGTTGATCCAGTGCCACCGTTGTTCCTCACGCGCGGGCCGTATCTGCAAATCGGTGGCTGGACAAATATCACGATCCGCTGGCGCAGTGACGTGGCGTCGGACGCGATTGTTTATTATGGCTCGAACCAGATTTTTCTGACGAACATCGTCTACCTGCCAATCACGAACACCGAGCACATCGTGACGATCAACGAGCTGCAGCCGGGCACGCGCTATTACTACAAGGTCGGCAGTTCATTCCGCGTCATCGGGAGCGGAACGGATTACTACTTCGACACCGCGCCATTGCCCGGCACGCGGCGGCCGGTGCGCGTCTGGGTGTTGGGCGATCCGGGAACGGCGAATGCCAACCAGCGCAACGTCCGCGATGCGTTCTACAACTTCGCCAACACGAACGGTCCCGCCGACCTTTGGCTCATGCTCGGCGACAATGCCTACAACAGCGGCCTCGACACGGAATATCAGACCGCGGTGTTCGACATGTATCCGACCACGCTGCGCAACAAGGTGCTCTGGCCGGCGATCGGCAATCACGAGAGCAATCAATCCTACACCTCGGACGATTACGCCTACCTGCGCATCTTCTCATTGCCAACACTCGGTGAGGCGGGTGGCGTTCCTTCCGGCAACATCAAGTATTACTCGTTCGACTACGCGAATGTTCACTTCGTCTGCCTCGACTCGATGACCAGCACACGCAGCGCGACGAGCGCCATGGCCAATTGGCTGCGAGCGGACCTTTCATCCACGACGCAGGAATGGGTGATCGCGTACTGGCATCATCCGCCTTACACACGCGGCAACCACAACTCGGACGCAGAAACCGACTTGATCGAAGTGCGGCAGAATATTCTGCCGATCATCGAATATTATGGCGTCGATCTCGTGCTGAACGGTCACAGCCACGCGTTGGAGCGTTCGTTCCTTCTCAACGCGCACTATGGAATGTCCGGCACGCTCACTTCATCGAACAAGATCAATGGCGGCGATGGACGCGTCGATGGCACGGGCGCCTATCAGAAAAATGCCGTTGGCCAGGGCGTCGTTTACATGGTGGCGGGGAGCAGCGGTCAAATCACAGGGGGACAATTGAATCACCCGGCCCATTTCATCTCACAAAATGAACTCGGCTCCGCGGTATTGGACGTGGCGAGCAATCGACTCGACGTGATATTCCTCGGAACGAACGGCGTGGCGCGCGATCACTTCACGCTGGTGAAGGGACCGATCCTGCCGATGACGATCGATTCTGTGGTGAAAGTGCCGCAGTCACAAAATGTCGCACTGACGTTCCAGTCCTATTCCAATGTGACCTACACCGTCGAACAGGCTGATACGTTAGGAACATGGCAACCGGTGCATGTCGTCAACGCGGCGACGAGCAATCGCGTGATGCAGGTCACGCGCCCTGGAACGAATGAGGCGAAGTTCTTTCGCCTGAGATCGCCGTAGGCCAACGAAGCCGTTGGAGCGGAGTGCGATCAAAAATGCCGGGCAGTTTTCTGGCTTCCCTCTCCCCTCAACGGGGAGAAGGGAACCAGAGTCAGGCGATTACTTCGCGGCGAGCGCGGCTTCGATGGCGTCAGAGACCTGTTTGTTATCCGGTTTCAAGCCGGGCTCGAAGCGCTTGATGATCTTGCCGTCGCGGCCAATGAGGAATTTGCCGAAGTTCCATTTCACGTCGCCGGGGAACGGCGAGTCCTTGCCCGAGAGTTCCTTGTAGAGCGGGTGCTGCTCGGCGCCTTTGACGTGAAGCTTGTCAAACATGGGAAACGTCACGGCGTAAGTCTTGGAGCAAAATTCTTTGATGTCCGCGTTGGAGCCGGGTTCCTGCGCGCCGAAGTCGTTGCACGGAAAGCCGAGCACGGTGAAGCCCTTGTCCTTGAATTTCTGCTGGAGCACTTCGAGCCCGGCGTATTGCGGAGTGTTGCCGCACTTGGAAGCGACGTTTACCACGAGCAGCACTTTGCCGGAATAGGCTTTGAGCGAGGTGTCCTTGCCGTCGATGTCCTTCAGCGGGACGTCGTAAAGGTTTGATTCAGCCAGCGCCACATGGACGCACAACAACGCGAGAAGTAACGCAATGGATTTCATGCGGCGGAGTATTTCGGCGGAGACGGCAAAGTAAATCCGAAAGAAGCAGCGGTCGCTGGCCGCAATTGGCGATCACGCCGCTTTGCAGAGCGGTGCGAGTCGCGACAAGGTTTCGCGAAGTTCCTTCGAACGCGGCGGCTTGCTCAGCAGCGCGTCAAGATTCGCCGGCGCCGAATCGTCCTCCTTCATGAACGATCCCCAACCCGTCAGCATCACCACAGGGGTTCCGGGAGATTCGTGCTTGATCACCTTCGTCACCTGCCGGCCGTCCACGTAAGGCATGCCCAAATCCGTGATCACGATGTCAAACGGACGCCCCGCGTCGCGCTCGCATCGGAAGGCATCGAGGCCAGTCTGCCCGCTGTCACTCACTTCGACGGA
>JBBRBM010000130.1:0-17448 GCA_038205745.1 Verrucomicrobiota bacterium | reverse complement strand
GATTCAGGTCGCTGGGACGGAGATCACCGGCGTGCGCGAGGATCAGACGCCCCACTCCCGCCGCCGCGAGTTGCAGCGCCAGCGCGCCGCCGACTCCGCCGGCTCGCGAGATCAGCACCGTCGCATTCTTCAGCTTGCGCTGGTCCTCTTCGCCAAAGTCTCGGACCCACATCTGCCATTCGTGAATGGCGCGGTCGCGCTCGCTCAGCGGTTCTTCGTGTTCTTTCAAGTGTGGTGAGAAATTACCGGCGATCGCGGCGACGAAAAGAAAAAGTGCATTGGTTCACGCTCGCCGTTTGGACATCGAGCTTCTAGGCTCGCGCGCATGAAAGCCACGGGACTCATTGGCGGATTCGTAGTGATCGCAGCTCTGGGGGGAGCAGTGTGGGAATGGCGCGCTGCGGAAAGGTTGCGCGGGGAGAATGCGGCGTTGCGTGCGCAACTCGAAGCAGCGCCAGCGCAATCCAGCGCTACAAGCGACGACGTGCAAAGACGCGAAGCCGAGTTGCAGAAGCTCCGCGGCGAAGCGCAGGAACTCGTTCGCTTGCGCGGGGAAATCACGCAGCTTCGCAGTTCGAACAAGGACGCGGAAAAACTACGAGCCGAGAACCAACAACTGCGCACGGCAAATCAGCAACTTCGGGGTGCAGCGACCGAGGCGGCCAGTTCCCCTGCTCCACCGAAACCTGCCGGCGATACCTTTGCTCGCGAGTCATGGACATTCGCCGGTTACGCTTCGCCTGAGTCCGCGCTGGTGTCCGCGATCTGGGCTATGCGCGAAGGAAATCCGAAGACGTACATCGAGAGTCTTTCGCCGGACGAACAGGCGCGCATGTCGCAGGCGTGGGGCAATAAAACGGAGGCGGAGGTCGCAGCCAAGCATCAGTCCGACGTCTCGAAGATCACCAGCATCCGCGTCGTGGACCGGCAGGAGGTGACGCCGGAGCAAGTGACGATGAGCATTTATATCGGTGGCGTGGATCGACTGGAGAAAGTCTCGATGCATCGCGTCGGCAATGATTGGAAATTTGGCGGCTTCATACGCGAGCCAAAGAAATGACGGTGCCTCGCGGGAATCGCGGGCCGTTAATTTGTCATGCCTTGACTGGAAAAGCTTCACCGTTACTGTGGCGCACACTTTTTTAACCGTATGAAACTCACAGCATTTATTCCTTTGTGCGGCCTCGCCTGCGCCGCGGCGATCGCCGCTGATCCGGCAGCAACTCCAGCGGCAACTCCACCGGCGGCGGCGGGCACCAATCTTGTCGAGAAGGGCAGCTACGCCTTTGGCGCGACGCTCGGAAACAATCTGCGCATGCAAGGCGCCGAGCCGAACATCGATCAGGTGATCCAGGGTTTCCGCGACGGCATCACGGGCAAAGCGAAAATGCCTGAGACCGAATTGCGCGAAAGCTACATGGCGTGGCAGCGCGACGTGCGGACGCAGAAGATGGAGAAGAACAAGAAGGTGGGTGAAGATTTTCTGGCCAAGAAAGCCGGTGAGCCGGATGTGAAAAAGTTTCCGGATGGCCTTCTCTACAAAGTGATCACGACCGGCAAAGGTGCGCAGCCGAAGGCGACGGATCGCGTTTCGGCGCATTACAAAGGCACGTTGATTGACGGCACTGAGTTCGACAGTTCCTACACGCGCGGACAGCCCTTCAACACGCCGGTGGCGCGGGTGGTTCCTGGCTGGCAGGAGGCGCTGACCAACATGCACGTGGGCGATAAATGGGAAATCTACGTTCCGCCAGCACTCGCTTACGGCGAACGTGGGCAAGGCGCGAAGATTGGTCCGAACGCGGCTTTGATTTTCGAAATGGAATTGCTCGCCGTTCTTCCGCCCGAAACCAATGACGTGATCACCACGCCGACATTGAATCTCACGCCCGGCGGCAGCCAGCCGATACGAGTGAATCCGGGTGCCGGTGCAAACACGCCGGTGCGTGTCACACCAAGTCCGGCCCTTCTTCCAACTTCGACTCGTTCAACCCCAACCCGCGCAAACACGCCGGTGCGTGTCACACCAAGTCCGGCCCGGCAGCCGCAAATCCAAGTGCAGCCGGCAAAGTAATTTTCGGCATCGCCGTGAACTCAGCGGTTTAGCGCACGGCGATCGCTTGAAACAAATTTGGGCCGCGCATCATGTAAGGATGCGCGGCTCTTTCTTTTTCCGGCCACACTTCGAATCCTTGCTCTCGAAAAGTCGATTTCTGATACTCCCGCGATGCTGGACATCCGGTTGATCAGAGAAAACGCCGACTTCGTGCGCGAACGGCTCGCCACGAGAAACAGTGGCGATGAAGCGAAGATTTCAGAAGCTCTCGCGCTGGATGAACAGCGCCGCAAGTTCCTCGCTGAAGTGGAACAGCTCAAGGCCACGCGCAACCGAGTCTCGAAGGAGATCGGCGCGTTGATGGGCCAGAAGAAGCTCGCTGAAGCCGAGGCGAAGAAAGCGGAAACCAAGCAGATCGGAAATCAGATCACGGAACTCGACGCGAAGGTTGCGGAGGTTGAAGTGGCTCGCGATGCGATTCTGATCCGCCTGCCCAATCTGCCGCACGCGAGCGTCGCGATCGGCAAGACTGCGGAAGAGAATCCCGAGATTCGCCGGTGGGGCGCGAAGCCGGACTTCGCCTTCAAGCCCAAGTCGCACATCGAGCTTTGCGAAAAGTTGAAACTCATCGACTTCGCGCGAGGCGCAAAACTTTCCGGCAGTGGCTTCCTGCTCTACACGAATTGGGGCGCGAAGCTGGAGCGCGCGCTGATCGCGATGCTGCTTGATCTGCACACGACCGAGCATGGCTACACGGAAGTCTCTTCACCTTACATCATCAATCGCGATTGCATGACTGGTGTGGGCCAATTCCCGAAGTTCGAGGATCAGGCCTACGCCGTGCGCGAAGGCAACGACAACGAGACGCTCGGAAAATTGTATTTGCTGCCCACGGCTGAAGCACCGGTCGCGAACATTCATCGCGAAGAAATTCTTCCCGAGAAACAGCTTCCGATTCGCTATGTCGCATACAGCCCGTGCTTCCGCGCCGAGGCGGGCGCGGCTGGTCTCGGCACGCGCGGCATGATTCGCGTGCATCAATTCGACAAGGTCGAACTGATCAAAATCGTGAAGCCCGAAGACGGCTACGACGAGCTGGAGAAGTTGGTCACGAATGCAGAAAAGGTGCTGCAACTGCTGGGGCTTCACTATCGCGTGATCAATCTCTGCACGGGCGACATGGGCTTCGCGAGCGCCAAGACTTACGACATCGAAGTGTGGGCGCCGGGTCAGGGCAGCTATCTCGAAGTGTCGAGTTGCTCGAACTGCGAAGACTTTCAGGCGCGCCGGATGAATCTGCGTTTCAAAACCGAAGGCGGCGAAAACAAATTGCCGCACATCCTCAATGGCAGCGGGACAGCGCTCGCGCGTCTGTTCGTCGCGCTGATCGAGACGCATCAGCAGGCGGATGGCAGCATCAACATCCCAGAACCGTTGCGGCCTTATCTGAAGACGGACAGAATCACCGCGTGAAGTTCGTCGAATTGGCCGCATGAGAATTCTCCTCGCCAGCAGCGAACTGCATCCCTACTCGAAGAGCGGCGGACTTGCCGACATGGTTGGCGCGCTGGCGAAGACGCTCGCGGCAGATGGAAATCAAGTGGGTGTCGTTACACCGCTGTATCGCGGCATCCGCCAAAGGTTTTCCGACCTTCAACCGTTCGACTGGACGCTCGATCTTCCGCTCGGTTCCAGGCGTGTGCAGGGCAGCGTGTTCACGGCGAACCCGGCGAAGAATCTCACCATCTACTTCATCGATCAGCCGGCGTTCTTCGATCGCGCCTCACTCTACACCGAGCGCGGCGGGGACTATGCCGACAACGCCGAGCGTTTCGTCTTCTTCTCGAAAGTGGCGACGAACCTGGCGCGTTATCTGCCGTGGCAGCCGGAGCTGATTCACCTGCACGACTGGCAGGCGGGGCTTGTGCCGCTCTTCGTGCGCGATCAGGCGGCGCGCGATGGCTGGAGGAATCCGCCGCACACGTGTCTGACGATTCACAATCTTGCTTACCAGGGTGTGTTTCCCGCGAGCGCCTACGCGCTCACGAATTTGCCGCCGACGTATCTCAACGCTGAGGGCGTGGAGTTTTACACCTTCATGAACTGCCTGAAGGCGGGGATTGAATTCAGCGACGTGCTCACGACGGTCAGCCCGCGTTACGCGCGCGAGATCACCACAGAGCAATACGGCTGCGGACTCGACGGCGTGCTGCGCCGCCGCCAGCGTGCGCTCACCGGCATCTTGAACGGCGTGGACTACGAGGAATGGAACACGACGGCGAACCCGTATCTCCCGCGTCCATTTTCCGTCGATGACATGGCGGGCAAGAGAGAAGACAAACTCGCGCTGCAAACGGAATTCGGTTTGCCTGCCGATGCGGACGTGCCGCTCTTCGCGACCGTGACGCGCCTCGTGGACCAAAAGGGCGTCGATATCCAACTGGGCGCTCTCACCGAGATGCTCGCGGCGAAGATGCAGTTCGTTCTGCTCGGCAGCGGTTCGCCAGCTTACGAGCAGGCTTACGCGGAATTGCAGCAGCGCTTCCCAGGAAAAGTTTCGGTCAAGCTCGGCTTCGACCAGGCGCTCTCACATCGCATCGAGGCGGGCGCAGACTTCTTCCTCATGCCCTCGCGCTTCGAGCCGTGCGGGTTGAACCAGATGTATTCGCAACGCTACGGCACGATCCCGATCGTGCGCCGCACTGGCGGATTGGATGACTCTGTCACGGACCTGACGGACAGCGACGAGCGTGCGGATGGAATCAAGTTCACCGAGTACTCGTCGCGCGCCCTGGCGAAGGCGATCCGCAAAGCGCTTGTCTTATTCGCCGACCCGGAGCTGCTCACCTATTACCGTCGCAACGCCATGCGCGCTGACTTCTCCTGGGAACGCACCGCGACGGAATACATTCGCATTTACGAGCAGGCGCTCTTCGAGGAAGTGGCACGACCGCAAAGCACGTAAGCTTCACCGGCGCAACATCGCTTCAGCGTTGCTGAACTGATAATGCCGACCGCAGTTCCGGATGACGAATGTCAGCACCGAGCTGCGCCGTCCGCGCGAGAAGAACACCCGATGCCAATGACAGAACGAGTGTCGTGAGCGCGATGCGTTTCCCCAGCGGCTTCTTGCGCCAAACCAAAAGCGCGACGAGCGCGAAGCTGCCTTGAAACACAATGAAGCCGAGAGCGATCGCCGCGATTTCACTGTGACGATCCATCTCATCCGCGGGCAGGACGCGCACAGCCGTCTTGAGATGTTCCGCGGCGGGCTCTCCCGTCAGGTAGGCGATCACGGAAACGATCGCGGCGGCCGCAAAGAGTATCAGCGCGCAACGGTGCAACTCGTCGGACTTCCGAACCAGTGCGATGATCACCGCCATCGCGCCGATGACAACCATGGTCGCGGGAGCGTGTGTCGTGATGAGGTGCAGATGCGCGGCGTTCATGGTTTGCGAGGGGTTGGCGCGATAAAATGACCGTCGATGCATTGGCGGATGTCGAGCGTCACGAGGCGGTTCCCGTTCACATCGAACTTCAATTCACCGCTGACACCGCGGTGTCGGTCGCCGCAAGCGGGCCATGACTTGTTCTGGCAACGATCGATCAGCAGCAATGCCGCGTCCGCCGCTGCAATCGCAATTGTGTCCGGTGCGGATTTGAAACGCTGGACATAGTTCGACGTGAAGTCTGGCGTCAGCCCGCCGCAAGTAGTGGCGATGACAACTCCAGCCGCAGCGTTTCCCGCGTCCGACAAAAAACGCGGAGTGTTCAACGTCGAAGGCCCGGCCAGCACAACGCGCGACTTCACCGCAGCAAACTCGCGCACAGTCGCCGCTGCCGCCGCGGGATCGAGCCACAAAAGAACGGCATCGGCTGTTGAACCCTCCGCGACTACGGAAGTGGCTCGCGTCAACTCCACATGATCGATCGCCGCTGCCCGCTGGAGATCTGCGAACACTTCGCGTCCAGCGCGCCCGGCGGGGACGACAGCCATCCAGCGCGTGCCATGGACACCGTTGGTTTTGGCCCACGTCATCACCGCGACCGCTTCATCAACCGTGCTCGGAAGGACGCGCGCGCACCACGGCACGCCGGTTCCGGTCACCGATGAATCGGGACACAATGTCGCAACTGGCGTGCGCGTGCGTCCCGAAACTTGAAGCGCGAGGTGTGTGATGGCGCGGTCGCGCGGCGCGATCAATGCAGTGACTTTCTCATCGAGGACGAGACGTGCCGCTTCATCGCCTTCGGTTCCCCATTGCCCGTGTGCGCCGCTGAAAAGCACTTCGACCTCGGTTCCACGTGCTCTCGCGAGTTCAGCCGCGACTTCAATTCCTCGTCGCATGCTCGTCGCCTCCGTCGCATCGGACGGGAGTAGCACTCCGATGCGTGTGCCCGCGAAGGCCGCGCAATGGAGCGCGCCCGCGAGAATCATGGAAGCGAGTGGCCGCATCAGTGCAGCTAAAGTTGCGCGCGATCGAGCTTCGTCACCGGCGGCGCGGGTTGGAAGTGCCACTTGCCGTTCCGATATTCGGCGATCGAGATCGGGACGATGTTGTCCCAGCGCGCATCGAAGATCATGCGGCCGGTGACGCCATTCCATTCCTCCAGGTTCGCGAGATAGTCACGGACGCGATAGCGGTTCGCGCCAGCTTTGTCGATCGCCTCGATCATCAAACGCGCGCCGTCGTAGCCGTAGCCGCCGTAAATGTCCGGCTGCTCATGCCATCGTTTTTCGAAACGGCCGGCGAACTCGGTCCACAGCCGATTCGTTTGGCCCGGATCGAAAAAGTGAGTGATCGTGACGTTCTCCGCCGCCGCGCCGGCGTTCTTCGCGAAGCCGTCTTCCTTCAAGCGATCGAAGCCAAAGAACGGCGCCTTCACCCCTGCCTTGCGCAACAGCGCCGCCGCCTTGCCGATGTCCTCGGGCTGTCCATAGAACAACACCGCGTCGGGTTCAGCCGCGCTGATCGCGCTGATCTGTTCCTCGAAATTCTTGCCGCCCGCCTTGTAGAGCAGATGCGCGACCGGCGGAGCACCAAGCCGGCGCACATAATTCACGAAGTGCATCACGCCGACGCGGCCGGGCCGGCTGCTCTCGCGCAGGATCGCGATGCGTTTGCATCCGCGCTTCCGCACGACGAGATCGGCAAGACGAAAACATTGCTGGCGATCGTCCGGGAACACCCGCGTGAGCCACGGGATCTGCGTCTCGGTCAACGTGGGATCAGGATCAGACGTGTTGATCATGTAGGTCTCAATCTTGAGCGCGACGCGCAGCGCGACGTGCGTAGCGTCACCGTCGATCGTGCCGAGGAAGCCAAGCACGTCGTTGTCCCTGAACTCGACGGCGATGTTCGCAGCGCTGCCCCACTGCGGCGCGTCTTCGCGATAAATGATTTCAAACGGCAGTTGTTTCGCCGCGCGCGTTGCGTTCGCCTCTTCGAATGCGAGCTCGATGCCTTTACGCGTGCGTGCGCCGCGAGCACCTTCAGGCCCGTAGTTCGCCGGGCTGAGCAAACCGACTTTCAGCGACGTGAGATTTGTCGGAATGGCGTACTCCGCTCCGGGTCCACGGAACGGAAGCCGCGTCGTCCAGTAGCGGTAGTAAGGCTCGGTGCCCTTGAACGGCAGCATCTCGTCCGGCGTGTTCGCGTAGTAAGGATAATTCGTCGCGCCAGTCGTGCTCTTCTCGTCGTAGGCTGACACCGAGATCGCGCCCACAACCAAAGCCATCGCAATTGAATTCAAGATCTTCATGGCACCTTTCCTTGCGCTGCGTTTGCAACGCGGGTGGTTCCAGAAAACACGCCGCGGCTCAATCCCTTCGACGTCGCGAACCACGCTTCGCGCTCATCCGCCCAGATGCCGAGCACGAAACCATTCGCCAGTGAGGTCGCGGTGACTCGCTTCTCGACCGGTGCAGATGGCCGATGGATTTCCACGACGCCTTGTCCGTTGGTGCCGATGAGGTAGTTGACCCAATTCGTTCCGTCCGTCACCGACGCGCCCTGGTCGTGCCCGATGTAGGCGTAATTTCCAACCGGCCAGATGAACTGCGTGAAGTTCGACGGCAAAGGCGTTTTGTCCTGCACCCACGTCTTCCACGATTTGCCGTCGTAGCGCGACATGCCGAAGTAGGTGGCCTGCCACAGGATTCCGTCGTTCCACGCAACCCACGACGTGATGTCGTTGATCGGGCCGTCGTCCGCCACGAGGTCGTAGTGAAAATCGCGATCGGGATCGCGATATTCCTTGAACGAACCCGTCTTCGGATCGTGCTCGAGGATGCCGCTGCCCCACACGCCGATGTAGACCACGTCCTTGGCGCCCTTGATCGAGTAACACCACGGCTCGTGCATCGCGGAGTTGTTGTGGTCGTACATCTTCCACGTGCCGGACTTCAGATTCATCGCGCCCGTGCCAGCGGCGGTCGCGGCCCACACGGTGTCGTCCACCACGTCCACGCCATAGACAACATTGTTCGGCAGCCCGCTGTCTGTCTGGAGAAACTTTGTGATCCTGCCGCCGCTCATCTTGTTCAAGCCGCGCATCGTGCCGACCCAAAGATCGCCGGTGGTTTTATCTTCGGCGATGCAGGTCACCATCTTGTGGCTCAATCCGTGTTCAGGACCGAAGCGGCGGAACTTGCCGTTCGACTCGCGCACGCAAAGCCCGTCCCACGTACCGATCCACAACACGCCTTGGCTCGTTTTGAAGACGACGTGGACTTTGTCAGCGGGAATTCCATCCCCAGCGCCGAACGTCTCGAAGCGCTCAATGATCGGAAGCGGACCATCGGCAGCGATGCAGAGGTTTGCTGCAATCACGAATGCCGCGAGACTGGTTCGACCGATAAGCGACACCGCGAATGCTCCAAGGGTCGTAAGTAACCACGTCCCATTCCCCCTCACCCCGGCCCTCCCCCATGGGGAGAGGGAGAAACTCAGCGCAGTCTGGGACGAAGCATTGCGCGCTGGATCTGCGATAGGCGGTCTGACGTTGCCCCCTCTCCCTGAGGGAGAGGGTTGGGGTGAGGGGGAAGAGCGCGCTCGATCTCCCAACGCGCTGCGACTCGCATCACCTCTGCGAAACATTTCCTTTGTCTTCATATTCTCCTCACAAGGTTTTCAAATACTCCACGAGATCATTCAGTTGATGCTTGTTCATGTAGCTGGTGACTCCGTGGAGATCGTTCGTCTGGTAAATCGTCCAGAGCTCTTCGAGCGTCTTCGCGCGACCGTCGTGGAGATACGGCGCGGTGTGGGCGATGCCGAGCAGGTGCGGTGTGTCGAAATAGTTCGTCGAGTCGCGTGCGCCGCGCGTGCCGATCTCGCTGGGCAGACGATTGGTAAACAACGGCGGACGATGACACGTCTGGCAGCGGCGCTCGCGCGGGACCGGCGTGCCGTCGGGCCTGCTCGTGGCAAAGAAAATATCCTTGCCGCGTTCTTGCGGCGGCGTGAGCGCTTGATCGCGTTTACGTTCCCAACGCGGCGGTGGCTGAGCCTCGATGAACGCCGCCAGATCTTTCAGCTCGCGCGGAGGAATGGGATCGGTGCGCATCAGGACGCGCGCGAATCGAACCCCGCATTGGATTTCGAGCGTCGCGTTCTTTCCGTTCCATTTGAACGGCGCAGTGCCGGCCAGACCTTGAAGCGTGCGGTTATCAAGCATGTTGTCGCCAATGCCATCGCCATCGAAATCATACGCGAGGCCGTCCACGTGGCCGTCGGGATGACATGATCGACACGAAAATTGCCGCTGAAAAGTGTAGGCCGCGCTCGTGAACACGCGCTCGCCGCGGCGGATCGGATCATCAAGACCGCCGTCACCGAGCACGATGCGCCCGGCTGGTTTCAACGTTGCCGTGTCCACCACCAGCACGGCGTCGTCGAGGCGCTCCGTCACAAATAACATTTTGCCGTCAGGCGAGAGCGCGAGTTGCCGTGGATTTCTTCCGGTCGCGATGCGTGCGAGCACGTAATCAGCGGACAACGACAGATCGCGAATCGCGCCGAGTCGCGTCGCCTCGTCTGCGTGAGCGAGCCAATTCGTGATGCGCGCCAGATCGATGACTGACACCACGTCGCCGCCACCGGATGCGATGTAAGCGCGCTGTTGCGCCGCATCAACCACGATGCCCGATGGATCGGCGAAGAAATCGTTCGCCTCATCGAGCGGCAACTCGGCGCGCACGCCGTCGCGGTCGGCGATGGCGAGGCCGCTAGACATGACCCAACCGTTCGCCACCTGCGTGATGGGCACGAGGTTGCGCACTTTCACGAACGGCATGAGTGACCACGTGGAGCCGGGCAGAGTGGCGATGCCTTCTGACAAGTGCGCTGACTCCAACGTGTGACGCCACAGCAACTTTCCATGCGCAGGCTCGATCATCGTCATTTCCGAGACCGGCATGGCGAGCACGTCTTCGCTCGTGGAGAGCCGATTCGCCACGAAGGCGATTGCACCATCGGCCGATGTGGCGACGGCAAAAGGTTCGCGCCCGCCCTGGGGCCGCGCGATCTCTCGCAGCGGCGAACACTCGAGCACCGAGATGTTGTCGGACAATGAGTTCGCGACCACGAGGCGTTCGCCGGCGGGCGTCTGCGTGTGCGCGATCGCGACGGGCGCATCGCCGACATGCACCGCGTCAATTTGCTGAAACTCGCGCGTGCTGACCGTCACAACGCGATCGCTGGCGCGGCACGTCACGAACAGGCGCGCACCGGCGGCGTCGATGGTGATTCCGAATGGCGCGCCAGGCAGCGGCAATTTGCGCGTGACCTTCAACGAGCGCACGTCTGCCTCGACTACTTCGTTCGCGTCATCGCACGCGATGAACAGCTTCGAACCATCTGGAGACACCACGATGCCCGCCGGTGAATGATGCTTCGCGCGCGCCTTGGCCCAAGTCATCCGCTCGATGCTTTGCAAGTGACAGTGCGTGCAGGTAACGCCGCCGAGATCCTGACGGCCCGTCCAGCGTTGCACGTGTGCGCCCGCCCAGCGCTTGCCGAAAAGAATCGTGACGCCCGCCATGAACAACACGGCGGCGACTCCGATGGCGTGGCGCTTCTTCATGCTAGGGTTTTCGTTGCACGAGAATTTTCTTAGATCGGCCAAGAATATATCCGGGTCCAATTTGGTCAGCGCGCTGTACCCCCTCACCCCAGCCCTCTCCCCAAGGGAGAGGGAGAATCGCGCCCAGTCTCATGGCGGCACCGAACCGCTCGGGTAGATCGAGAGACGGGATCAGTTGCTCCCTCTCCCCAAGGGAGAGGGCCGGGGCGAGGGGAAAGCGGTGCGCTTCCGCGAGACGATGATCATTTTCGGAAACGGGTCTCATCACCGGGAATTTCACCGGCGGTTTTGTCGCGGCGATAGGACGGTAATTGGACGGCGCTGTGTTGTAAGCCTCGTGACAGCCGACGCAGCTTCGATTCTCTCCGGGCCGCACCCAGAACGTTGGCGCGAGCCGCACGGTCACGCGCCCGGCAGCGTCGAGCGCCTCGAAGCCGATCGGCGTATCGGCGGGCACTTCGACCTGGAACGAGCCGTCGGGTTCGATCGCAACTTCGCCGAGCGATCTGGCGTTCGCACCCGCGAGCACACGCACCCGGCGCGTGCGCGCAGCCTTTTCCGTGACAGTCGAGCGAGAGAATGTGGAGTCGAGGCAGAGCAAGGTGCCAGTGCGCTTCGCCGGCACCATCGCGGAGAGATGACCTGCTGGCTTCGTGCGTGGAGCGATACGCGCGGCTGCGGCATTGTGCCAATCGAGATCGAGATCAGGCGGGGCAACACCGCCGGCAGCAAGCCATTCTTCGAACGACAAATTCGTCCGGCTCAGGAATGGACGCGCTGGTCGCACAACTTCCAGCCACGCGTCGCTCATGCGCACGTTGCTCGCAGCGAGGAATGCGATGCGGCCGTCATCGAGTTCACGCGGAGAATCGATGAACGGAACGCCGTCGTCGTTCACCGCGAACGGTGTGACTTCGGTGCCGTCGTTGTTCACCGTGAACAAACCGAGGCGCGGCGTCGCGGTGTTCGTCGTCGTGACACGCGCCGAGACAAAGAGGATGCGTCCATCGCGCAGCACCGTCGGTTGGACCGCAGGCGTGGAGCCGAAGGTAATTTGTTCTGGCGCCTCGATGCCGTGTTGAACGAACAGCGCGCTCGGCCGCGCATCACTCCAGGTGCCGGCGAGTTTTGGAACCGGCGAGCTGAAGACGAGATCACCGTTGCCGAGGATCGCGGCATGACTCGCGCCGTCTGGCAGAGAAGTGAGTTGCTGCACTTTCCCGCGCGGCAGTTTGAGCTCGAAGATTTGCCACGGCGAATCCGCCGAACGCTTTCCCGAGAACAACACGGCACTTCCGTCAGGCCGCACAATGGGTTCACCCACGGCCACGAACTCGCGCGAAAGAAAGCGCGGTGGCGCATTCGTAGTTTCCATCAACACGAGGCGCGTGCCGGGCGGATAGCGCAAGTCGAGCAGGTCGCGCGGCGGCAATGTGTTCGTGAAGGAGGTCTGAACAACAACCAGCGCTTGCGGTGCGAGCGGGCGTTCGCAACCGATGAGCATCAGGGTAAGAACGAGAAGACCCGCCACCCACGCGCTTCGCTGCACACGGTGGCTCATGATTCGCGGACTTTCAGGATTTTGTCGGCGGCGACGTTCTCGAGCTTTTGCACCGTGCCGCCCGGCCAGCGAATTTCGATCGAGTCGATGCGCCTGGCCGCACCGAGGCCAAAGTGAACTCGCCGATCCGAGGTGCCGAGGAAGCCGGCCACGCAGCGCGCCTGACTTACTTGTTTCTTGCCGCCTGCGCTGATCGTGATTCGCGCGCCAAAGCCATCGCGGTTTGATTTTGTTCCTTCAAGATCGAGCGTGACCCAATGATTCGTCTGCGGGCTGCGATTGCGCAGAAGGATTGCGCGGTCCGCAATGGTGGTGACGAGCAAGTCCACGCGTCCATCGTTGTCGAAGTCTGCGACGACACCGCCGCGTCCGCGGATTTTTGTTTTGAAGTAAGCGCCGCCTTTCTCGGCTGCGTCGGTGAAGGTGCCGTCGCCGTTGTTCTCCAGGAGCAAACTTTCCCAGCCAACCATGTGGTGCGGATCGCCGTTCACGACAATCGCATCGAGGTCGCCGTCGTTGTCCACGTCCAGGAGATGGCTGGCCCAACCGACGTATTGCGCTGTAATGCGGCCGACGCCAGACACCACCATACGGTCATCAAACATTCCGCCGCCCGCCGCGGTGTAGAGGGAGCCGTATCCGAGTCGCGACACGAGAATGTCGAGGTGCTGGTCGCCGTTGTAATCGCCGATCGCCGCCGCCATAGAGCCTGCGGCTTCGCCCTGCGCGTTGAACGCGACCATCGACTTCACCGCCACATCCTGAAAGTGCCCCTTGCCGTCGTTGAGCAGGAGCACGTTCGGCGTGGCGTCGTTGCAGATGTAGAGATCGTCGAAGCCATCTTCGTTCACATCGAACGCGCACACCGCCATGCCGCGATGGCCCGCGATGCGAATACCGCTCGCTTCACTGACGTTTTCGAACGTGCCGTCGCCTTTGTTGTGGTAGAGCACGTTGAGTTCGGCTTTGTAAGACAGCGGTCCGGGATACGAATCCGGGTTGAAGTAGAGATTGTAGTTCGGATCGTAGGTGAGGTAGTTCGCGACAAAGAGATCCAGCCGCCCATCGCGATCATAATCGAACCATACCGCGCCGATGCCGGTGCCCTTGTCTCCCACACCAGCCTTGTCGGTCACATCCTCGAAAGTTCCGTCGCCGCGATTTCGGTAGAGAATATTTTTTCCGATGTTGACGACGTAGAGATCAGTGAAGCTGTCGTTGTCGTAATCTGCCGCTGCGGCAGTGAACGCGTAACCGTGCCCGCCAACTCCCGCCTTTGTTGTCACGTCTTCGAACGTTCCATCGCCCTTGTTGCGGAAGAGGCGGTTGGGTTCGCGTTTCGTGCCCGGCGCGTGATGCGTGACGCCGTCCAGCGGGCCGGGGTTCACGATGTAGATGTCCATGCGGCCATCGTTATCGAAGTCGAGCACCACAGCACCGGAGCCATTGGATTCGAGAATGTTCGCGATGCGCTTGTCGCAGAACTGTTGAACAAACTTAATCCCGGCTCGCGCCGTGACGTCCTCGAACATGTCATCCGCACGCGAAATAATTTCCGGCGTGACGGCGAATGTGCCGTGGTCCTGAGCTTTGGTTGGAATGGAGTTTTGACGCTGCTTGCATCCCAACAACAACAGCGCGCAGAGCACGCCGAGGCCGATGGAGGTGCGAGACAAGGGATAACGCTTGCTACTGTGAGTCGCGCACCGACCCGAGGCAGCAAAAGAAATCACGTCACCGTGGTGGGGGTTAACCCACGAGTCGTGGTTCATACTGTCCAGATTGCCAAAGACCGCGTTCTGTGCGAAAGGGAACGGCGGTGAAACGGAGTGACCGTGTGGCGGACAGGACGTTTCGATGGGCGAAAGTGGAGCACCTATTTCGCTCCCATATTCGCGTGTGGTGCTACCTGATTATATCTTGCCCTGCTGGTCAGCAATGGAGGTTTAGCGGGGCGCTGACAAACGATTACTTCACCACCATCAAACTGAACGGCCACACGTACGCCTGCAAGAAAACCAACACGCCCACGAGCGTTGCGAGCACGATGCTGTGAACAAAAACGAAACGCAGGATGTTTCCTTCGCCGCCGTAATAATTCGTGGCCGTGCTCGCCACGACGATGCTCTGCGCATCGACCATCTTGCCCATCACGCCGCCGCTGCTGTTTGCCGCGCCCATGAGGATTTCGCTGATGCCGGTTTGCCGTGCGGTTATTTGTTGGAGGCTGCCGAAGAGAACGTTCGACGCAGTGTCGCTGCCGGTGAGCGCCACGCCGAGCCAGCCGAGCAGCGTGCCGAAGAACGGATAAAACATTCCGGTGTGCGCAAGCGCGAGACCGAGCGTGGCGTCGCTGCCCGAGTACTTCGTCACGTAACCGAGCGCGAGCATCGCGGCGATCGTCGCGAGCGAAAACCGCACACGCCAGATGGTCTCGATATAAGTGCGGGCGAGTTGGCGCGGGCCAAAACCCATCAGCGCGCCGGCGATGATTCCCGCGATGAGAATTCCCGTTCCCGTCGCTGACAGCCAATCCACCTTGAACACCGCGTCCTCGGGAGCGGCGCCGAACAGCGCGACGGGCGGCGTGCGTTGAATCTGTTGGTGCAGGCCGGCGATGGGGAATTTCAAATTCGACACCGTGTTCAACGCCGACTTCACCTTCGGCTGACCCCACACGAAAACGAATGCGCTGAGCACAATCCATGGCAGCCATGCGGCGAAGATTTCGCGCGGCGCGTATTTCGAGGGGCGAGTTCCGCGAGTCTCAGGCTCCGGCGCGGGTGAATCAGCGAGTGGATCAACCGGTGAGTGGGCGAAGGCGTCCCGCGGTTTCCAGAATCGCAGCAGGACGACGACGGCGATGATCGAGCACGCGCCGGAAACGTTGTCCACGAGCCACGGGCCGTGGAAGTTCGACACCAGAAACTGTGGCACGGCAAACGAAATTCCCGCCGTCAATGCCGCCGGCCAGATGCCGACCATGCCGCGCCAGCCTGAGTATGCGCCAACGACCCAGAACGGAATAATCAGCGAGAAGAAGGGCAACTGGCGTCCGACCATTTTCGAGAGAGCGAACAAATCCATCCCGGTCACCTGATGCAACGTCGTGATCGGAATGCCGAGCGAGCCAAACGCGACTGGCGCGGTGTTCGCGATCAGCGCGAGACCGGAAGCGTGAAGCGGCTTGAACCCGAGTTGGATCAGAATTGCACCCGTGATGGCGACTGGCGTTCCGAAACCGGCGACACCTTCGATGAATGCGCCGAGTGAGAACGCGATGAGGATGAGTTGAATGCGCGGATCAGGCGCGACCGCCGCAAGGCTGTTGCGCAGCACTTCGAAATGACCGCGCTTCACCGTGAGTTGATAAACGAAGATGACGTTAAGAATGATCCAGCCGATCGGGAACACTCCGAACAACGCGCCGTAAATGGTCGTCAGCCCGGCGAGCTTCACCGGCATCCCATAAGCGAACAGCGCGACCAGCAATGCCACGCCGAGCCCGAGCAGCGCCGCGAAATGAATGCGCACGCGCAGCCACGCGATCGACCCGAGCAACACCACGATGGGAAGCGCCGCGACGAGCGTGGAAAGCAAAGCGCTTCCGAGCGGGTTGTAGTTCTGAAGCCAGGGCATGGGCGCGAAGATAGAAAGCCGGTGATTCTTCGCGCGAGCGTTTTCCTCAGACGACAGTCTTGCGCGACCACGGCAGCCAGCCGGATTCGTCAGCGCCTTGCGAAAAATGTTTCACCGCTTCCTCGCGGAAATGTTTCTTCAGCTTTCCGGACGACCAGTAGATCCAAAAGATCGGCCAGCCGATCATGCCAAGGCAGCCGAGGATCGGCACGATCACGGTAAGCCACGGCAGGATGAGGACGGCGAACACCGTCTTCGCAATCGCGCGATCGAGACGGGCGTTCGTGAGCCCGTTCCAAAGTCCGGTGTAAGCCAGCGCGTGCAGATCGAGGATGAACAACGCGAACCAAAACAGTCCGCAGGCAAAGGGTGAACCGTCTGCACGCATTCCCGCGTCGTTGTGGCCAAGGCCCATTCCCAACACGCCCGCGACGGTGAATCCCACCGCGACCACCAGTGCAGGTCCGAGAAAATATCCATACAACGCATCGACCTGGCCGCGGACCATTTCAGCGGAAGGCATCGGCGTGCAGAGCAAAAGCTCGAGTGCGCCGCCGCGGCGCGATGCGTTCAGTGAAAGTGGTGCGACGGCCGCCAGCCAGAGTTTGATGAAGATCGCGAAGATCAATTCGCATACCATGATCCTCGCAACGGCTTGCCTGCCTCCGAAGACACCGATGGAGAAACATGTGATCAAGCCGCCGACGATCAGGAGCCAAAACATCTGTCGTCCCGGCAAGGTGCGTTCGGCGAGCCACACGCCGGGACTCGTGCGCGCCGACGCTCCGCCCCATGACTCGACGCGGGCGGGATCAGGTCGCAGCCAGCGCTGAAATGCGTTTTCCATTTGCGGCGCGTCGAGTTGCGGAAAACGGTGCAGCAGCCATCCGGCAAGAGCCAACACCGCCGCACACGTGCAAGCAGAGACCGCAGTTGCGATCCAGAACACTTGCGAGTTGAACGCGTTCGCCGGCACGGAAAGGAACATTCGCAGCGGTCCGCCGAGCCCGAGCAACAGTTGCTTCACGCCGGGGCCGGACGTGAGCGCGACGGGTAGAATCGTGAATGCCATGAGCGCAGCGGAGGCGCTGGCGAACGCTGTGAG
>JBBRBM010000129.1:0-17589 GCA_038205745.1 Verrucomicrobiota bacterium | reverse complement strand
ACTTCCGCTGGACGCAGTGGATTTTCCTGAAGCTCTACAACTCATGGTTCAATCCCGAGACGAACAAGGCCGAGCCGATTGAGACGCTGGACTGTGCCCCCGGCGTCCCGCCGGGTTCCGCGCCCGACAAATCGAGCGGCGCTCCTACTTCCCACGCTCCGACCCGGCAGGATGCCGGGGGCACATTCGAAACCTCCCGCCGCGCCTATCGCGACTCGAAGCGCCTCGCCTTCGTGATGGAAGCGCCGGTGTGGTGGTGCGAACAACTCGGCACCGTGCTGGCCAACGAGGAAGTGGTAGATGGCAAGAGCGAAGTGGGCGGCTTCCCCGTGGTGCGCAAGCCGATGCGCCAATGGATGCTCCGCATCACCGCCTACGCCGAGAAACTCCTCGCCGACCTCGACACCATAGATTGGAGCGACTCGCTCAAGGAGATGCAGCGGAACTGGATTGGGAAGAGCGAAGGAGCGGAAGTTCAGTTCAAAGTAAGCAGTGAATCAGTAATCAGTAATCAGTCAGGAACGCGGGCCTCGACTACCGGCTCACTGAACACTGATTTACTGATTACTGTTTTCACCACTCGGCCCGACACGCTTTTCGGCGCGACCTACATGGTGCTGTCGCCGGAGCACAAGCTGCTCGCGGAGATCGTCGCGCCCGAGCAGCGCGAGGCGGTGAAGAAGTATCAGCAATTCGCCGCAGGCAAGAGCGACCTCGAACGCACGGAACTGGCGAAGGAGAAGACCGGTGTGTTCACCGGCGCTTACGCCATCAATCCGTTGAGCGGAGAACAGATTCCGATCTGGGTCGCTGACTATGTTCTCGCGAGCTACGGGACCGGAGCAATCATGGCTGTGCCCGGGCATGATGTGCGAGATTTGGAATTTGCACGGAAGTTTGATCTCCCGATCCGAATTGTTGTTCAAGCACCAGAAGGGAAAGACCCTCTCGGTTGGACAGAGGATGGAATCTCGGTTGGTTTTAGACCAATCGAAGGACTCGCCACAAAGGCGGCGAAGCGCGAGATTATCAACTATCTCGTCGAACGCGGACTTGGCTGGAAGACCATCAACTACAAGCTGCGCGACTGGCTGTTCAGCCGGCAGCGTTACTGGGGCGAGCCGTTCCCCATCGTGTGGAAGAAGGACGCGCAGGGAAATGATTACCACGAAGCCGTGCCGGAAAAGAGCCTGCCCGTGCTGCCGCCCCCGCTGGATGATTACAAGCCGACTGCCGACGGCCAGCCCCCGCTGGCCCGCGCCCGCGAGTGGGTGGAACTCAAGAGCGGCGCGCGGCGCGAGACGAACACGATGCCGCAGTGGGCGGGTTCGTGCTGGTACTACCTGCGCTACCTGGACGTGGCGAATGAAGATCGTTTCGTGAGCCGGGAGGCGGAACAGTATTGGATGGGCGGGGCGCGTCCCGCCGGTGTCTTCCCGCTGCTCGCGCCCGGCGAATGGCACGCCCAATTGGAGAACCTTTGCCACCGCGCCTTCGTGGACGGCAAGCGCCCGCCGTTCGCGGTGGAATACGCCCGAGTCACGCCGCAACTCGCCCAGGAAATCCAGCGCGTGAGCGGGATGGATGTTTCCGACTACCGCCACTCGATTGATGTCTACGCCGTCCGGCATGTCATCAACGAGCACGGGAATCCGTTCTTTGAAGAACCGCGCGGGCTGATGGCCTTGAGCCTCGAAGACCTTGAAAGGCTGCCGGAAATTCTCGCCGAGCCGGACAGCGTGGAGTTCAGCGCCAAACAGCCGGGCGGCTTCAAGCGGTTCGTGATTTCCAAGCGGATCAACGGGTTCGTCTGTGTGGTCGAGGAGGCACGGACCAAGCACGGGCAGTTGCAACTCGTGACCATGTACAAAAGAAAAACGACGGCGAGAGATGTCACACCGAAGGCGCCCCTCTCAGACACGTCCGAAACGCTCCGTCGCAGTGAACTCACTAAAGCCGTTGCCCCCGCGCCCGTCAAGGTCACGCCCGGCGTTGATCTTTACGTCGGCGGCACCGAGCACGCCGTGTTGCACCTGCTTTACGCGCGGTTCTGGCACAAGGTGCTGTTCGATCTCGGCTACGTCTCCACGCCCGAGCCGTTCTTCAAGCTCGTGAACCAGGGACTCATCCTCGGCGAGGACATGCAGAAGATGTCCAAGTCGCGCGGCAACGTGGTGAACCCCGACGACATCCTCGTGGAGTACGGCGCGGATGCGTTCCGCCTCTACGAAATGTTCATGGGCCCGCTGGAAATGGTGAAGCCGTGGAACACGAAAGGCGTGGAAGGCGTGTACCGTTTCCTCGGCCGGGTGTGGCGTTTGTTCATTGATGAGAAAAGTGAAGTCGAGTTCGAGCAGGCGCAGACCGCCACAGAGTCACCGAGACACAAAGAGTTGTTGGAACTGATCCAGTTGAGTCCTGCGATCACGGCGAGTGACGCGACGAAGGAACAACTCAAGGTGCTGCACACCTGCATTAAGAAGGTGACCGAAGACCTCGACGGACTGCGCTTCAACACGGCGATCTCGGCGATGATGGTTTTCGTGAACGAAGCGACGGCGTGGCAGGCGCGGCCGGCGTCGATGCTCGCGGATTTTCTCGTGCTTCTACAGCCATTCGCGCCACACATTAGCGAAGAGCTTTGGGAAAAACTGACGGCCAACTCGAAACTCGAAACTCGAAACTCGAAACTTCAATTGGCCTATCAGCCGTGGCCGAAGTTCGATCCGACGCTGCTCGTTGAAGACACATTGGAAATTCCCGTGCAGGTGAACGGGAAGCTGCGCGATGTCCTCCGTGTTTCAGCGACTGCGACTCCACAGGAAATCGAAGCAGCGGCGCTCAACGCCGAGAAAGTTCAGCCGTTCATCTCAAGCAAGACGGTGAAGAAGATCATCGTCGTCCCGAAGAAGCTGGTGAATATCGTGGTCGCGTAAGCGGCGTAATTCACCGCTCCACTCACGCGGCAATGACTTGTTCGCCATTCGCCTGCTTCACGTTGTCGAGACATTCGCGAACGGCGGACGTGAGTTTCGGCGGCAGATACGGCTTGGGCAGGAAGAAGGAATTCTCCGGCAGCTTGAAGTAGCCGCCCACCACGTCGGGGCTGTAGCCGCTGGAATAAAGCACGCGCAGCCCAGGTTTCTCGGCCTGAAGTTTCTCCGCAAGATCGCGGCCCGTCATTCCTTCCGGCATCACCATGTCGGTGAGCAGCATGTCGATCTCGTTCTTGTGTTGCTCCCAAACTTTCAGCGCCTGCACGCCGGAGCCGGCTTCGAGAATCCGGTACTCGCAATCCTCGAGCACGACACGCGCGAGTTCGCGCAGCGCCATTTCGTCCTCGACGAGCAAGATCGTTTCCTTCCCGCCAAGGCCTTTTCCGTTTTGTTCTGGACCAGATGAATCCGAATCACCCACGACGCAGGATGCCTTCAGCGTCTCGGGCAAAAAGATTTTGAACGTTGTTCCCTTTTTCAACTCGCTCGTGACTTCGATCCAGCCGTGGTGCTGGTCAATGATTCCGTGAACCGTTGCGAGCCCCAGTCCGGTTCCTTTGCCGACATCCTTCGTCGTGAAGAACGGTTCGAAGATGCGACGCAATGTCTCCGGGCTCATGCCGCAGCCAGTGTCACTCACGGTCAGGCAAACATGGCGGCCTGCTTTCGCTTTCGGCTGCTGCTGCAAATAGATCTCAGGAATCGTGACCACCGTGCTGGTGATGGTGAGCGTGCCACCCTTCGGCATGGCATCGCGGGAATTGCAGGCAAGGTTGATCAGCGCCAGTTCAAGCATCGCCGAGTCCGCTTCGATGCTTGGAAGGCTGCTGCCAAGTTTTACGTCGAGTGCGACGTCTTCGCCGAGAATTCGTTCGAGCATCACGCGAACGTGCGTCACGATCTCGTTCAAGCTGCCGACCTTTGCGACCATCGCCTGCTTGCGGCAGAACGTCAGCAATTGCCGCGTGAGAGTCGCCGCACGATCCGAGGCCACCAACACCTGTTCCACGGAATCACGAAGCTTCGGCGCCGTATCCCCCGAATGACGCAAGCGCGCCGCGTGCCCTTGGATGATCGTGAGGATGTTGTTGAAATCATGGGCGATGCCCGCGGCGAGCTGGCCAATGCCTTCCATCTTCTGGGCCTGACGCAATTGGGCTTCGAGGTTTAAGCGCTCGGTATTGTCGTAAATGATGAGCAACACGCAGGCCTCGTGATTGACGTTGATCGCTTCCGCGGCGATGAGCGCCTGGCGTTCTTCGCCATTCTTCGGGCGGAGCTTGCACTGCTCGTCGCGCACGAGTTGCGCCTCCTTCACCTTCTGCACGATGCGATCGCGATCCGCTTCGTTGCTCCAGAAGCCGAGCTTCAAATCAGTGCGTCCGATGATCTCGCTGCGTTCGTAGCCGAGCATGGCGAGAAAACTTTCATTCGCGTCGAGCATTCGCCCGCCGTCCACGGTGCAGATGGCGATCGCGATGGGGCTCGCTGCAAACACGCGGGAGAAACGCTCCTCGGATTGTTTCAACGCAGCCTCAGCGCGCTTGCGCTCCGTCATGTCACGGAAGATCGCCTGGATCGACACGGGGCGATCATCGACCAACTCCGCGTGCAGGCTTCCCTCCACAATCACGCGCTTGCCGAATTTCGAGATGAACGTGGTCTCAAGACTCTTGATCTTCACGCCCACCGTTGCCCGTTGGAAGCTGACCTGGAAATTCTCCCGCACATCCGGGCTCACGATGTCGAATATCTTGAGGCCCTTCATTTCCTGCTCGTTGTAATCGAGCAACTCGTGCCACGCGTTGTTCGCGTAACGAAGCTTTCCGTCGAGCGCAATTCCCTGGATCAAATCGTTCGCGCTCTCGAACAACGCTTCGTAACGACCACCGGAATCAACCGTTGTGGCCGCCGGCGTCGAAGTGAACTTGCGCCGCAGCGAGCGAATAGATTTGCGAACGCGAATTCCCAAAAGCATCACACAAATCCCGAGGCCGAATCCGCCAAACACCGGTAGCCAAATGAGAATTGACTTGATGCTGGAGCCGCCCTGTTTCGCGACAGGGACGATGGGGAGCGAAGAGGCGTTCGACCCGCCGAGGTCTGACTGCGCCATCACCAGAGGCACCAGCGACATCAGGAAAAATAGAACCAGCGGCAGCGCAAATGACCTGCGCATACGGACGCTTCTGATGGCGTGCCGCGCCTGCATGGCGGGGGGATGTTCCATAAACACCTTCTTAGTCGGCGTTTATTAACTCGGGGTTTAGTGCATCCCGCCGGAAACTCTATCTTGATAGATAGTGCTCGAGCCCGCGCGCCACGCCATGTCCCCACGGCTGATGGCTCACGTAGCCGTTCTGTTCGCGAACCAATTGTTTGATAAACGGAATCGAGTTATCAGGGCACACGATGCACTTCGCGTAAACTCCCGAGAGCATCGGGATGTCGTTGTAGTGATCGCCGGCCGCGAACGTTTCCTCCGGCGTGACGCCGAGGGACTGCGCAAGTTCCGCCAGCGCCGTGCCCTTGTTGAACGCCACGTGGCTGAAGCGCGCGTAAATATCATTGCGGACCGTCGCGAGCCCAGGCACTTCGGCGGCGTAGCCATCCATCATCTGCTGGATCGCGTCCATCTCATCGTTGTGCTCGGCAATGATGCAGAACGGCGAGAAGGAATCCTCATAAACCGTCGCCATCTTTCGCTTGTTCACCCACTCGGCCAGGCGCGGCACGTCGTGACGAATCCGCGCGAAAAGCTCCTCGTGCATGGACCGACATTTGTCGTTCCACTCCAATCGCTCGATGTACTGCGCCTCGCGGTGGCAATAGATCTCACGCTCCACGACGACCAGGAAATCCGGTTTGATACGCAGCCGCGCGCGACCCAGCGTCTCCAGCAGGCTCGACAAATCGCGTCCCGTGTTGATGACCCACTTCGCGCCGCGCGCCTGCAAAGCGGCGATCATCTGCTGCAAATCGAGCGGCACCGGCGGGTCTTCATGATCGGCGTGCAGGGTGCCGTCGAAATCGGTCGAGATCAGTTTGATGGGCAACTCGCCATTTTCGAAAACGCGCACCGGGGCGGGCGCGGCGGAATTCGTTTCAGCTTTCGTCGATGAGGGCTTGAACATTTTGCGGCGCTAAAAAACGCCGACTGGCCCCGCGATGTCAATGTTCGCGCAAAATTCTTTCTGCCTCCCGCGCATTGCAACACCAAGGCGCAACTTTCGCGCGACTCGGCGCGGTTTAGCGCCGGCCTCCCATTGACGACGACACTGCTGCACATCCAGCAACGGAGGTGATTATGAATCAGCAGGGAATCGATGAAATCGAGGACGCGCCGCAGGGCGAAGACGCATTGCGCGATTGGGAAAGATCAGAATGGTTTCAAGAATGGCTCCACTGCCATGGGCATGAAGCGGAACCAGTGGAATCGTAATCAGGGTGACACCAGTGCGACATCCCCTCGCTTCGCCCAGCCGATGCGGCCTGTTGCGTCACGCACTTGCCACCATTCCGTCGTCGCGTCGGCCACGTGAACTTCTGCGCCGTCGTTAAGTTGAAAAGCGGTCTGGGAAACTTCGATCGGGCCAAAGCGCACCGCGGACTGTTTCGCAATGATCACTCCCTCGCGTCGCACGTTCCGGTCGTAGTAGCTGCCAGCGGCGGCTCCGGACAGGCAAGCCGCGAATAGGACCAGAGAGAACACTGTGCCACGGCCGGCACGGCCGCCTCGCAACTCAGCAATCGTCAGCGTCACAAAAATCAGACCCAAACTCGCGGAAGCGAGCACGAACCACTCGTTCGGAGTCGCGAAACGAATCAGTTGTCGCGCAACAGCAATGCGCGGTTCGTCCTCGCCGGTCGCCTTCTTGCGGACGAATTGCAGGTTCGCGCGCAAGGCAGAATCGCGCGGCGAAATCTGTTCGGCCCGCCGATACGCCACGATCGCGCGGCCGAGTTGGCCTGCTCTGAATTCGGCGTTGCCGAGATTGAACCACACGCCTTCCGTCGCGAGTCCGTTCGTGATGGCCGCACGATAATGCACGGCGGCTTCGGCGAATTTGCCCTGTTCGTAGGCCTGATTCCCCGCAGTGAAACTGCTCGGCCCCTCCGCGCCGCGCGCGACCAGCAACGCGGCGAACAGCGTGACGCACACCCCGTACGCAACTCTCATCGCTTCGCCTCCCATTGCTGCAAATCACGCAATACGCTCTCGGCTGTCGTCGCAAGACCGCTGAGTTGCTGGCTCGATTTCACCGGCGCATAACGCGCGAGATTCGCGGCCTGAAATAATTCATGCAACGAACGGCGCGTTGCGTCGGGCAACCCGGCAGGACGCAATCGATCATCGATGACCGCCTCGGTGACGGAGTTGACCGGCGCATCGAGCCGCTCGGCAATCTGCTCCTGCAACGCACGGAACAGCGTCGCGAAAAATTCGTCCGAGCGATTTGCCGCCGCGTGCTCACGGAGTTTAGTCAGCGATTCGCGAACCAGCACCTGCACTTCGCGGCGACGGCGCAGCCTGGGATTGTTCGCCAACGACTCGGCACGCTTGCGCCGCACCAACAGGCCCAGCCAAAGCGCCGGCGCAACAAATTGCATCGCGATAAACCACGGCTGGGTGATCAGCGGGGACGCAATCATCGCCGATCCGGCATTCACCTTGATGTGCGCAATGTCGCTCATCGGCCTTGGCGCGGAACTGTTTGTCGCAGTGAGATTCGGCAACGCTGTCACCGTGGCACCGCTCGCAGTCACGTGGAGGGGAACGGATGGCGTCGAGACGGTGCGATAGGTGGCCGCATCGGGATCGAAAAAGCTGAACGCGAAGGGCGGCAGCGTCTTGATCGCGACGGTCTGCGGAATGACAGCAATCTCGAACGTCTTGGTGCCGGTGACATTGTTGGGGTCTTGTCCCTCCACCTTGGCGTTCGGCGAATACATCTTGAAGTCCCGCCATTGCGGCTGCGGCGGAACGGTGATCGCGTCGAGCCAGCCGCGTCCGCTCACTTGCACGCGCACCGTGATGGGATCACCCACCGCGAGGTTCGTCGGCGCAGCAGTCGCGCTCACGGCGTACTGGCCGACGGCGCCGGCGAAGGTCGCCGGAACATTGTTGGAAGGAAGAGGCAAGGCGATCGCAGTGACTTTCTCGGCGAAAGCGCGAATTTCCTTTTGCGGCGTACCGAAGAAAAAATCCGCGCGTCGATTCCGATCGGGAACAATGATCGGCTGCGTCACCGGCCCGATGCCGAGCGCCCCGGCCTTGACCACTGTGATGGGCGCGCGAAACGTCACCAGATTGAACGCCTGGTTGCTCAAGGCGACGCGCTGTTCGGTGGGCTGCGACCATTTGCCAATCGTGAAACCCGATTCGGCGGGCAGTTGCGGATATTGATTGATGCGCCCTTCCTGCGAGTAAACCTGCACCTGAAGCTCCATGACTTCGCCGACGTAGATGTTTGTTTTCGGCACCACGATTTTGGCGAACGCGGGTGGAAGCTGTCCGCCCGGGGTCGCTTCGCCGGGCTTCAGCACTTTCACGATGAGCGGTTGCGTGGAACTCGCCTGGCCGCTCACGTTCAACTGAAATGATGGGATGGTGAGATCACCAAACTGCGTCGGCACCAATTCGTAAGTGAACAATTGCCGCACGCGTCCGTTGATGATTTCGGTGCTGATGCCACTGCTCGGAGTGGGATTGAAATTTGGAATCGCCGGCAAGTTCGGCCGGCCGATCTGCGCGCCCTCCACGGCCAATGTCAGCGTGACGCTCTCGCCAAGCGTGACGACGGGGCGGTCCACGGTCGCAGTGACGGTCGCGCCGTTCGCAGCGTTCACCACGAGGCAAAGCATGGCCACGCACCACGCTGGATAGTGCGCGAGCGATCGAATCATTTGCCGGACCAAGTTCATTTTTAGGCGCGAGTCTTTTGCCTTGTAGCGATGGACAGCGCAAGGGGTTTGCAGTTCAACACAGGTGCGCTCTCGCTGTAGGGCAGGCTTCCATGCGGTCCCAGAACATTTCCCCGCAAAACTTTCCTGATAGCCGTCGCAAAATTTGCAACGTCTCTGCGCGGTGATTACAGTCAGCGCAGATAAGACATGCATTCGCACGATTCGTTGTTCAATCGGCCTCCGCGCTATTCCGCGAAGGCACACGCCAAACCAACCAACTTCTACTGTAACGCTCCCGACGCGACGGCGGTGTTCATCTCAGGCGATTTCAACGACTGGGATACGAAGGCGCATCCGATGCACCGGCAGCCTGACGGGACGTGGTTTCTTGAACTCACACTGCCTCACGGCCACCACCATTACTGGTTCGTGGTGGACGGCAAGCCGACGCTGGACCCGCGCGCCCAAGGTGTTGGCCGAAATGAGGTGAATGAAAAAGTCTCGATGATCGCCGTGTCGTAAGAAGCGCGGCGCTTCAGATCCGCGCGATGAGTTCTTCGGACGACGCCACGTGAATCGCTTTCGAGCGACCATCTCTGACTGCTACGATAATCACGCAGAGCCTGAAACTCGGCAGTGAATGAAGGTGCCGTGTCGCCTCCTTGAGTTTCAATTCTGGATTCGTGGCCATGTGAATCTACTTTCCGTCGCCGTCCGGCGTCGTCTTGTCCGGCGACTTGTTGGCTGGGAATGACGAAGGATGTTTCGCGAGTTGCCTCATGCCGTCAAAAACGTAAATCAATCCCGAGACTCCCGTGAGCACCGCCGCCGCGATGCACAGTCCGTAGAGCCATTGGTTGCTTAACTTGAACAATGCCCACAGCACCGCCGCCATCTGGCAAACGGTTGCTGCCTTTCCGATCAGGTGCGGGCGCACGATAACCTTGCCGACGACGTAGTGGATGACCGCGAGCCCGATGAGGATGAGCAGGTCGCGACTCAGAATCGTGGCGGTCAGCCAGATCGGCATCGGCGCAAGATGCGGTTCGTTGCGCATGCTGAGGAGGACGATGCCCGAAACCAGCAATAATTTGTCCGCCAGCGGATCGAGCATGGCCCCGAGTTCACTGCGCTGGTTGAAATGTCGCGCGATGAATCCATCGACAGCGTCGCTCAAAGCCGCAACGCCGAAGCAGGCGATTGAGAGCCAGCGAAGAACTTCGTTCCCTGTCTTCACGTAGTAGATCACCTGCACGACAAAGAACGGCACCAGCAGGATTCTGCAGATGGTGACTTTGTTCGCGGTGGTCATCGTGGCATCGGCACTCTGCCGCCGCATGATGTTCGCCGTCAACAAACTCAATGACGATATCCGCTTGGAGCGCCGGTCTCCGACCCGGCGTGATCTCAGATTGCACCAACGCGCCGGGCCGGAGACCGGCGCTCCAAGGAAATGAAAAGTGATTTGCCGCGAACCTCCGGCTGCGGTATCCACGACGGCATCACGCCATGAACTTCCTGACCAAAGAACAACAGAAAGTCTTGTGCGTGATCTTGTTGCTCCTGCTCACCGGTCTCGCCGTCAAAACGTGGCGCACCGCTCATCCCCCGAAAAATTTGACCGGCCAAACGGCGATTCAGCAGCAAAAACCTTGAGATTAACGTTCCTCCTGTCGATGTTCTTTCAGCGATGCACGACATCAACTTCGACGAAGAACTCGAGAAAATTGTGGCGAAGGATGCCCGCTATACGCGTGAGGCTTACATCTTCGTTCGCGAGGCGCTCGATTATACGCAGAAGATGATCGGCAAACCGGGCAAGGAAGACGCGCCGCGTCACGTCACCGGCCAGCAATTGCTCGGAGGGATTCGCGACTACGCGCTCCATCAGTTTGGTCCCATGTCGCTCACGGTTCTGAACGAATTGGGCGTGCAGCGGTGCGAAGATTTCGGCGAAATTGTTTTTAACATGGTCGAAAACTCCCTGCTGGCGAAGACCGATCAGGACACCCGGGAGGATTTCAAGGGCGGCTATGATTTCGAAGACGTGTTCCGGAAACCGTTCCTGCCGTCAAAGAAAGCTCCGACCGCGGTCCAGCCGGAATTGAAGAAGGCGTAGCCTCACGGAAAGGACGCCAAGGCCGCAAAGTGCTTCGCGTCCTCATTTCCTTTGCGACCTTGACGTCCTTTGCGTGAGGCCTTCGGCGATTTGAAAGTTTACTCCGCGCGAACACCACCGCTAAACTCCACCTCTCAAATTATGCAGCAAACCCAAGACCTGCGCGTCATTGACACGAAGCGGCTTCAAACGCCGCGTGCCATCAAGAGCGCCCTGCCCATGACCGAGCGCGCCAATCGCACCGTCGTCGAGGGCCGTGCCGCCGTGCAGAACATTCTCGCTCAGCGTGACCCGCGCCTGCTGTTGGTCGTCGGCCCCTGCTCCATTCATGACGCCAACGGCGCGATGGAATATGCGCACAAACTCGCCGCGCTCAGCCGCGAAGTCAGCGACCAGATTTTCGTCGTCATGCGCGTCTATTTTGAGAAGCCGCGCACCACGATCGGATGGAAAGGGCTGATCAACGATCCGCACATGAACAACTCGTGCGAGATCGAAGATGGTTTGCGCATCGCGCGGAAGCTGTTGCTTGAAATCAACGAACTCGGATTGCCGGCCGCCACGGAATTCCTCGATCCGATCGTGCCGCAATATATCGACGACCTCATCTCATGGGCCGCAGTCGGCGCGCGGACGACCGAGAGCCAGACGCATCGCGAAATGGCGAGCGGACTCTCAATGCCGATCGGCTTCAAGAACGCGACGGACGGTTCGCTCCAGATCGCCATCGACGCCATGGGTTCGTCCCGCACGCCGCACAGTTTTCTCGGCATCGACCAGGACGGCTACACGAGCATCATTCGGACGAAAGGAAATCCCGAGGGCCACGTCGTGCTGCGCGGCGGACGCGCGCGAACGAATTACGATCCGCAGAGCATCGCCGAAGCCGCGGCGCAATTGGAAAAAAGCAAACTGTCGCCCGTGCTCATGGTCGATTGCAGCCACGCCAATTCGCTCAAACAACACTCGAAGCAGGAAGATGTGTGGCGATCGTTGATCGAACAACGCGCCAGCGGCACGCGCGCGATCATCGGCGCGATGGTCGAGAGCTATCTCAAAGAGGGAAGCCAATCGGTGCCCAGCAATCCCGCTGAGATTGTGTTCGGCGTGTCCGTAACGGATGCGTGCATCAGTTGGGAAACGACCGATCGAATGCTGTGGCATGGGCACGCGGCGCTGAAGGAAGCGAGCGAGGCGGTCACAGCGTAATTCATCGCGGAGCGATGCTTGAATGTAACTGTGGGTTTCAACCCACGGTCAACGAAACAACACGGACACGTCGCGTAGCGACGTTTGACCCGTTCCCAACGCCATCAATCGTCGCTACGCGGCGGCGCTCCCGGCCTGGTCTGAATCCGTGGGTTGAAACCCACGGCTACTTTCGTTTGTCGCTACGCGACTGAGGAGACGCAGCAGTGTCGCGGGGCAAGACTACTTCGCCGTGTAATACTGCGTCGTGTAATCCTGCACCATGCGCCATGTGTTGTATTGCGGCACCAACGTTGCCATCGCGCGGCGGATCATCTGAATCCATTTGCGCGGAACGCCATTCGCATCGCGATCGAAGAACGTCGGGATGACTTTCTCCGTGAGCATCTTGTAGAGATTTGCCGAGTCGAGCTGGTCCTGTTCCTCGATCGATGTTGGATGCCAGTCCTCACCGATCGCGAAGCCGTTGGTTCCGTCGTAGCCTTCGCGCCACCATCCATCGAGAATGCTCAGGTTCAAGCAACCGTGGCAGCCGCACTTCTCGCCGCTGGTTCCCGAGGCTTCGAGCGGACGACGCGGATTGTTCAGCCACACATCGCAGCCGCTCACCATCTGGCGCGCCACATGGATGTCGTAATTTTCCACGAACACGAGATGGCCCTTCAACTCGCTGAACTTGCTGAGATGAATGATGCGCTGGATGTAGCGCTTGCCTTCGTCGTCGCGCGGATGCGCCTTGCCGGCAAATACGAATTGCACCGGGCGCGCGGTGTCGCGCACGAGGCGCACCACGTCATCGAAGCGCTCGAAGATCAGCGGTGCGCGTTTGTAAGTGGCGAATCGCCGTGCGAAGCCGATGGTCAGCGCATCGGGATTCAGCAAGTGATCGTAGGAAATGAAATCCTCATGCGTGAGCCGCTGGCCTTGCAGCAACAAGCGGCGACGCGCGAACTCAATCAACTCACGACGCAGTGAATAACGCATCGCCCAGAGCTCTTCATCCGATGTCACACTGGGATCCACGAGGCGTTCCCAGTATTCCTTCGTGTTGATGTCCTTCTGCCAGTCAGGGCCGAACTTGCCCTTCAGGAAACGGCGCTGCGTGCCCTTGACCCAGCCGGGGATGTGAATGCCATTCGTGATGTGCCCGATCGGCACCTGGTCAACGGTGCGATTCGGATAAAGCGCCTGCCACATCTCGCGGCTCACGCGACCGTGAAGTTCGCTCACACCATTCGCGGCGCGCGAAAGTTTCAGCGCGAGCACCGTCATGCAGAACAGCTCGGTGGCGTTCTCGGGATGCACGCGTCCCAGCGCGAGCAAGTCGCTGAGCGACATTTTGAGCGTATCCGCCATGCGCGGCATCGCGTAGTGCATCAGCTCGGGAGCGAACCGGTCGTGTCCCGCTTCAACAGGCGTGTGCGTGGTGAAGATGCACTCCTTGGTCGTGTTGGCCTTTGCATCAGCGACCGTCTGTCCCGCCAGAATCTTCTCGCGCAGCAACTCGAACGTGAGAAACGCCGCGTGCCCTTCGTTCATGTGGAACACGGACGGCGCGATGCCAAGCTTGCGCATCAAGCGCACGCCGCCGATGCCCAGCACCATCTCCTGCATGATGCGCGTGGTGCTGTCGCCGCCGTAAACGCGCAGCGTCAGGTCGCGATACGTCTGCTCGTTCTCGGGACGGTTTGCGTCGAGCAAATACACATCGCAACGACCGACGTTCACCTTCCACGCCTGGAAGTAAACTTTGGTCATGCCGATCTCGACGTCACACACGAGCGGCTTGCCATCAGGTCCGAGCACCGGCTCCATCGGCAGGTTGCGCGGGTTGAGCAGGCGGTAGTAATCGACCTGCCAATTCTCCTGATTGATCGCCTGTTGAAAATAGCCTTCGCGATAAAACAAGCTGATGCCGACGAGGCCGAGGCCAAGATCGCTTGCAGACTTCAGATGATCTCCGGCCAGCACTCCGAGGCCGCCAGCCGCGATGGGCAACGTCTCATGAAAGCCGAACTCTGCCGTGAAATACGCGACCGGATTCTTGAGCAACTGCGGTGCGTTCTTTGCACCCCACGTGTCCTTGTCGGCTAGATACGCGCTGAACTTTTCGAGCGTGCGCGCGACTTTGGCCGCGAAAGTCTTGTCCTGCAATCGGGCACGCAGTTCCGTCTCGCTGACCTCATGCAGCACGGCAACGGGATTGTGATAGAGATTCTGCCACGCGCGTGGAGAAAGCTCGGCGAAGAGTTCCAGCGTTTCCTGGTCCCAAGTGCCCCAGAGGTTATGAGCGAGTCGGTTGAGCCCTTCCATCAGCCGCGATACTTCCTGCGGCGCCAGTGGTCGATTATCCATAGTTGCCAAAAATGCGTGCGTTTGCGCGCCATTCTCGGCGCGCCCGAGGACGGTAGTCGGCGTGCACGGACGCGGCAAACGAAAAGCTCTCATGCAGTCCATGAGCCATCAGGAGCGCGGACAGCAATGGACGCCCGATCCGGCGGAGCGGGAACGGGTTCAGCCCGCAGCGTCAAGGGAGTGGAGTCGGAAGCTGGAAGAGGAACGAAGAAGTTGTTGAGGGACTGGCTTCTGTCTGGATGAGCACCTCGAACTCTACGACCTGCCTTGGGCCGCCAGGCAAAGCATTTGCGGAGTCATGCCGTGCCGCAAATCGATGAACGCGGGAGAAACGGTCTACTGGCTTGAACTTGTTTCTGCGCTGCCGGGACGGCCTGAACCGGCTGACCTCGTCATCGCGGCGCTGCTCCGCAGTGCTCCGGGAACTGATTCGTATCAGTCGGTTTGAAATAGTAGCTTGCTGAGCCGTGATGCCCGGCTTTCGGCGCACGTCGCTTTCGGCAGGCAAAGATTATACAGCGAGCATTCCTCGCATGACTCCTTGAAAATCGCCGGTGGAACTTGCGCAGTCGCTTCGCACGAAAGGGCCTGCAGTTCTCCAATCGCATTCTCTGTCGCCTGCCGAAGCTCCGGCGTGAACTCCACTTCCCGGCGGCGCTTGCTGTCGGAATGGAAAACCGCGCCATACGGAACAGGCATGCCAAACATCTCCTCCAGGCAGAGCGCCTGCGCGCAACGCTGCACATCGTCATTCTCCCATCGCCGCCGCTTGCCGAGCTTGAACTCGACGGGAAAAAAGGTGCGGCCCTCACCGGTCTGCGACTATCAGCTCCCAGCGGATGGGAGAGGGGGTGGGGGTGAGGGTCACAGGCCGTGGTCAATGGGATGAACTTCCACGATGTCGCACTTGCCATTCAAATCCAGGCGATCGGACCAGATGGGCAAAGCGCGCTATAACGTCACGTCTTTGACGACGTCATAACCCGCGAGGTCAGAGTGTTCGTGGACGATGTCGCCGCGATTTGTGTGGTGATTGGCAAAGCGCCACTCTTCAACACTGCCCGGCGCGAACAATAGAGGTAATCGTTCAACAACGAGATCGGCAGCGCGTCCTCCGCCATTTCAACCTCCGATGGGAATGTGCGGGAAACCTCGCGCCCCGTGCCAGAAGCGAACGACTTTCAGGCTCTGGTCTGTGTGATTCATCCGGCAAATGATGCGATACGATCGGAAGATGATCTCGCGCAACTCCGGACGGTGAAATTCCGGCACCACTCGGCCGCGTTCCGGGAAAGTTCGCAGAGCCAGCGCCGCGTCGAGCAATTGATTGCTCATGCGCTCGGCGGCGACGGGATTGTGGGGCGCAATGTAGGCGACAATGCGTTCCACATCACTCAATGCGTTATCGGAGAGGAATACTTGGAAATCCATTGCGGGATGCGTTTGCGGGCTTCCTCCAGGGGAATGCGCTCGCCGCGATCCAGCGACGCCAGCCCCTTATCCACCGCTTGCCGGAATTCCAGCTCGTAAATGGCATCAACGAGCGTGGCGTCTGGCGGCAGCCTTCCCGAGCGAGGTTGGCACTGATGAAACCGTGGCAGCGGTTGAGCCCATAAGGAATGAGGTTTTTGCGGCCCATGGTTTGATTCGAGGAATCCGCTTCCTTGGCTTCAGTTATCTCTGGCGGCTTTGCGCGCCAAGCGGGCTAAACCCGAGACCTTTTTACATCCCGCAGCCGGAGCCTGCCTAGTTCCCGCGAATGACAAACGCGCCACTGTTTGCTCCGTTAAGGAAAAAGCCGGCGGCTAGGTTGCTGCTTTGCAGCACTGCGCCACGCAGCGGCGTCACTACCAGCGTAACTGGATGCGTGAAGCTGCCGACAATCAGTCCTTTCGCGTCCGGAATGCCAAGCTGGATGTTGTTGGGATTGGAAGGAAACGTAAACGAGCCGTTGTCGTTCAACTGTAAGTTGGCGAAGACCCCCGCCAGCAGTCCGCCACCCGAAAGGCTCATCACGCCATTTGTCCAATGGAACAAACGGCGTTGCGATGGTGGCGCATAGGGCGATCCGTTTAGTTGCGCGACCTGGTTGGTATTTCCGGGGAAGCTGGGATCGAACCATCGCAGGTCTGTGTTGAAGACGTTATTCGTGCCGGCCTCCGGCGTGTCAAGCCTGTTGGCTGGCTTTATACGCCTTTCTGCGCGCCTTTTCCGGCTCGGGAATCATTCGGCGACCCGGCAAACACCGATCTGCGGAACAGCCATCCAGCGCAGACTCTACCCAGTCATAAGTCCCGGGATATCGGCAGTTATTCAACACCGTTCCAGCCGTGGTGATTGTGAAACAATTGCCGCAGAATTCCGGCGTGATTGCGCCATGATGTTCTAACCGCAGGAATCGCTTCGTGGGTAGGCTCGTAAACACGAGCCATGAAACTTCGCTACCGATTGTTTCTCCGTCGCGCTGAATGAAGCCGGCCAGCAGCCCGCGATGAACCTCAGCCTTGCGCGCGTTTATCTCCGGCACTCCGATCCGATGATCGCGCAGCGCACCTGGCAGCACGTCCTCGATGAGATCATCAAACTCAAAACCGGGCCGACGCAATACCGCTGGCAGACTGCGGCCAAGGACAAAGCGTTCACCTCATCCGCACGCGGCCCCTGATCGAAACGCAAGCCGAGCATCTGCTGGAAGTGTTGAAAATTGAGACCTTCGACTACATCGGCGACGACCCGGCCACCGCGCCGTTGCTCAAGCAGATGCGCGGCGCGGACGGAAAACCGGCGGTGTGTGACAACGTGTGGATTTCGTATTTCACCGGCTCTGGAAAAGACAACGGCGAGGGCTTCGGCAAACTCACTGCTGGCTACGGCTCACGCCCGAAGCCCGACAAGGACGGCGGAAAAATCGGCCCCGAGTTCACGTTCGGCCTCACGATGGACGCGGCGCTCGACGAGCCGGTGCTCATCATCAAGACGGCGTGGGGTGGCAAAAGTCTGCAC
>JBBRBM010000128.1:0-17779 GCA_038205745.1 Verrucomicrobiota bacterium | reverse complement strand
GCCAGCCCGCCCAGACGCGGGAGCATAGGACGCGGATTGGATTTGAACTTCAGCCAGGCGCGAGCGCTTACATTTCACGCCTCCAACGCTGCCGCAATCCCCACCTTCCGCCTAGCTGGTTTGGCCGGACGGATACATAAGTCGCGATTGCGTCGATGCTATCGTCGTTGATGAAAGCTCTGGAACTATGCAGACATCGAAGACTCCTGATGAAAGAAGAAGCGCATTCTGAATCGGATTCTCTCTCGCCTTTTCCAGACACTTTTGCACATCGGTGTCGGTGGGCGGGTACTCTGAGGCTTCCGCGTAAACGACAATGCAGTCTGCGAAGCACCGCTGGCGCTGCGCCAATGCGCAGATACTCTGGACGATCAGCAGCCGGGACATTGCCGAGACGTCGAGGTAGATCGTGCCACGGATGTGTTCCAGCGCGGATAGTAAGGTCGCACCAAAACCTGCCGGGCTTTGGCGGTCGTACGTCAGCGATGAGTGCGTCAGGTTACGTTGCTTGCAGAGGACAGTCAGTGCTTCCAATCGGTTTTCAGCGACGAATGGAAGGTAATCAACGATCAAGACTTGGAAGTTTGAACCCGGTGAGACCCGTTCAATCACACCCGTCGAGCGATCTTCGAAGCCGGCACACACAATGAGGCAGTCATCGGGCGGTAGATTGAATTCGCTCGTCGGAATTAGCTTTGGCTTTGGAAGCGCAGCCAACCTTTGGTCTGGACGAAGTACGTGCACGATCAGTTGGGTGGATTTCCTGAGTTGAACGGCAGGTTCGGGTGCTCCTCCCGCGGTTGCGTGGTTTGACTTTCATTCTCATCAGGAGCTCGTCGCCGCGTCGCGTCCTCGAACTTCGAAGGCTCCAGAAGAAAACGCTTGAACTCAGCCGGCTCAAGCTCGATTGAGTCCCGTGTGCTGAAAGTCAGGTTGAAGTGCGGCACCAAAAACCGACGCAGATAGAGCCGCGGAACAACTTTGCCGCGACGGCTCTTGCCACGAAAATCTTCGATGAAGACGGAATACCGAAGCAGTTCATCGTATAGGCGCTGGGCCTGTTCCGAGAGCATGAATGGTTCGTACGGTTCGATGCGGCTCGCCTGATGCGGCGGATTCCCAGTTTCGTTTTTGGACGAACGGAACTTCAGGAAAGAGTGTGCCACGTTACCGAACGCAGTTACGATCGCAACCAACTGGTCGCCGTGCTTCGGAATACTTCGAAGGTTTTTTAGAAACGTACCAGCAGCCTCGCGGACAGCTCGATTCTGGAGGCGTGGCGCGATACGCGGAGAGAGATCCTGTCGCGCGATTACGTCGGCTCCTCCTGCGAGCGATACCATGTCGCGAACTAAACTGATGAGGTAGTGGATGTCCCCGCTACAAAGACGACCCAGTGTTTCTTTTCCCCACATCTCTGGTTTCTTACCGTCTCGCAATTGACGAGCATCTTCGTTGAAGTTTTGTGCTGTGTTACTGCCCAACAACTCTTGCAACTCCTTGACAGGAAAACCCGTTGCTGGCGCAGAAAGTCGCTTCCTAAACACGTCTTCAATGAAGGCAAGTTTCGGTTCTGGGTCCGCATGCAAGTAAACCAGTCCGAGGTTGTGGAGAACAAACTCACGCGTCTCCACGTAAATCTTCTCGTCGATGTCCGCCTTTGAAAACGAGACAGGGCTTTCGGTTGAAAGTTTGAAGAAACACACAGCTGTGCGCTGCATGAAAACTCGGTTGAGATTTTCCTGAAGTAACTTGGTCACCTTCGGTGACGAGTAATCATCGATGAAGAAGTAAAACGGGCGGTCGCGTAGGAACGAAAGGCTTTCGGCCAGTGCCGCACACGCACGCTGAAGCACTTCCACCCCGAAACATTTGCCGATCGGGCGCTTTGCGTCGTTTGCGAATCGGTGCAGGTCAGCAGCGCGCCGTCGCTCCTTTTGAAGTTCGACTGCGAGCACCTTGAACGTGTCTGCTCCAGGCTGTTTCGGTGGCTCAAGCTCAAGCACGTTCCAGAGCTTCGCCGCGACGCGGGGCTCCGCACGGCGGAACTCGTCTGCAAAGAATTGTTGTGCCCACCGTTCCAGCGTTTCCAGCAACTCGCTCAGCAACGTTGCCGTCACAAAGTGTACCGGCAGATCGATGGCTTCTTCACGTTGCGGCACGCTGTAACGAGGGAATGCGAAATACAGATCATCGCAGCGGTAATACACGCCCAGGTAGGCCGTGTGCTCGGGCGCTGCCTCGTTTATGCGGAGCCGCTGGCGCAAACTCAGATTCTTGAAAACGGTGCTCTTGCCACAGCCGCGCGGGCCAGTAACCACGATATTATTCCTGCCCTCGATCTCGCGAAGTCCAAGGAACAGTTCCGAATACAAAGCTTTGAGCAAGGCTGGCGCGTCACCAATCTGCTCACAACTTAAGAAGTCGAAAGGGGTGACAAGCTGCGGCGAGGTTTCGCCACGCACCATCTCAAACTCTCGTTCGAGTGCACCCAGCCGTTCGAACAACGCACGCGGATTCTTCGCTAGCGGGTCGAGCGTCGGATTTGCTTCCACCAGGTGGCGGGCGAGGAATTCGTTGTTCAGCGCGTTGAAGAGGAACTTGTCATGTGGCGAGCAGACGGAGTAGTCCACCTGCTCCAGCAACTGTTTCAAGACAACGGCGAGTTGCAGATAGTCGTCTTTGAAACGCGCATCGCTCGTTGCATTAGCGACTCCGAAATCAGTAACTCGAAACGCGTATCGCTCTCCAGTCAGCGCGTATGAACGATCTTCGACCAAGACGTTCCCGGTGTGGAAGTCTCCGTGCATCTGGCCAATCACAACCATCTCGTTGAACAGGTCGAAGACGGTTTCCAGAAAGTAGAGAATGAACGGTAGCGTAATCTCGTGACGGTTCTTGGCTATGAAGTCGCGGAGATTTTGTCCGGCCACATAATCTGAAATGAACGCAACGCAGTCGATTTTGTTTTCCGGATCGGTCCACTCCTGCAGGTCAACAAAGCGCACCACAACAACACTTCGCAGTGCATTTGCCTTCTCGATTTCTGCGCGCCATCGTGGCGTGGCCTCACCTGCGCCAACCAAGTTGCTCCGCGGTACGATCTTGCACGCGAAATCCCTTTGCAGTGCGTTCGAATGTGCTCGAAAGAGATGGCCGTCGTTACCGCTGGCGATAAATTCCACGAGAACCAAATCCGGTCTGCCCGGCAAGGGCTTACCCACAAACCAGTTCTTGTCCGGCAGATTTGCGCGCATCAGTTCCTCTGGAAGACCAACACATGCTCAGTCTTGACGCCGTTACATTCGCGCCGAGTGCGCCGAACGTCTGGGATATCATCCACCAAACCTTCTTTCAGGCGAAGTGAGGGAGCCTTGGCAGCCATGATGTCAATCACTGCGTCCGAAGGATGCGCTTCAAAACTCCGACGAAACTCCTCGCCTACAACGAAGATGCAGTGTCCGCGTCGTGCCAAACTCGCTTCCACTTTGATTGCGAGACTCGTCATCGCGTCGAGGAACGCCTGCCGACGCTGTGTCACATCGTTGTCCACTTCAGTCACAAGCTGTGGATCGATGAACCACAGGCGCAGTCGGTTGTCGCGACCGTAATCCAATGCATTCATGTAGGGTGGACTCGTGATCAACGCATTGATCCGAGAGGGAAGCGCGAGATCCTGAATCGGAGTCGCCTCGAATCCAACGCACGATGCGTGCGCCTCCGCGAATCGTTTGTAGCTGCGTTTCACTTTCGCAAGCAGCCTGAGGCGCACCTCGCGATAGGCGTACATTTCCGGGAACTCCGAACGCGGGTATTTCTTGTCGCGAAGGTACGGTACTAGATGGCTGCTCGGGTATGACAAAAACCCAGGCCGTTGGTGGTGAAGGATACCGAGCAAGCACGCCATCACGAATTCATTGCCGGGACGGCGGCACACCGCAGCGACCTTCAGTGCCTCGCGCAAAGTGTCCGGGTGGAAGAAGCGTCGCACCCACGCTGGAACTGACCTCAAGTCCGGCTCCGCGATTTCCGCGGCCTCGCTCAGAATCTCATCGGCCGATCGCAGTGCATGGTTGAGAGAACGCGGCGCCGACAACTTTGCCCTCGAAAGAATTTGCGCGTACGGGCTGATATCAGCCCCGAAGGCTCGTCTGCCGCGGAGCACTGCTTCGAAGGGAATCGTGCCTGCGCCGGCGAAAGGGTCAGCGACCAAATCGCGTGGCGAAGTGTATCGCTCGATCAGTTCTCCTGCGATGCTGCTCTTAATCTTCCCGATGTACGGCGCGAGTTGATGGAGGGAACACTCCGTGTTTGCACAAGGCTTCTTCCAGCGCGCCGGAGCGCGCTTCCACGTCACGCGGGCGCGTGCGGATGAGTGATGCGTCGTAGCCAATTGGCGCGCAAGCTACTGGTAGCTACACAGTATGCCAAGCCTTCCGACGCCGGCCAAACCGGTCGTTCTGTTGGAGCGACAGGCTCACGCTTTCGCGGACTTGCGGCGGGCGCGCCGGCGCAGTTGGTCGAAGTGCCGTTCGGTCAGCGGGCGATGGTTGCAACGCACGGCTGGCAACAACAGTTCGGCCAGTTCTTGAGAATCTGTTTCGGCGGGATCGTCTTTGCTTCGGAAGGTTCGCAGTGCTTCACGCACCACTTCGCTTGCGTCCGCATAACCGCCGGAGCGCACTTTTGCGGCAACGAACTTCTCCAAGTCTTTGGTGAGCGTGATCTTCATCTGCTTCAGCGAACCTGTCCAAACGGGAACCAACATCCGTTTATTTGTCAGCTAAGATACTCGGCAGAGCACGGAACAGCATGGAGAATATGCTTCCGTCTCCGATTCATTTGTCGAAGCATTCACCGACAACAACACAACCCTATGCGCACACCTTTGTTTCGATGGACATTTGGATGGCTGCTGGCTTTGGCGGTGTTGGTGACGGGCGCGCGGGCGGCGCAGTCGCCGAAGAACATTCTGCTCGTGCTGGCGGATGACGTGGGGACGGATGCGTTGTCGATGTGGAACACGAATGCGAGCGCGCAATTTCCGCCGACGCCGAAGATCAACTCGCTGGCGCAGCAAGGTGTCATCTTCCGCAATGCTTATGCGTATCCGTCGTGCTCACCGACGCGGTGCTCGATTCTCACGGGGCGCTACGGGTTTCGGACGGGAATTGGCGGTGCCATTGGTGATCCAGGTGATCCGTATCTCTCGCCGCGCGACTTCACGATCGCGAAGGCGCTGAGCGCGAATCCGCAGTTCGGGATTCGGCACGCGCAGGTGGGCAAGTGGCACCTGAGCACAAACGCCATCGATCCGAATTTCATCGGCGGCTGGAGCCATTTCTCCGGGTTCCTCGCGGGTGAACGATCGAGCTACTACAACTGGGAGAAGACGGTGGACGGCGTGACGACCGTGACGACGAATTACGCCACTTCGGACAACGCGACGGACGCCATCAACTGGATCACGGCGCAGGGAACGAATCGATGGTTCCTGTGGTTCGCGCCAAAGGCGGCACACGCGCCGTTTGAGGCACCGCCGACAAACCTGCACTCCTACACGCTGACTGCGAACTCAACCGATCAGCAAAAGTATCGCGCGATGATTCAGGCGCTGGACACGGAACTCGGCCGCGTGTTCACGAACATCAACCTGGCGGAGACGATGGTGGTATTCCTCGGCGATAACGGCACGCCGATGGAGGTGGTGCAATTGCCCTACGATCAGTTTCACTGCAAAGGCACGCTGTTCGAAGGCGGCGTGCGCGTGCCGATGTTCATCGCCGGCGCGGGTGTTGTCTCGCCGGGGCGCACAAACGCGTCGGTCGTCCACGCGGTGGATTTGTTTGCGACGATGCTGGAGTTCATGGGAGTGAACCTCACCGCGACGCTACCGACGAATCTCGTCTTCGACAGCCGCAGCTTCGCGGCCGTCGTGCGGGACGAAGCATGGACGCCGAGCGAGAATGTGATCCTGATGGAGAATTTCGGCGGCGTCATTCCGCCTCAATTGGAAGGCGTCGCCGCGCGTGGACAACGCTACAAGGTCGTGAAACCCGATAACGGGCCTCAGGCCTTTTATGACCTGCAAATCGATCCCTACGAAACGACGAACCTGCTTGGCACTCCACCGAACCTGAACAATCTCACCACGCCCCAGCGCACTGTTTACATCGGCCTCACGAATCGATTGGGCGGGTGGCACAATCCGCCCGTTGCGCCGGCCATCACCAAGTTGGATGCGCATCTCGGCACGTTCACTCTCACGGTGCCGGAACAACTTGGCATTTCCTACGAACTGGCGCGCGCCAGTGTCGTGACTGCTACGAACTGGAGCGTGTTGACGAGCTACGTTCGCGCTGTGTCCACGAATTCCGCCCATGTCAGTTTGAGCGATCCTGCGCCGGCAGCGATTGGATTTTACCGCGTCATCGCGACGGGGCGGTGAGAACTCGGTTGCGACGGGGCAGAGTAAATTGCAGTCGATTTCATTCCCGCGATCCATAGAGTTCGGAAAACCATGTTGCGATTTCGTTTCGCGCTCATTCTTTGGCTTGCCGCCTTTTCTTTTGGAGCGGGCGTGTCGGCGCAGGAGACGCCACTCGCGCTCACCGGCGCGCAATTGATCACCATCAGCGGCGAGACCATCGAGCAGGGCGTGCTCGTGGTGCATCGAGGGAAGATTGTTGCCGTCGGTCCGCGCGGCACGGCGATCCCGGCGGGCGCCACGGTGCGCGATGCCACGGGCAAGGTCATCATGCCGGGACTCGTCGATACGCATAGCCACATCGGCAGTCCGGCGGGCGGCGATCAATCGGCGCCGATTCAACCGGACACGCGCGTGCTGGATGCCATCGACGTGCGCGACGCGAGCATTCAGAAGGCGCAAGCCGGCGGCATCACCACGGCGAACATCATGCCCGGCTCGGGCCACCTTATCAGCGGGCAGACGCTTTACCTGAAGTTGCGCGACGGCAATTCCATCGACGACCTGCTCATCACCAACAAGACTGGTCGCGTCGCGGGCGGACTCAAGATGGCGAACGGCACCAACTCGCGGAAGGATCCTCCGTTCCCAGGAACGCGCGCGAAGTCGGCGGCGTTAGTGCGGGAGAAATTCGTCGCGGCGCAGGATTACCGCGACAAGATCGCGCGCGCGAAAGGCGACGTTACTAAACTTCCGGCGCGCGACCTCGCCCTTGAAACGCTCGTCGAAGTGCTTGACGGACAGCGCGTCGTTCATCACCACACGCATCGGCACGACGATATTCTTACCGTGCTGCGTTTGCAGAAGGAGTTTGGCTTCCGCGTCGTGCTGCATCACGTCAGCGATGCATGGAAAGTCCCCGACGAGATCGCTGCGGCGAAGGTGCCGTGCTCGATCATTCTTCTCGACAGCCCTGGCGGAAAAATCGAAGCCCGCGATGTTGATTGGAAGAGCGGCGCCGCCTTGGAAAAGGCCGGCGTCAACGTCGGCTTTCACACTGATGATCCGGTGACGGACTCGCGGCTTTTTCTGCGCTCGGCTGCGTTTGCCGTTCGCGCCGGCATGACGCGCGCCGGTGCGTTGCGAGGCCTGACCCTCGCCGGTGCCGGGATGCTCGACTTGCAGGATCACATCGGATCGCTCGAAGCGGGCAAGGACGCCGACTTCGTTCTGCTCTCCGGCGACCCGTTGAGCGTTTACTCTCATGTGATTGAGACTTGGATTGATGGCGTGAAAGTATTCGATCGCGAGAACGAGAAGGACCGCCTCTGGGCAACCGGCGGATACGGCGCCGGCAATCCGCGCGCGGCGCATCTCTGCTGTTTTGGAACGTGGGAGGAGGCTCGATGAACAAGTTCACGCTGCATCTCATGGCCGTTGTGATCGCGATCACATCGATCGCGCGGGCGGAGGAGATCGCCGTTCAAGGCGAGACCGTGCACACCATGGCCGGCGAACCAATTCGTAACGGTGTGGTGTTGATCCGCGATGGCAAGATTGCATCGGTTGGCAGTTCCAACTCGGTGAAAATTCCCGCTGCCGCGCGTGTCCTCAAAGCAAAAGTGGTCACGCCAGGCCTGATCGACGCGCACACCGTTGTGGGCTTCTCCGGCATTCTTAATCAGCCGCAAGACCAGGAGCAGTTGGAGAAATCCGCGCCCATCCAGCCTGAACTCCGCGCCATCGACGCCTACAATGGCCGCGACCCGCTGGTCGATTACGTCCGCCGTTTTGGTGTTACCACCATCCACACCGGGCACGGCCCGGGCGCGCTCATCTCCGGCCAAACCATGATCGTCAAGACGCACCCCGCGAACTTGGAACAATCCATCGTTAATCCGGCTGCCATGATTGCAACCACGCTCGGCTCGGGCGCTGTTGCGGAAAAAAACAAAGCGCCCGGCAACGCTTCCAAAGCCGTCGCCATGCTTCGCGCCGAATTCATCAAGACTCAGGAATATGTTCGCAAAGGCGCGACGAACGACGTCGATAAACGCCCGGCGCGCGATCTACACCTTGAAGCGCTCGCTCGCGTTTTGGACGGCAAACAACCGCTGCTTATCACCGTGCAACGCCATCAGGATATCCTCGCCGCCCTTCGTCTTGCCGCCGAGTTCAAGCTCAAGGTGGTTTTGGATGGTGTGGCTGACGCGCCGCTCGTTCTTTCTGAAATGAAGAAGAGCGGCTTCCCGGTTTTCCTGCACCCGACGATGTACCGCGCGAGTGGCGAGACGGAAAACCTCAGTCTCGAAACCGCTTCGAAGCTGCGCAAGGCCGGCATTCCGTTCGCGCTTCAGAGTGGCTTCGAGAGCTACGTGCCCAAGACGCGCGTCGTCTTGTTTGAAGCTGCGGTCGCCGCGGCCAATGGGCTTTCCCAACAGGAAGCACTCGCGGCCATCACCATCGATGCGGCCAGGCTGCTTGGCATCCATGAGCGTACCGGGTCGATTGAGAATGGAAAGGACGCCGACCTCGCTCTCTACGATGGCGATCCGTTCGAGTACGCGACGCACTGCACAACCGTGATTGTGAATGGCGTCGTCACCGACACGCAGCCGCATTGAAGAGTGTTCGACGGTTGTTGCTCCTGCGCCCGCATTGCGGCGCCGATGCCGCACTCCCGGATTCACCCCCGCTGCAACTCAGCGTCGAGGGCGCTCTTCACGCGCAGGAGTTCTTCTTTGAGATGGCGCACCAGGTCCGGCATGGCGTTCCAGTCACTGGCACGCGCAAGTTTCTCGGCCTGGGCGCAGCAGGCGGCGAGTTGTGTCGCACCAAGATTGCTGGCGCTCCCCTTGAGGGTGTGAGCGGCTTGCGCAGTGGCGGCGCTGTTTTGGTCAGCCACTCCGCGTTCGATTTTTTCCAGGCACGCCACCGACTCGGTTTGGAACAAATCGAACAGCTCCAACAACGGATCGGGCTGGCCCGGCTCGCGCAACTCTTTCAAGCCCGCGAGGCAGACGGGATCGAGCACGGTCGCCGCCTGGGCAACGGGAACGGCCTTGCGTTTCAAAGCTCGATTTAACGCCGCCTCAAGCTGGACCATGTGAACCGGCTTGGTGATGTAGTCGTTCATGCCCGCGCTCACGCACCGCTCACGGTCACCATCCAACGCGTGTGCAGTGACGGCGATGATGTAGGTGGGCGGGCGGTTCGTTTCCTTCTCCCAGGTGCGCAGGCGGCGAGTGACTTCGTAGCCGTCGAGTTCCGGCATCTGGCAGTCCATCAGAATGATGTCGTAGCTTTGGCGCTGAAGTTCCTGCAACACCTCGAAGCCATTGCTCGCCGGATGCGCCACGTAACCGAGTTTCTGGAGTTGGCGCATCGCGAGTCGCTGGTTCACGAGGTTGTCTTCCGCGAGCAGGATGCGAACGGAGGAAACGGCTTTCGGCGCATCGCTCACGCGCGGACTCGGCGACGCGATCGCGCTGCGCTCGTGCAGGGAGTTGACCAGCGCATCGTAAAGCCGGGACTGACGCACCGGTTTCGGCACGCAAGCGTTGATGCCGCAATTTTCCATCAGCTCTTCGTCGGGGCGATTGCCGAGCGGCGTCACGACTATCAAGCGGGTGTTCGCAATCGACGGATCGTCTTTGATCGCGCGTGCGAGCGTGAGCCCGTCCATGCCGGGCATCTGCATGTCTATGACGGCGAAATCGTACGGCTGACCGGCAACGACGGCGGCGCGCAACAGGTTCAATGCTTCCGGTGCATCGCTCGCGACATCGGCGCGCATGTGCCAGCGGCGCAATTGCTCCGAGAGCACTCCGCGCGTCGCGCCACTGTCGTCGACCACGAGCGCGCACGTCTCGCGAACATCGGCCGGCTCGCGCGGCGCGACTTGCTGTGGTTGCTTTTGGAGCGGCAGTTCAAACCAGAACGTCGAGCCTATCCCGGCGCTGCTCTCGACGCCTATTTCACCACACATCGCCTCGATGAGTTGTTTCGAGATGGCGAGCCCCAGGCCCGTGCCGCCGTATTTGCGCGAGGTGGAACCGTCCGCCTGTGTGAACGATTGGAAAATCAGCGGCAATGTTTTCGGATCAATGCCGATTCCAGTATCGCTCACGGAAATGCGGATGCGGACTTCATCATCCGCGTCGCTGGCCAGAGCGGCGCGAATGACCACTTCGCCACGCTCGGTGAACTTGACGGCGTTGCTGATGAGATTGGCCATCACTTGAGCCATGCGGCCCGGGTCGCCGCGCAGCTTCGTTGGCACGTTCTCATCGATCGAATAGGCGAGCTCGATGCCTTTGCTCTGCGCGCGCTGCGCCAGCATCTCGGCAGTGGACTCCACGGTTTCGCGGAGGTCGAAGTCGATGGTCTCGATGGTGAGCTTGCCGGCGTCGAGTTTCGAGTAGTCGAGAATGTCGTTGATGATCGAGAGCAGCGTGTCGGTGCTGGTGCGAATGGTGTTCACGAACTCGCGTTGCTCCTCATTCAAGGTGGTGTCGAAGAGCAGGTCGGTCATGCCGACCATCGCGTTCATCGGCGTGCGAATCTCGTGGCTCATGTTCGCCAGGAATTGCGACTTCACCCGCGCGGTCTCGAGTGCTGAATCGCGCGCGCGTTCGAGCGCCACTTCCGCTTCCTTCAGCTTGGTCACGTCGCGGGAGATTCCGATGATGCCGACAATCGAGTTGTCCTTGTTGCGCAGCGGAACTTTTGTGACGGACGCCCAGCTTTCCTGTCCGTCGTGATCGACGATGCGCTCAAGCTTATTGATGAGCGGCTGGCCGGTGAGGATGATGCGTTGTTCGTCGTTGAAAAACTCCTGGGCGAGTTCCTTCGGGTAAAAGTCAAAATCAGTTTTGCCAAAAACTTCGCGCGTTTCATTCACTCCGAGCCGTTTCGCCATCGACGAACTCACGCGCAGGAAACGTGACTGCGTGTCCTTGAAATAGATCCGGTCGGGAATGTTATCGAGCAGCGCACGCAGCAGGTCGCGTTCGTAAGCGAGCGCCTCCTCCGTCTTCTTGCGCTCAGTGACGTCCCAGAAAATACCCTGTATGCCCACGACATCGCCGTTGGCGTCGTAGAGCGGGGTCTTGATGACGTGGACGAAGATGCGCCCGCCCCCGGGAGTCTGGTTCGCCTCGATCGTATCGATCGGCTCGCGCGTTTGCATCACGCGCAAATCGTCGTGGTGATATTTCTCCGCGAGGTGCGGCGGGAAGAAATCCCAGTCGGTCTTGCCGAGCACTTCGTCGACCGATTTGCCGAGCGAAGCGCAGAACTTCTGGTTCACAAACACAAACCTTCCTTCTGTGTCCTTGCGAAGAATGTTCTGCGGCAACGTCTCGACCAAAGCCTGGTAAAAAACCTCTGAGTTCTTCAGCGCGTCCTGGGTGCGCCGATGATCAAGCAGGCTGCGTTCAAGCTCGACCAGGTGCCGGCGCAGTTCGAGCTGTGTCATCACTTGATGTGACAGGATGCGCAATCCGTCGCGGCATTGAGTGGCAAGGCGGCGCTTGCGCGTGTCACCCACCCAAAGCGTGCCGATATTGAATCCGTCGCTGGTGCGCAACGGCATGCCCGCGTAAAAGCGCACGTGCGGCTCACTGGTCACGAGCGGGGAGTTCTCGAACTGCGAATGTCGCCGCACGTCATCGTACACCAGCAGGTCGTCACCCAGAATGGTTTCGTAGCATGGAGTGTCGAAGCGTTGCATCTCGGCGGTGTTGAAACCGAGCCGGCTTTTGAACCACACGCGCGAGTCATCCACGAGCGTGATGCCGGCGAGCGGCACCTCACAAATATTCGCCGCCAGCGCGGTGAGATCGTCGAAGGCCGGCTCGGGCAAGGTGTCGAGCACGTCGTAGCGGCGGAGCGCGCCCAGACGCAATGGCTCGTTCAGCGCGATGCGGCCGCCCGCTTCATCCGGCCTTTGGCCCATCGCTATTTGCAAAAGATTGCGCACAGTCTTGGAGTTTAACGGATGCTATACGCTCGGCGAAGCAGCCACGGCAACGAAAAGCTTTGCGGCACATTCGGGGCGTATCCCATCTCTGGCGTGAGCGTGAATCCGCACCGAAAGCGACATTCAACGGTATTCGTAGGCCGGTAAATTCCCTCTTGTCAACGCACGCTTCGCTGCTACTTTCTCCCCCCTTTATGAAAGCTGACATTCATTCGAACTATCGCGAGGCGGAGATTCGTTGCGCTTGCGGCAACGTGATCAAGACACGCTCCGTGAAACCCACGATCATCGTGGGCATTTGCAACGCCTGCCATCCGTTCTACACAGGCCAGCAAAAGTTCGTGGACACCGCAGGCCGCGTGGACAAGTTCCAGCAGCGCTTGGCCAAGACGCAGGCGGCACAAGCTATCACGGCCGCGAAGAAGCCGAAGAAGAAGTAGCAACGCTTTCGCAAATCCGCCCGCCGTGTGTGCGCACATCGCGGGCGGATTCTTTTTGGCTACGGGGTTGCACGTTGAAGGTTGAAAGCTGTTGCCACGTTGAGTCGCTGAACCTGCAACATTCAACTTACAACCTGTAACCAGTCCTCATGGACCTGAAGCCTCACATTGAAAAGTTCCGCCATCGCTCCGCAGAAGTCGAAACGCTGCTGAGCGATCCCAACGCTTTTGCCAACAACCAGAAGTTCCAGGAACTCTCGCGCGAGTATTCGCGGCTCAAGGAACTGGTGGTGCAAGGCGAGGCTTACCTGAAGGTCTCGCGCGACCTCGCGGACAATCGCGCCCTTGCACAGACCGAGCCCGAGGACTCCGAACTGGCGCAGATGGCGCGCGATGAAATCGCGCGGCTCGAACCAGAGGAAAAACGTCTCGCCCTCTGGTTGCAGGCCGGGATTCTTCCGCCTGATCCCACCGACTCGCGCAATACGATCATGGAAATTCGGGCGGGCGCCGGTGGTTCAGAGTCCGCGCTGTTCGCAGCGGATCTTTATCGCATGTACACGCGCTACGCCGAGGCGCATGGCTGGAAGATCGAGAACATGGATTCAAACCCCAGCGATCTCGGCGGCTTCAAGGAAGTCATTTTCGGCGTCACGGGAACGGATGTCTTCAAGCGGATGAAGTACGAGAGCGGCGTGCATCGTGTGCAACGTGTGCCCGCCACTGAAGCTCAAGGCCGTATTCACACGAGCACATGCACGGTGGCCGTGTTGCCCGAAGCGGAGGAAGTGGACATCGATATCAAGCCCGAGGAAATCGAAGTCACGTGCTGCCGTGCGTCGGGCAAAGGCGGCCAGGGCGTGAACACCACGGACTCCGCAGTGCAGATTCATCACAAGCCGAGTGGCCTGATCGTCCGCATCGCCGACGAGCGTTCGCAGATCAAGAACCGCGCGAAGGCCATGACCGTCCTGCGTTCGCGTTTGCTGGAACGCAAGATCGCCGAAGAGAATGCGAAGTATGCGGCTCAGCGCAAAGATCAGGTCGGCACAGGCGATCGCAGCGAGAAGATTCGCACTTATAACTTTCCACAGAATCGTGTGACCGATCACCGCATCGAACTCACGCTCTACAATCTCGCCAACGTGATCGAAGGCGATATCGACCCGCTCGTGGAGCCGCTCATGACACACGATTTGGAAACAAAACTGAAATCGATCCAGATTTAACTCGAATGCAAATCAAAGGACTTATTTTCGACTGCGACGGCACTCTTGCCGACACCATGCCGCTGCACTGGCGCGCATGGAACGTTATTACCGGGAAGCATCAGCTCCATTTCCCGGAGGAACGCTTCTATGCCATGGGGGGCGTGCCTTCACGCGACATCCTGACGCTGTTGCGCGATGAGCAGTCCATCGATATCGATCCGCTGGTCGTCGCGAAGGAGAAGGAACACGAGTACCTGCGGATCATGAACGAATGCACACCGATTCACGAAGTGGTGGAGATCGCGCGCATGCATCACGGGAAGATTCCGATGGCGGTCGCGTCAGGCGGACTTCAGCACATCATCGTGGGAGTGCTGGAGCATTTGGGCATTCGCCACCTTTTCGACGCTGTCGTCACAAGCGAGATGGTGAAGAACCAGAAACCGGCGCCGGACATCTTCCTCGAAGCGGCACGGCTCATCGGAGTGGAACCGCGGTTTTGCCGTGCTTACGAGGACACCGACCTTGGCATGCAGGCGATTCGCGCTGCGGGAATGGATGCGGTGGATGTGCGCACGATGCGATGTCACACCAAGCTTTCACCGGCTGCGCTCGCCCGGTAGATCGGCGCACCAAATGAAAAAGAGCCGGCAGTCCAATTGGACTCCGGCTCTGCTGGCGAAAGAATTCGGCTTACCGATAGCTGCGACGCTCGCCGCGATCTCCGCCCCGGTCCCCGCCGCGATCACGAAAACCGCCGCCGCCGGCCGCACTGCGCGCCGGACGCTCTTCGCGCGGACGCGCGATGTTCACCGTGAGCTGGCGTCCCTGAAATTCCTTGTCGTGGAACATCTCCACGGCTTTGTTCGCTTCGTCAGCCGAGCCGTACTCGATGAAGGCAAACCCGCGGGACTTGCCCGTGAATTTGTCGAGCATCAGGTTCGCTGACGTGACAACTCCCGCCTGGGAGAAGTATTCCTGAAGGTCGTTTTCCAACGTTTGGTAAGACAGGTTACCAACGAAGAGCCTGGACTCGGTGTTCATAATGTGGGTCTCGCTCAACTAAACCAACCGTGTGGGGATTTCTTGCCCTGGCAGGAACTCGGAATGTCGTGGTTCGGACATTTGTCTATTTGACACCAACACTGCTGTCGTATTGTGCGCTGACGGCGGCAAGCTTTAGCAGGGGGTAAAAGTGCGTCAACAGAACTTTTTTGAGACTTTTTTACCGCTGCTGGTTCCTTTTCTTGCGTCGCCGGATGACCTCGATCGCAACCAGTATTGCCAGCAGTACAAGCAAGAAAGAGTAAGTGGAGCGCGTGCCGACCTTCCCAAGCCGCTGCGAGATTGAGACGAGTTCGTTTTCAGGCTCCTTCTCGGAGAGAACACCGCCCGCGCGCGTCGGGGCGTTCGTCGTCGTGACCGAAGCGGGTGCAGGCACGTTCGTTCCCGCGAACGCGACGGGAGCGGAAGTCTCAATCACTCCAGCACCAGCGCTCGACAGTGAGGAAGGATTGGCCTCGCGCGGAAAGAACGGCGACGCCGCATTCGACGCAGCGTTCGCCACCGCCGCAGGAACATTGGCCGAACCCGAAGTTCCCGCTCCTGCGCCGACGGCCGTTGATGTGTTCGCCGGTGTGGCATTTCCCGATCCCGTTGAATTACCAACTCCCGTCGCCGTGTTGCCCGATATCGTGCCGCCTGCGGCAGTTGAATTTCCGCCAGTCGGTGGCGTGGACTGCATCGTGGACGAACCCTGTGAAGCAGATGAACCCGTTCCCGCGCTCGCGTTGCCGCTGCTGGCGAAGGTCGGCGGCGCGACAGCAGCCGCATCACTCACCGGAGGCACATCCGGTTGCGGCAAGGCAGCAACCACTTCTCCGGCGTTCGTCAACTGGTGGCCGGCATTCTGCGCCAGCACGAGATCAACATGCGCGTCGCCGAACAAGATGTTCCCCCGCGAGCCATGAAGCGCACTCGACCACTCGACCGCGTCGCCCGGACCAAATTGCAGGAACGTGTATTCCATCCGACCCGACGTGCGGATATTGCGATCACCCGCCAGAACCGATTCCGTTTTGCCGAACACGGCGCGCGTGTTCACGAGGTAACTCACGTTCGAGTTCTGCATGTCAGCGAAAGTAACCGCCGCCACACGACCGCGATCGGACGGACACACCAGTAGTCGCGTCTCGACGAGTTCATTCGAGAGCGCCTGGAAATGTTTGAAGGCCACCATCGACACACCCGGCTGCGCGAACTCCAGCGTGCCACGCTCGCTCATCGGCACCTCCATCGGCAGCTTGTCATTGTGATCGTGCGCCCAACTGTGGAATGCCACGCCGAGCTGCTTAAGATTCGCTGCGCATTGCGTACGCCGAGCCTTGCCCTGCGCGCTGGTCAGCGCTGGCAACAACAGCGCAGCGAGAATCGCGATGATCGCGACCGTGAGCAGCAGTTCGAGGAGGGAAAATCCGCGCTGCGTTCCTGACTTTGTTTTCCACGTCGTCATGGAATCGCCAACCGCACCACGTTTGTCTTCTCAAGAGTTTCTGAAACGACAGCAGCCAACCCTGCTGCCGTCACTTGCTGCACGCTGCCATCGGCTCGACCGACGTTCCCTTGAAGATTGTGAATCTCTTTCGTCCAGGCCACCGGTGAATTCGTCGTGAACGTGCGCATGAAACCGTTGCTCAACGCTCCGCCCGAAACATTGCGATCACCGGAAAGAATCATCTCAGGACTGCCCCCGTTCACATTGAGTGACACGAAATAACTGATGTTCGCATTCGCCAGCTTGGCAAAATCAGCCGTACGATTGCGTGCGCTGTCTTTAGGGCACGTCAAAATCTTCGGGGTGGAAAGTTCCTTCGAGGCAGCGAGGAAGTGCTGGAAGACTTGCGGTGACCAGGGCATTGACCCGTTCGACTTGCGGGTCGGCCAGCAGCGCACGGCCCTCGGAGACCTCACAGTCTTCCTTCTTGCCGCAGGCCACGGTCATGGCCACGGGGCGTCCGTCCTCGTGGCGGCACAGCGTGACAATCCTGCCGCAGCGCCCGTTGCCCACGCTCTTGCCATCCAGGGCCAGGCTGCGGGGCAGTAAGCCGGCATGGGCCTGCAAAAAAGCGGTCAGCGCCCGCGCATAAGCTCCCGGGTCCATCGCCCCGAGCAAATCGTTGAGCGCATCGTAGCCCGGCATCGTGAGCCGCCCGCTTTGTTTGTCGCGCACGCGCAGCCCAAGGGCTTGCCGCTGGCTTTGGGAGAGGCAGGCGACTTTCCGCCAGATGTCGAGCACATCGCGCGCTCCCATGAGCAACCCCAGAGCGATCAGCCCGAGCATGGCCGCGAGCGGGTGGCGGCGGCTGGTGGCGCTGCGCGGGTCGGGCACTTCCCCAAAGGCCTCCCGCAGGCTGTGGAGCTGGCTGAACTTTGAGCGGGCTGCGTGCCCCGCCCCCGTCGCCCTGGGCGGCCTGGCAGGCTTGGGGCAGCTCTCGTGCGCACATCAACACGCACGCGTTGGGGGCCAGTTCTTTAAGCCAAAGTTTCTTGGGCCGTCCGTTGGGAACATAAAAATCCGTGCGGTCCTGCGAGTAGCCTTTGGTCACCCCGGCTTGCACCCAGTTGGTCGCCTTGTAAACGGTGCCTGCATGGCTCTCCGGGGTCGCTGAAACTTTCCGCCAGCAGCGGACGATAGCCGTGTTGGCCTTCCCATTGGCCG
>JBBRBM010000127.1:0-17983 GCA_038205745.1 Verrucomicrobiota bacterium | reverse complement strand
AAGCTGCTGGTTGAACATGCCACCTAGTTGAGCGTCGCTCCCAAGTTGGTTTGCCAAGAACTGGTTGGCTGAGGTTCGATGAGCGGCCCGAGTCGTTCCGCTGATGGGAGCTTCAAACAATACTTCGTAAACATTGGGATTCCTTGCCACTGTCGTCTTTGCGGCTAATAATTCACCGAATTTGAAAAAGCGGACACGATCCCCAGCGATTCCGTTTTCCATGTCGCCTCTGGCGAGCATAGAGCCCACGTCATAACCAAGGAATGCGGATTCGCGACTGCTGTCATAAGTCAATTTGACTTGATTGTGCCGGTCGTAAGCGAAGGTCGCAGATGGCGCAAAAATCGTAACAGCCAGAAATACTGCCAGCGGGAGCAGGCACAGCCGAATTTTTGTCAGTGTTGGCAGAAAGTTCACGGCGCTTCGATTCGTTTCAAAGCTGGCGTGATGAACTCCTCGTAGTAAGGCGAGAACGCCTTACCGCTTCGCACGTCCGCAAGCAGGCGTTCCACCTCGGGCTTGAGTTCGTGTAGCTTGTGCTCTGCGGCGATTCGCACCGCGAGCAGCGTTCGTTTGCCGCGTTCACCAATCCAGTATTGCATTGCTGCGACAAGTTCCTTGCGGTCTGATTGGACTACGCGGCTGGCGAGCCGGACGATGAAGTCTTCACATTCGTTTCCTGTGGCTCGCTCAGGATAACCCTGAACTTCGCCTTCTAACCAATCGAGGATTTCTTGCTTTGTCATGGGAATGGAACTTGTCTGATTGCCGACGGCGGTATCGGCTGGTTGAAGATGAACTCAATTCCACCACCGCCCGCGTTGGGTGTGGACATAATCCGCTGCGGACCGACGGCTGGATTGATTCCGAGTTGCTGGAGTCTCGCGGTATTGATTTCAAACAGCGCACCCGGATAGCCCCGGTTTGCTGGCAGTGCTAACTCAATCTGAGCTTGAACGGGTGAGAGGTTGCCAGCAGGAGTCGCAAAGGTTCTACGACCGCCAGCGCCCAGACCGTTTTGCAGAATGCTCTCCGCGTTCCCCGCTCCCGTGTAGTGGTAAAGGTTAGCTGGAAGCTGTCCTCCCGCCTTTGCGGCAACTTCAAGAGTTTCCTTTGCACCAACCTGGAGGACTTCCTCGACCGCATCTTTGAACATGATTTCGCCGGTTTCCCTGAGTACAGACTTGATACCGGTTTCCAACGCCATCTTTGCTTCTCCAACTACCGGAAGGGCGTTCGCAAATACGTCGGCTCCATTGGCTATGAGGCTGATCAGTCCCACGCCAAACGCAGCTATCCCAGCAGAGCTGCTGAAATCCGGGTTCGTTGTCTCGTGCCAGCCTTCTTTGATGGCGTCGGCATTCAGGACGGCGTTTACCACCTCTGCACCGGCTGTAGAGAGCGAGCGGGCTGGATCAAACTCGGTTAATTGAATTTGATCCCAGCCTTCCAGAGGATGTTGCCCCTGCAACTGCGCATACTGACGCATGAATTCTTCAAGGCGCGTCGGTGTGTGTTGACTCATCGGTTGGCCCAATCGGCCATCCGCATCAAAGTAGAACGCTGGATTGCCGTTGAACGCGGTGTTCAGTGCCCCATCCGAAGCGTGACCGAGCGGATCAGCCGCGAGGAAAGCGCGGCGAGAAGGGTCATAAGGCCGCGCGCCGAGTTGGATGAGGCCAGCCGCGTTAACGGGACGGGTGCGCCAAGTGAGACTCGCGTAGAGCGGCGCAGTCATGGAAATACGCGGGGGAGCGTAACCCTCGACTGGCGCGTAAAGATTTACACGCGAAGGAGTCCAGCGGACGACGCTGTTGCTCACGGTGCCGACGACATTACCGAAGCCATCACTGATCGGGAGCGTGCTGAAACTGAAGGGTGGCGCTGTGATCGTCTCCAGCCCGCCAATGCCGTGTGCTCCGCCATACCTGCCGCTCATGTCCGGCCCAAATGCCATCCAATCCTGCCGGTTGAATGTGCCTTGGCTCACGCCGACGCCGATGATCATGAACTCGACTTTGGGATCGTAGTAATAGGTGACAGTGATCGACGCGGGGTTCGCAGCGAGCGCGACGCTGTTGCTGACGGCCGTTTCGATGGTGCGGACTTGGCGGCCTTTGCCGTCGAACACGGAGACGAGATTGAAGCCATTATTAGTGGCGTCGCGTTCTGAAACCTTGGCGAGTCTTCCAAATCCATCCCACGTCAGCGATTGGCTGCGCACGACCTGTCCGTCGGTACGCTTCCAAACGCGATTCGTCACATTGCCCGCGCCGTCGTATTGGCTTTCTTCGCTATCGGCAGCGCTTGAGCTGAGAGTAAAAGTTGCGAGCCGATTGGTGGTGAACCCGCCGCTCGGATGATCGGCGTAAACGGCGAGCGTGTTTGTGGTGCCGGCAGCGAGCGGCATGTCTGCATACCACGGCCCCGCGGCGCGAGAATCGTAGCGCAGGTCGATCGACTGGCCGTTCACGTAGCCGCGCAACGTCGCAGCGCCGTTCACAAAACCATCGGCGGAACGATGAACGATGGAGTTCGTTTCGGTGGAAACTCGCGACAAGGCGTCGAGTCCGGCACACCAGGTATTAGTGGAACTCGCAGAACCTGTCATTCCAACTTTGGTCAGGACTCCCAAACCACCTGCCGCGCCGCTATCGAACGTGTAGTTATTCGTGATCGAGACGCTGTTTGTGAGACGCAGGGTTTCTTGCGTCAGTCGGCGTGTGAGTGTGGCGTAATTGAAATGGCGCGCGTCGGTGAAGTCTGTGCGTGCGGCGGTATAGGCAGAGGGCAATCCGTCCGCCGTCCATGCCCAATTTTCAGTAAGAACACCGCTGCCGTTTACGAGAGTCGAACGCTGCAACTGCCTGCCGGTGCCATCACGCTGATCCACAGTGATGATTCGGGAACCGTTCGTGCGCCCGGTCAGTAAACCGTTGTCGCTATATCCGAACGTGGAAGCGTTGACGCTCGCCATGAGTCCATCGGCGCGATAGGTGAAGTTCATTCCGTCGGCCTGCTTTCTGCGCCCGGCGGAATCCCACGACTGCCAGATCGGGATGAGATTGGTCCCGTCCACCTTCACCCACTCGCGGATCATCAGCCCGTATTCGTTGTAGCGGCGTTCGATGTCCGTCCTCGGGCCAATGTTTGTGATGGAGTAGGAATGCGTGATGTTGGTGACCAGTCCACGCGCGTCATAGAGCCAGGCGCAACCCATCTTCTGCTCGTCGAGCGCGCCGGTTGTGATCACGCTTGCGACGCGAAGCCAATCGTCGTAGCTATTAGTGCGAATGACTCCATTGCCTTCTGCGACGGTGTTGAGCAAGCCGGACCATTTGTCGCCAGCAGGATAGTAAGAGTAGGCGATGCTTCGCGTCGCGGAAGCGGCATTGCTGTCCTGCTCAGTGAGAATTTCGCCAGCATTGTTGTAAGTGGCAGACCACGAAAGATTGCCGGGCATGGCGCGGTTGGTGAGGTTGCCCGCCGCGTCGTAACTGAACGTGTTCGTGGCACTGTCGAGTTCGATCTTCGCGCGAATGCGATTCAGTCCGTCGTAGTCGAAAGTGGTTGTCTTCCACGTCATCACCGTGCTGTTGGTGATTGATTGCTTTGCCTCGGTAACAAGATTACCCGCCAAATCGAATGTGCGTCGATTGAACTGGCGCGCGCTGCCTCCGGGGTAAGCGATTGAGAGAACCGCGTTCCCGTCATTATCGGTGAAAGTCGTGGTCGAAACCGCACCGGTGCCGCTTCCGGTCGTGACTGTGGCGCTGTGATGATCGGAGGCGTAGCTTGCGGAGCTGATTCGCAACGGTGTGGCACTATTCGAGGCGAAAACCTGAAAGCTCACCGGACGGCCCAAAGCGTCGTTCGTCGTGACCGTCTTCTCGCCGAGCGCATTCGAGACGATCAGCACTTTGCCGCTGCCGTCGTAAGCGTAGCCGGTGATTTGCTGAACCACATTCGTCGTGTAGTTCGTTCCGGCGGGGTCCAGGCCGACGAGAGACGCGCTCAAGATCGCCGGGCCAAATGAAGACTTCGGGCGGTCCAATCCATCGAAGAAAGCGGTGAAAGTGTTTCCTGCCGCATCGATGTTTTGCACTGCGTTACCACGCCGATCGAGAACCGCGATGTTGGTTGCAAGTGCCGCACTGGTTCCTGAATAGAAAACTCGTCGTGCCGTGCGAGCGGCATCGTCATAAGTCGTTTCCCAATACGTGCCATTGCGCTGGATTTCCAAGCGGATGCGGCCATCAAGGTAATACCGCCACGCGTTGGTAGCGCCCGTGGGATCCTTCTGATATTTCGGTTTGCCAGTCCAGGTGTAGAGCTTCTCGGTCACGCCGCTGAGTGCGTTGGTGTGATAAGCCAATTGACCACTGACATCGTAAGCGAAGCTTTCGCGTGCGAGAGCAGTCGCATTTGTTGCGTCGTAAGGGCGGCGCTCGATCACTTGGTTCGCCGCGTCGTAAGTCATCCGCGTGTAGTGGCCGCGCGGATCAATCACTTTGACCAAGTTGCCGAGGAGATCGTATTCCCGGAATGTCGTGGCGAAAAGAGCATCGCCTGTCTCGGCTTCCACGCCGCTTCCGTCGGTGCGGGCACGGGAACGGAAGCGGACTTCCTCGATCTTTCTTCCGGCCCCGTCGTAAATGAACCACGTGTAATCTTCCGGCCCGGTGCGCGGGCCGTCGATCCAAGTGAGTTCGCCATTCTGGTTATAGTAAAACGCTTCGCGCGAAAGGATGTTGCCTTGTTCATCCATCACTTCACGCCACGCGGGATTGCCACGCGTGTCGTAGGCGAAGCGAGACTTGCGACCTGCGGAATCCGACTTTTCCACCAACTCACCTCGAAGGTTGTAGAACGACGAGGTGACGACCGCTGGGTCGGTTGTGGCAGTGTAGCGCGTCTCCTGGGTCACGAATCCGCGAGCGTCGTGGGTCAGTTCGTTGGTTGCGGCGTCACTCGATCCAAAGGCACGGATGATCCGACGAGGCAGACCGTAACTACCCGCAAAGTTGTTCGTCAGGATTGCGTTCGTGACATTGTAATAGTCCAATGTAGTCGCCGAGATGAGAGCACCGTTTGACGCGTAGCGTTCTTCGCTCGTCCGCAGAAATGGCGAGATCGGATTCGTATAGGTGTAAGCGGTGCGATTCCCTATCGCATCAACCATGTTTGTCACCAAAAAGTTCGTGTTGTAGCCAAAGCTTGCGACTGCCGTTTCGTTCGTGATTCCCGCGCCAGTGAGATCGCCGATGGTTGTGACGTTCGTGACGTTGCCCAGCGAATCATACTTGAACTGTGTGACTAGACCGCGAGCATCCGCCGCTTGCTTCAAAGCTCGGGGATATGCCGGCGCGTTCGTGTCGGTATCGAGATACCATTCCTGAAGATTGGTGCGGCCGATTTCATCGACGCGTGCGGTCATTAGGGTGTTGCTGTATTGCACGCGATTCGTGTGCCCGAGGTAGTCGAGCACAAGCGTGTATCCGTGGATGCGGTTCGTGAACGCCGTGCGAAGCACGAAGTTGTTCGAATAAACGAAGCTAGCGTTCTGAACGAGTCGCAGGTCACGGCCCGCGGTCGCATATTGTTTGGTAACGCGCCTCTCGGAATCGTAATCGTTCTGAAGAATCCGCCCTTCCGGTTTCAGTTCTCGAATGAGAAGGTGCGTCGAGTAGAGGCTGCGCAACGCAGTGTCCGTGATGATGTCGCGGAGATATTCGTAATTGATCTCGGAGGCGTCAGGGAGACGCACCTTCACGAGGTCGCCGTAGTCATCGTATTCATACTGCAAGCGGCGCCCGTCGCCGGTGAACGCTTCGATGATGTGGCCGTAAATGTCGTAAGCGAAATTGAGGAAGTTGCCGCTGCTGTTTTCAATGCGGCGGATCTTTCCAAAGTCGCCGGTTGCCGAATTGCTGCTGTAAAAGAACTTGCAGTAATTCCCTCGGCTGTCGGTCCAGGTGTCGAGATAAGGCCGGCTGCGAGTCATTCCCGTGCCGAGAGAAAAATCATCCGTAACGAGATACTTTCGGACACTGCCGTCCGGGGCCTTGAGCGTGTAGGTCACAACGCCGCTGTTCGTGATCCGAGTGATCACGGCATTGTATGGGTTGGCAACCGAACCCGAGAGGTTTTGCAGGTGCGGATTGTCTTTCGGCGTTGGCACCCACGTGCTGAGCCAGGTGCTGCCGCTCCGAAGCCGGCGATAGGTGATGACGCTGCCATCCATCTCCGCAGCGTAAACGAGCGTGTTGCTGGAATCGGTCCTCACCGACAGCCACGGGACGTAGTTGATCTTCCATCCGTATCCGAAGTCGCCTTCGTAGAGGTTTTGGCTCGAATAATTCCGCCGCACTTCGAGTGGCATCGGTCCGGCAAGCCGCAGGTCAACGCTGTCAACGTAGAACTCGCCCGTGATGGCGTTCACAGGGTCATTGAACCATTCACTGCGCTGGCCTTCGCTGCGCGGTTGAAGAACGCCCGCGTCTTGAATCTCTTCCCATTGCGCTTGCTTGCCGGTGTTCGCGTCAACCAGGTCCGAGGCCAGATCCATCGCCATGTCCTTTTCAGGAGTGAACGTCGTGCTCGCTGTGATCGAATTGCCAGATGCGACAATGTCATGCATCGAAACGGAGCGCGTATCCCCGATCGTATCTGTGCTGCTGGTGAATGGCTCGGAATCAAAGACGACGTTGTTGTCCTGATCGATCGTTACGCTCGAACTCGGAAGATTGGCCCGCGTGAATGTGTCGTCAGGAACGGTTTCACCGTAGCCGCCGTTCAGGCTCTCGCCGATGATTGCGAAATAATCTCCCGGACTGAATATCAATGCGCCCATACCGGTGAACGAACCGCTCGGATTGCTGACATTGCCGGGCGTGATGTAGGCATGAACGTTGTTCGAAACGTAAGTGCTCGTAAACGTATTGGTAATGGTTTTCCAAATCGAAGAATCAATATCTCTCAGAGGGCCGGTCGCACCGGGAGGTGTCTTCGCGCCCTCCGTAAGATAGTTGTAGCGGGTGAGCAAAATGGCGTTGGGTGCGGCTAATCTCAGTAGGCGGACCGTCGAAACAGCATCAGACTGCTGGTAGAAGCGATTGATGATGTTGTGTTCCAACGCGGAGGCACCCACGATAAACAACTCAAAAACCTTCTGAGAAGCAGCGTATCCAGATTCATCTGAATCGAGGTGGATTGTCTGGTTTCCGATGGCGGCTACTTCCTGATAGAACATGTCCACAACCGGTTGCACGAACGTGATGTCGCCATTCGGCAGTTGGCCGGAATCGTCCCGATATGCCCGGAGCAACGCCAGACCCGAAGCGAAGAACGAAATTGGCTGGGCCTTGTGCAGTCGGGTGGCGAGGGTGTGAAAGCGGTCCACTTTTTCGTAATAGGACATGCCAGCGAGATAGGCGATTGTCCCCTGATATTCGTTTGTGGTACCTGCAGTCCCAGCCTCTTCCATTTTCCAGATTTCCTGAGCGTTAACGTCGAGCATCTTTCGCGTCACGCGCCCTGGATTGATGCAGATGGCGGCGAGGTCACCTTTGTGGATGTAGCGGATGTTTGTCACCGCAAGAGAACTGGAGAAGCCGAGGTAAGGCGTCCAGTGGTCCGGCGCCGTGAAGCCCCCCGGCAGCGAACGGTGCCGTTTGTGAACGATACGGACTTGCAAGAGATCATTCGTCGCGTGCAGCGTGACGTTGGTGATGAGGTTCACGAGAGCGTTCGTATCAGTCGAATTGACGAGCGACGCTGATGAAAAGGCTTTCGTCGCCGTGATGTTGGTACGAAACGAGTCGAGCGCGAGGTAAAGCCGATGGTTCACGTTGGTTTTCGAATGCCATGCGACCAAGCGGCGGTTATGGAGTTCAGCCAGACGCATTTCTCCGGACGCCACTTTCTTTGTCGGAGCGTTCACGCTGCTGATTTCCACGCTAACGGTATTGAAGATGTTCGTCAGTGAAGGTGCGACGTTCGTGATCATCGTTGAGCCGAGGCTTTCTACAGCGATGTTTGAACTCACGAGACTCGTCGGTGTTGGAAAATCGCTCCAGCGGGAAAAATAGTTGCGCCGGTTCCATGCCCGCGTGCCGATATTGTCCAAAGAAACCATGGGCGCACGTTCGTGCAGCACTCGTTGCAAGAACTTCGGATAAACAAGAAGCGGTGAATCATCGAGCGGATTGGCGGAAAGAATGTTGGTATCGCCGAACGTGTAGGCACGCGCCCACTTGTAGGGATTGTCATACTCAGGAGGCATGTAATCGTAGATGTCGTGGCCCTCCTCAACCTGCGTGTCTTTTAGCCACGGAAACACATGCACCCAATTTGTGCCGATGTAAGTTGCCACCCAGGGATAGTTCACGGGGATCAGTTGATTGGTGGTGTAATAAAGGCCATCGCCATCAAACGCGTTTCGTATCTGCGTGCGAAGAACTTTGCTCAGACGAGCATCCACGAGCTTCAAACCATTATTCGGCGGAAAAACATATACCGCCGGGTAGCCAGCACGGCGTAGCAGATAAATGAGCAGCGCGCATTGCTCAGTAGGTGATCCTTGTCCTTCGAGGAACGTTCCAAGCGCGCCGCGGTTCACACCGCCCAGATTCACAGCGGTTTCAGAGAACACTCCGTTGACGTTGTAATCGATTGCGTCGGTGAGTTCGATTTCGTTCAGGACGTAGTTAGCGAGTTGAATCGGGTCGCTTGCCATGTCGGAGACGAATTGATCGAGAATCGGACTGACGCGCAGTTCCGGGCTTTGATCGAGATTCGTGTAAGTCGAAGGCGAGTTCGGAAGACTGACGACATTTGTTACGGGAGGATTGTTCGTCAGCAATTCTTCGATGGAGCGACCAAGGTATCCCGGTGGAATCGGAGTGCCAAAGAATTGAGGCGTATTCAAAAGAATCGCGCGCCATGCGGGACGTTCCTCGAATTCGATGGTGTAAAGCGGTGACCACGACGGCGCATCCGCCAGCGTTTTAACCATCCATCCCTGATCCGTGCCGCCGGCTAGTTCGAATAGATAAACGTAGTTTGATGAACCGGCGGTGGCGGTGTGTCGCAGGTGATATGTCGCATCCAACGGATTTCCCGCTCCGCTCTCGGCTCCCCAGGCGATCGTCGCGTTGTTGAAGGATAAAACGGTTGTGAGGCCGAATGCAGTGAACGTCTTCGAATAGCCATTGGTGAGAAAACGCACCCATTCATTCGTGTTCGAGATGTTCGGGATAACGAGGTTCGTCGTGGCGACGAAGCTCATGTCTCCCCGGTTGTAAACCTTGATCCGCAAGGCGTTCGTGTAAGCGTTTGCGTTTGTATAGGAGGGCTTTGGTTCCCCAGCGTAGAGGCCAAACGTGTAGCTTTGGTCGAAGTAGAGCGGTGAGCCACCCACCCGACTTCCGAATGCGGCTATCGGATTTGAGAATGGAATCGGCGAACCGGGAGCTGCGGCGTTGTAATGAATGAAATTTGTGGTCCAGGAATTTCCCGGGAACAATGTGCTTGCGTTGCCACCACTGTCGTTGAGTGGCACGCCTTGCTGGAAATCAACGGGAACGACAAACGATTGATAAGACGGGTCAAGGCCCGTGCCGCGCACGAATCTGCCAAAGTGAGCCGTGCTCGCGAGCGCCCCACCAAGCAACGGCGGCTTGCGCTGAGAATCGTTGAAATCGGCGATATAAACGGTAGCGTTGCTTACGGCACCAACTTTGTAACCATTGGTGACAAGCGTCACCGTGACCGTCTCGATACCTTCGACCAGGTAATCGAACAACGGTGCGATAGCGATCGTTGCCGACGCTTCACCGCCCGGAATAACGACGGTGTTGGACAGAAAGGCATAATCGATTCCATTGGATGCAGTGCCCGAAAGCACGTAACGCACGGTTACCGATGCACTCGGGTCCGCCGTGCGTGTCACCGTGAGCAATGCGGAATCTCCACCTTCGACAGCGTTGGTATCCGTGCCTGAAATGCTGACGACGGGATCATTGTCGATGATTGTAACGGTTGCGCTGCTGTTCGCCGGGTCGATTTCGTAATAGCCGCTCGTGATCGCAAGGTTTACCGTTTCGTCCGGGTCCACCACGCTATCGTCCACAGGTTCGACCCTGACTTCGACGGAGTTCGTATTGGCCGGGATTGTAACGCTAGTCGTAACCAGCCCCACGCCCACGACACGCAGCACGTAATCTGAATTGATAGTGGCGGTGGAGGCGGCCTTCGAAAAGTTCACAGTAACAGGTCGAGTCGTCGGCCCGTCATGTGTGAACAAGAATTTACCCCGGAGTTCACCGGATTCACTCGCAGTCGGCGTAATCGTTTTCACACTGACTAGAAAGTCATCGTCGTAAATGTAGAGAATTGCCGTCGCCGGATTCGTGGTTCCGTTTTGAGCGGTAGAAAATGCGAAGCCAATCTGCTTGTCCGCGTTCCTCACGTTGTTATCCACAATGCCAACCGTGAAAGTCTTGAATGAAGTGATACCCGTGAAAGATGCAGTTCCGTAGCTACCGCCCGGAATACTGAAGTTGTTTCCGGCCGTGTAATCAACGTTGGGTGTGGCGGTCGTCGCTGGCGTCCCAGACGGACCGTTGGCAGTTACAGTGCAATATTCAGAGTTTCCCGCGGTAACATACACACCGATCCCAAGCGCGGCGTCTTTTTCATGAACTTCATACGCGCTGGAACCGAAATAAACGGCGGCGTTCGAACCAGCGATACCAAGAGAAAGAGTTAAAAAAGCACAGGCAAAATAGGTGGAGGTTTTCATTTCGGGGAAAGCAGCAAGCAGTTATTGGAGGTTTGCGCCGTTGGTCGGGCTGTTGATGGTGACTGACAGAATTCCGATCGTTGGATCACTGGAATTCGCGTCGTATTGCTCTGTTACTCCGTCCCCATCCCGGTCACTGCCCAGCAACACTTTGAAGAAACCAAGTGGCCAGCCCAGCGCATCGATGGCAAAGTTTGTTTCGCCTACGTCGATTACTTCCCAAACTTGCCAGGGCCAATTCTCGTCAGCCAGGGCCGGCGTCCAGAACAGCGTGTAGTTGGTTCCGGGGATTCCATTGGTAACAGTGATCGAGAACTGATTGCTGCCCAGCGGCTGAATCGACAGGACTGGGGGGTTGTCCGAACGAGCCACTCCGATGAACAGGGCGAACCCGAGTGCTAAACTCGCGGCGCTTGCGGTGAATCGGAACCAACGATGCCGGTGGGCTGAGGCGGTCGATGTCTTCATGCGTTTCTTTCAATGCGTTTTCTGTTTGGTTACCCGTCTCCATGCGAAGCGACGCGCGTGAGAGGCGAGCGCACCTTCTACAGGTGCCGCCGTTCAGAAAACTTGCACGCAAAAGGACTGAACGGCTTAGTCGGCGCAGCGTACCGGGGGAAACGCTGGAAGCAAGGAAATAAATTTAAGCTGCCCGCTTATGGCTGCGAAAGGAGCTTCTTGGTGTCGTGAAAAACTGTGCCCGTGCCCCATCACCGCAAGCTGATTGGTGAAAACATTCGCAAGTATCGAAAGAAGGCCGGCCTGAGCCAAGAGAAGTTGGCGGAAAAGGCCGACCTGCATTCCGTTTATATCAGCCAAGTGGAATGCGCGCATCGAGCGATTACGATCGACGCTTTGCTGAAGATCACTAAAGCGTTGGGAATTCATCTCCGGGACATCGTGGATGATTTGTAAACTTCTCATTCGTGAACGGTTGACGCACAAGCGTCAGCCCAGCGCAGGATTCCTGAATGCCCAAGAAGAAGGTTGAAGCGTATTCGCGACCCGCTTGGGAGCGGATGATGCGGATGCATCAGCTTGTCCAGAGCGGAGCGTATCCGAACTGCCCTGCTGTGGCGAAGGAGTTCGAAGTTTCTCTGCGAACAGTGAAGCGCGACGTGGAGTTCATGAAGTTGCGTTTGAAGCTGCCGATGGAATATGACGAGAAGAAATACGGCTTCTACTACACGCAACCCGTGGATCACTTTCCGACGGTGGCCGTGACGGAAGCAGAACTCTTTTCGCTGCTGGTCGCGCACAAGGCGATTGCGCAATACCACGGCACGCCATTCCAAGCGCCGCTGGAAGCGGCCTTCCGAAAACTGACGGGGCAGTTGGACCAAAGTACGGGATTCACTCTCAGCAATCTCGATCAGATGGTTTCGTTCCGGCCTTTTGCGCCTGAGGACACGGACCTTGCGACATTTCAAATGATTACGCGCGCGGTGCAGGAACGGCGTGCGGTGAAATTTCTGTATCGCAATCTTGGCGCGTCAAAGGCGCAGCGGCGGCATGTGCGAGCGTATCATTTGGCGTGCATCGAGAACCATTGGTATTTGTTCGCGCTCGATGTGAATCGGGACGCGATCCGCACATTTGCCCTGACACGCTTGCGGGAACCGGCGCTCACCAACGAACGGTTTACAGTGCCGCCGAACTTCAGCGCATCGGAATATCTGCGCGGCAGCTTCAGTGCTTACAAAGGAGCACAGGATTACGAAGTCGTCGTTGATTTTGATGTTTGGGCGGCGGACTTGATTCGTGGACGCAAATGGCACGCGAGCCAGCAGATTTTGGAACTGCCGGGCGGACGAATCCGAATCACGATGCGCCTCGACAGCATCGAGGAAGCGGACCGATGGGTGCTGAGTTGGGGAACGCACGCCACAGTGGTTCGCCCAAAGGCGCTGGTGGAACGGATTCGCGGAGCGGCTATGACATTGGCTGACCGGTATCGAGACTGACGCTTGTAGCGATTGTGAATAACTTTTTTACCCGGGTGTCAACGGATGGCACTGCCCCTCTGGCAAGATGTCTCCATGAAAGATGAAAGCACAATCCACAAAGCGGAAGGATTGGGGAAGCCGGATGAACACGGCCCCGCCCGGTTCGGTTCAATTCCTCAACTCGAAGATGAACAACTCGTTCTCGACGGCATGATGCAGTGTCTTCGGAGCATGAAGCACAGCGAACGTCCGGGAGTGGTCCGGTTCGCGCGGGAGTGGGAGCGCATCGTCAATTACCGCATCCAAATCACCATGCAGGAGCGCAAACGGCGGGCGAAAGGTCGCGTGTTGCGACTGCAATTGGCGGCGGGAGCGATGCCTACTTCATTCCCATCAGGCGTGCGTATCCGAGTAAGTGTTTCTCCAAATCGGGATTGATAGGGCATTGGCTGCGCAAATACGCAATCGCCCTTTCCGTTTCATGACTCAACTCAATTTCAGGAAACTCGTTTTGCTTCGCGCCCTTTCCGGTGTCGCGCGCTGGTCCCTCGACAATGATCTTCACTTGGTCAGCACCGGAGCCGACGCGGACATCCATGCAACGCGCGGCGATAATTTCAGCTCGGTCGCGCATGTCTTTGAATGCGCCAATGAGCTTCACGAAATCTTCGTTGGTAATCGTGCGGTGCTCACCGTTGAACACGCGCGAGATGTGGCTTTGCGTGAGGCCGGCGTGGCGCGCGATTTCGGTTTGCGTCAGTTGATTGCGCGCGGCGATGCGCGTGATGGCAGTGCTGAAGTAGCTCATACGAACGCGGAATGTGGAGCGCGGAATGCGGAATGGTGGCGACCCTCTCCCCGGCCGAGGCGGAGAGGGCGCACAGGCGCTGAGCCATTCAACTCAATGAGCGTTATCACGCAGCGCTTTTTATTTACGCCGGGCTATGCGTTTAACGCAAGTATGACAGCGCGAAAAGTCGCGACTGGCGTGGCGATTCCTCACTTCTCGTTGGCCTGGACGCAAATCCGCGCAAAAACCGCGTCAACATTTCTTCCGAATTTTTATCCGCGCAATGGAGCGCAAGCGCGCGCAACGACGCGAAGGTTCGGGCAACCACTTTCCCGCCTCACTCAGAAACGAAAAAACGATCCGTATAACGAACGCACCGGCGCAATCACGCCCTCAGTGGGACGCGCCGGAGCGCAGAAGAACGAAGTGATTTTATGACAGCAGAAACGAACCAACCGACCGGCCCGATGGAAGGGATGATCACGAAAGCGGAAGTTGCCAAGCGCCTGAAGAAGACGCGGCGCACCGTCGAGTATTGGCAAAAGAAAGGAATCATTCCTTACGTCAAGATCGGCCAGTCGGTTCTCTTCAACTGGCCAGTCGTGGTGAAGCACCTCGAAACCCATTACGGCGTCAACAATTCCCCTTCTGCCTGAGCGCGCATGAACTCTCGCGAGAAAGGCAAACGTGGCGAGCGGCAGTGGCGCGATGAGCTTCGCGCCAATGGCTATGACGCGCGGCGCGGCCAGCAATTTTCCGGCTCCCCTGATTCGCCGGATGTGATCTGCGATGCGTTGCCCTGGCTGCACTGCGAAGTGAAATGCGTTGAGCGGCTGAACATCGAGGATGCGATGGAACAGGCGCGAAGGGATGCCTTTGGCGAGGGCGCCAAAGGCAACACGCGAGGCGCGTGTGCTCCCCAAAAAGTTCCGGTTGTTGCGCACAAGCGCAATCACCGTGGCTGGCTGGTGACGTTGGATGCGGAGACGTTCTTCCGGCTGCTCAGAGGAGATTTTGATCAGAGTCTCGTTACCTCGACTCCTACGCGAAAGGATGTGCCGGGCGGGACGCCCAGCACAGCACGCGAGACGCGTGCGCTCCCCAAACAATTTCAGGCTGCGGCGCGTGTCGCGGCCATTTCTGAAAACAACAAACCAAAAGAAACAAATGAAAATCCAAGCCAATAATTCAAAGTTCGAAGCCTGCCCTGAATTCACGGGCCGCGCGGTGTGCGTCGATGTCACGCCGCTGCGCAAACAGCAATCGCAGTACGGCGAACGCGACGTGTTCAAGGTCGTGTTTGAAGTCGATCTGCAAAAGGAAGATGGCGGCCGGTTTGGAGTCTGGTCGCGCAACTTCACGCCGACGCTGAATGAGAAAGCGTCGCTCCGAAAGTTTTTGCGTAGCTGGCTCGGTCGCGATCTCACGAGCGCGGAGTTGAAAGACTTCGACACCGAATCGCTCATCGGCAAGCCAGCGCAACTCGTCGTCGTGCATGAGAACAAAGACGGCGAGACATACGCGAACATCGCGGCCTGCACGCCTGACAAATCAGGCGATGCGTTGAAACCCTCGGGCAAATTCGTTCGCGCCAAAGATCGGCAAAACATCGGCACCGAAACGGGCGGCGGCTATCGCCGAACTGAAGGCGGCGCGCAGAGCGGTGCCGTGGATCACGGCGCGGTGAAAGTTCACGTCGGCAAATACAAAGGCATCGAACTTCGCGATCTGAATCTCGAAGCGGTCAGCGCGCTTTGTGAGAAGTGGCTGCCGACTGCGAAGGCGAATGCGAAGCCGACCGCCGATGACAAGCGGCTGATCGCGGCACTCGACTGGTGGCTCTCCACTCAGGAAAAGGCGAACGACGACGTTCCGTATTGAGTGCTTGCGCACGGCCACCATTTCTCAATCAACGAAAGGAAATATGACCCTCATTGAACGCAATCAGCCGTCGCACTGGTATCTTCGCGACGGCACTCCGTTTCACGAAATCGCGAAGAAGGACGGCACGGGTAATCGCCCCGTTACTCTCGCCGACGCTCGCAAAGTTTTCGGACTCCCGAGTGTAACCAACGTGCTCGGCGTTCTCGCCAAGCCCGGACTCGATGCGTGGAAGATTGAGCAAGGCATCATGGCCGCGCTCACGTTGCCGCGCGCTGAAAATGAATCGCTCGATGTCTTCGCGCATCGCGTCGTCGCCGACATGGGCGAGCAAGTTGAAAAGGCGGCGGACTTCGGCACGGCGATTCACAACGCCTGCGAGGTTTACGCCATCAACAAGGAACTACCAACTGATCCAAAGCTGCTGCAACATCTGCGTTTCTGGTGCGATTGGTTCGACGCGAATGTCGAACGAATCGCTTCGCTCGAAACGGTGTTCGTGCATCACGAGCACGGTTACGCGGGTCGCGTCGATATGGTTGCCAAGCTGCGTGGCATCGGTTGGGCTGTCGTCGATTTCAAAACGCAAAAGGTGAAGCGTTCGACGAAGGGTGAACCGAAGCCAGCCTTCTACGAAACGTGGCCGCTGCAACTCGCCGCTTATCAACAAGCGATTCTCTCGAACAGCGCAAAAGATTTGAGCGCCATCGTGTCCGTCGTCATCGACAGCGCGCAGCCGGGTCCGGTTCACGTGAAGCAGTGGAATGATCAGAATTATTTCGCGTCATTCCTCAGCGCGTTTGGGTTGTGGAAATACGTGAAGGGCTACGATCCGCGCCAAAATTCTCAACCTGCAACCCCGCTCGCCGCGTGAAAGAACTCGCGGTGCATTTCTCGTCAGCGACGTGCGAATGGGCCACGCCTCAGTGGTTGTTCGATGTGCTGGCTCGCGAGTTCGCGTTCACGCTCGATCCGTGCGCGACTCGCGAGAACGCGAAATGCCCGCGGTTCTTCACGCTCGACGATGACGGACTGGTGCAGACCTGGGGCGATGAGATCGTGTTCATGAATCCGCCTTACGGCGTGATGATCTCGCGCTGGATGTGGAAGGCATACAAATCGTCGCGCGCCGGCGCGACGGTCGGTGTGCCTGGTTCCCGCTCGAACCGACACCGCATGGTGGCACCGCTACGCGATGAAGGGCGAAGTGCGGTTGCTGCGTGGCCGGCTCAAATTCGGCAACGCAACGAACTCCGCGCCGTTCCCGAGTGCCATCGTGATCTTCCGTCCGCCGTCATTTGCTTTGAAGGCCGTCGATGAAACCACTGCAACGCAACTGGCGGATCGTGATCGCCAAGCGGCCTAGCCGCTGGTCTGCCGCAGAACTCGAACGCATGAATGCTCCAATCTCAGAAGAGAATCGTTTCCTCGCGCACGCGCGCGCCGGTCGCAACACGTTCCTGACCGGCATGGCTGGCACGGGCAAGAGCACGCTCTTGCGCGAAGTCCTTGCGGACGGCCACCGGCGCGTGGACGTAACCGCACCCACGGGCGTGGCGGCGTTGAACGTCGGCGGCATGACGATCCATCGCTTTTGCGGAATGATGCTCGGCCCGCAACCTGATCAAACGAACGAGCAATACTTCGCGCAATTGGAGAAGGACGGCCGTCCTTCAGTGCGGGCGGGATTCAATCGCGTGCGCCGCTGCGAGACCTTGGTGATTGATGAAATCTCCATGCTGCCGGGACGGCAGTTTGATTTCGTCGAATTCCTTTTTCGTCGGCTGCGAAGCGATGAGCGGCCGTTCGGCGGCGTCCAGGTGATTGCCACGGGCGATTTCCTTCAGCTTCCGCCCGTCAGCACACTAGCGTGTGGGCCACAGGGGGAGAGTGTGCCCTACGATTGGGCATTCCTGTCGCGTGCATGGCAATCGGCTGAGTTCAAAACGATCGTGTTAAACACGGCTCGTCGCCAAGACGAAGCGCAGTTCGTCGCCGCGCTTGCGCGGTTCCGTCTCGGCCTCGTGCGCGGCGATGACGCCCGGCTGCTGCAATCACGCGTGAAAAACTTTCCGCCTGCGAACCTGACGCGGCTGTTCACGCACAACGTCCAGGTGGACAAGTGGAACGAGTTCCAGCTTTCAGAACTCGCCGGTGATGCAGTCGTGTGCGACGCGCTGCAAACTGGTCCTGATCTTCAGCGTGAGTTCCTTGCGAAGAATCTGCTGACGCCCGCGACGCTGCGATTGAAGCCGGGGGCGCTTGTGATGTTCACAGTGAACAAGAATGAGCGCGGCCAACGCCTGCCCATTTTTGTGAACGGTCAGACGGGCACCGTGATGATCGTTGATGACAGCACGGTTCATGTGCGGTTGCCGAATCACGACGTTATTCCCGTCGAGCGATTCACCTGGCGTTACAGCCAGAATGATCCCGACTCCGCGACGTTTTCGCAATTTCCGTTGCGCCTCGCTTACGCGATGACGATTCACAAATCGCAAGGGCTGACGCTCGATGCGGCTTATCTGGACATCCGCGCCGCGCGTGAACCTGGTCAGGCTT
>JBBRBM010000126.1:0-18244 GCA_038205745.1 Verrucomicrobiota bacterium | reverse complement strand
GACGTGGTGCGCCGCGGCAAGTTCATCCGCGAACGATTCCTCGGCGGCACCGTGCCTGACCTGCCCATCGGCGTGGCCGCGCAAGTGCCCGACGACCCGCACCGCACGCTCCGTGACCGCCTCCAACTCACGCGCGCCGAGGCCTGTTGGAAATGTCATCAACGCATGGACGACCTCGCGCTGCCCTTCGAGCAGTTCGACCACTACAGCCGGCTGCGCTCCGTCGAACTCGTGCGCGATGCCGACGCCACCGCCACGAACGTGGACAAGAAAGGCAAGTCCCTCGGCCCGGTGCTGCGCGGCGCGGCGCTCGACACCGCCGGACTCATCGCCAACAGCGGCGACCCGAAGCTGGACGGGCCGGTGAAAGATCCGCGCGAATTGGTGCAAAAACTCGCCGCGTCCGACCGCGTGCGGCAGGTCTTCATCCGCCACGTCTTCCGCTACTACCTCGGGCGCAACGAATCCATCGCCGACGCGAAAACTTTGCAGGATGCCGACCACGCCTACGTCGGGAGCGGCGGCAGTTTCAAGGCGCTGCTGGTTTCGCTGCTCACTTCTGATTCATTCCTGAAACGCAGTTCCGCTCCGATTCAACAAACGGCCATCCAAGCTTCACCATGAACCACATTACCCGACGCACGGCTCTGAAAGGCATCACCCTTGGCGCCGGTGCCGCGCTGCTGAACCCGGTTTTCTCGCAACTCGTCGCGCACGCGGCGGGCGCGTCCTCCGCCGTGCGGAAGCGTTTTGTGTTCGTCGTGCAGAGCAATGGCATCAATCCCAACCACGTCATCCCCGTGGGACTGCCAACGCGGCGCGACAAGGAATTGCCGAAGAATGAAGCGGCCGTGACCACGCGCCTCGCCGACCACGAACTGCCGGAGCCGCTCGTGCCCTTCAAAGACCGGCTCACCATCATTCGCGGCCTGTCGGGACGCATCGCCGAGGGCGGCACCGGCGGACACTCGACGAATCACGGCGCGCTCGGCTGTTATCCCGGCAGTCAGGGGCCGATGGCGCAGACGATTGACTGGGCGCTGGGCGGGGCCAGTCCCGGCATCATTCCGTGCGTCGGGCCGGGCATCCTGTCCAAGCCCGACCAAACATTGAATTACCAAATCTGCGCCAGCGCGCCGGGCAAGGCTGCGCCGATTCAGTGTTCGCCGGAGCAAGCGTTCAAGGGCTTGTTCGGCAGCGTGACCGGCGGGGCGAGCCGCGCTGAGTTTGATCGCCGGACCACGCTCCTCGACTTCATGGCCGACGATGTGCGGCGGGCGCGCGGCCACCTCGCCGGCGAGGAACGGGCCAAGCTCGACCAGTATCTCGAAGCCTTCGAGTCGTTGCACGGGCGACAGGGCAAGGTTGAGCAGATAGAACCGGCCCTGCGCGCAGATGCACCCAGGCTCGACGCCAGGTTTCAGAAACCGACCGAAACGAATCGTCTCGAGGCGCAATTCGAGACCGCCGCCGCCGCGCTCATCGCCGGGCTGACGAATGTTGTCACCCTCACGTCCGGCGGTGGCGGCCAGCAATACATCTCCTTCACCGAACTGGGCATCCCGATCGACGGCCACGAATACGGCCACGGCAAAGGTGTGAACGGCAAGACCGCCGAGGAATGTTTCGTCGCCGTGCGCCAGTATCACTGCCAACTGATCGCGAACCTCGCCACCAAGCTCCAGTCCGTGCGCGAGGGCGACGGCACCATGCTCGACAACACGCTCATCATCTACCTCAGCGACTCCGGCGAGGCGCATCATCCCGACCTCAAGGAGTGGCCCGTCGTGCTCGTGGGCGGACTCGCCGGACGGCTCCAGCCCGGCGGACGTTATCTCCAGATGCCCTACTACGGAGCCAAGGCGCATCGCAGCATGTCGAACTTTTATCTCACGCTGCTCCACGCCGCCGGCAAACCGCGCGACAAATTTGGTCTGCCCGACACGGGTCTGCGCGGCATTGACCAAAGTGGCATCATCAACGAACTGCTCGCATGAAACGGCTCACGCCCAATGCTCCGAACGCTCTCCGCGTTTCCATTTTGCTCGGCAGCGCGTTGCTCCTCGCGACGGCCCCCGTGACCGGCGCGGCAACTCTTCACCCCGACGACCAGAAATTCGGCGTGTGGAAGGCGGCGAAGTTCGAGTGGAAGTCGCCCGATCCCGCGCTGCGGCGTCCGGTGGTTTTCAACATCACGCTGCCCGCCGGGCACACGCGCTTCACCGTCGTGCTTGAAAAAACGGGCGGCCTGCGCGTGCGCAATCTTCTCGATGCGGCGAACGCCGGGGACTTTGAAGGCGATGCGAAATCCGGCCAGCCGCAGACGCTCGCGCTGGAATGGAACGGCCTCGACGACCGCGGCGAGTATCGCGTGCGTGCCCGGCGGCCCCGGCGCAGCCGGTGAAAAAACGTGGCGCGTCGTCGTGGGCGGGCGCACGGCGGAGGGCGGCTCGCCGGGCTTCGTGCTCGATGCGACCGACCGCAAAGTCCACGCCTTCGGCAATGGCTGGACGGGGCCGAACGCGCTCGCGTGCGCAGACGGCGCGGTGTGGATTGCGCTCGGTCGGGAGCCGGTGCGCATCGAGCAACACACGGCGAAGGTGCTGCCCTTTGCGAAGGCCGTGAAGTTTGAGGACAAGAACGACAAAATCCACGCCCTCGCCGTCGGCGAAAATGGCGCGGCGCTCGCCGTTCGAGCTGTGGACGGGCTCGCCCGGCACGCTCTTCGGCGCGACGCGCATGTTCCGCTCCGATGCGAGCGGGCGGATGCGCGAATATCTTCTCCAGAGCAACGGCTTCCCGATCCTCTTCCAGGCCGACGAGCAGGGCGATTACCGCCCGGTCTTTGCCGCCGGGCACCACGAGCACAATAAGGCGTTTCCAAAAGCGGCGGATGACCCGAAGGCGATCTTTCTTTGGAACGACATCAACGGCGATGAACTGCCGCAGCCGGATGAGTTCACGCGCGTGCGCGGCGGCTCGCACAGCGTTCAGTTTTTCAGCGGCTGGGGCTATCCGCCGCCGCGCGATCTCGTCTGGCGTTTCGGCGGAAGGGAATTTGCGCCGGTGCGCTTCACGGAGCGTGGCGTGCCCGTTTATGGCGAAGGGAAAAAGCTCACGCTGCCGGAGCATTTCCTGCGCGTCGGCCAGCATCTCGTCGCCACGGTGCCGGGGAAATGGGACAGCCCGGAGGCCGGCTACTACTTCGCGGGCAACTACGTTTTCACCGACCTCGCCGGCAAACGCACCCGCCTGCGCACCTACTGGAACAACCAGCACACCCGCATCGTGGACGACGCCGTTTTCGAACTCATGATCGAGCCGAAGAATTGGGGCGAAGTGACATTCCAATAAAGATGATGGCGGTTTGTATCTTGGGTGCCCACGAGCCGGGCAAGTGTGCGGCTTTCGGTTCGCGCGTAAGTTCGCCCCGCCAAACTGGTGGGTTTGAAAGAGGCTCTCTTGGTCGTCAGTTCAATGTTTGCAGCCGCCGCGCAACCCAACCATCATCCGTCACCTGCGTTAACGGCTAGACGGCCCGAATTCCTGAAACTCGCCAATCCGCCACCAGCCTTGTCCGCTTTCCGTCAACGCGACCCGCAAGTATTGCACCTTCGGTCCCGATTGGATCGGAAAACGAATGTCCGTGACGTTCACCGTGCCGGCGCCTGACGCGAGTTTCACGTCTTGCGGAAAACCAAGGCGCGAGAGCACGACGACGAGATCCACGCGCTCCCGTTCTCGCAGCGCGCGGATGCGGCCGGGCAATTCCTCATTACCCAGCGTGAAGCGCAGCCCTTCGCTAAAGTGCGGCGGCATCGTTTTGTCCAGGATCGTCGCCGCGATGCCGATGGCGCCGACGCGCACGCCGGCGCGCTCAATCACGGTGAAGGCCGGGTAGGCAAGTTCGCCGGTCTCCTTGACATAACGGTTACAAGCGAGCAGCGGATGGTTCAGCTTCGCCGCGAGTTCCCGCATCCGATCCGGGCCGTAGGCAAAATCCCAATGCACCGTCCAGGCATTGAGAGCCAGCAGATTCAGCGGCTTGATGAACGCTTCGCCTCTGGAATTAACGGCGTGAAACGTCCCGTGCAGCGTGTCCCCGTTGTCGAGCGCGATGACTGCGCCGTTCCGTTCCAGACGGGCCTGCTTGAAGATCGAGTGCAACCGCGCATAACCGCCCGACGTGCGGTATTCCGCCCGGTGACCGCTCCAGATAAGTTCCGGGTGCGGCTCGAGATAACCATGCGTGTCGTTGATCTGAAGCAGCGTGATCAATTTTCCAGCGCTCCCAGGTTTGTCGTCAGCGTTCATGCAAGGACGGGGACGCCGAGATCACCCGCCGCTCTTGATGTAGGCGTAGCCTTCCTCCTGCTTGCGGATCACTTCGCTGACGCCGGAATCGACCGTCGTGGACAGCTCGACGAGATCCTTCTTTTCGATCTTCTCGCGCTTCATCGTATTCTCGCACGCGACAAAGACGACGCCATCGGCGTGGAGTTTTTGGAGATTCGCTTTCAGCTCGCCGTTCTCGGTGGAAGTCTTCGCGAGCAGCATCCCGACGCCCTTGTCGTGTGCGAATACTTCAATCTTCGTGGTCTTCACGCCGAGCGATTTTTGGACGTTCTCGACATTGCGCAAAGCGCCCTGCCATTTCTCCGCGCCGTCGATCGAGACTTCAAAGACGATCTTGTGCGTTTTGTCGCCGGGTTGTTTATCGAGTTCGGCAGTCATGGCTGTGGTTGAAGCGGCGCTCGCTTACCTTCCATTGAACGAGTCGGAATATTCCAGAGATCGCCCGAGGTCATATCGGCATGCACTTTGCAAAACCGCTTTAAGGACGTGCGGCGAAACTCGGGCTCGATGCGCACCGCGCGGCGACCGATCTCCTCGCAATAACCGCAGGAACCACATTCTCTCGAAGCACAGTCACGGCGCCGGAATGTCTCCAGAAAATCGGCGGGAATCTGGGCCGCCTCAATATGGATGGGAATTTGCTCTTTAGCGAAGAGCATTCCTTGACTCCGCACCAGTTGCAGCAAAGGCCAAAGCTTGCCCAGCGACACCTGAAACGGCTTGAAAAAGTAGCTCAAGAACCAGAAGCGGGATTGCTGGACCGGTTGCTTAAAACAATACGGTAAGAGCAGTTCGGCCAGATTGCCTTCAAACCGCCGGGCGCTATAGGCCGCTACCCGCTTGAGCAACTCCTCCGACGGCATTCCCCTTTCGATCAGTTTGAAGGTGGTATAACCCATCGCTTCGTAGCGCGAAAGGTCTTCGGGCCGAATCCAGCCGGATTTGATAAACAAAGACGGATCTTCCAACCGCATTTGCGAGCAACGCAAAAAACAATAATCGATGAAAATAGTCCTGGAACCGTCAGAGCTGTGGGCGAATCCGTTCTGGTGATAACTCTGCATTGGACAGTTGGGCAGACAGCTATGGTTGGCGATCAGTTGCAGATCGCAGCGCACCGCCGCGCGGATCGCAGCGAGTCGCTGGAAGTCGCGATTAATTGAGAAGCTCTCGAGGTTGATGGCATCCGCTCCCAAGTCTTCCCAGAATCGCGCCCGTCGCGGGGTGTCGACCTGGGCGAAGAGGCCAACTTTTACTTTGAATTCGGGAAAGCGCGTCTTGATGACTTCCAGTAAAAACGGCGTGGAGACAGTGACCGTTCTGATACCGATGTTGCTCAACCGATCAATCAACCGCATGAAACGCTTTTGCCATGAGCGCGTCCACTCGTGGTTTCCCTGGCACGAACTATTCAAGAGGTAATTGAACTCGATCCGGTGTCGCAGAAGCACGGCCACGTAACGGCCCAAAGCCGACATATCGAGCGGAGTCCCCATATAGCTGGGCCTTCCACCGCCCACCAAATCGCCGGGCAGCTTGCCGTAAACTTCCGCCACCGGATAGCGGGAAAGCTCCGGGACAAGCTCACAATCGTAGTTGGCCGGAATCGTGAGTTTCACGGGACTATGGTGGAACGAATCGGCCCATCACCGCATCATCCGTTTATTGACGAGCGCGAGTGAACCTCTGCGTCGCTGTGTCCAGAACTTATCCGCCGCAACCTCCAGCTTGTCCAGACGGGTGTAATAATCCGGGAACTCCTTGAGGTGCGCCCAAGCGATCTTGCCCGTAGCACGCGGGTCATCATTGGTGACGTACGTGTCTGGATCACGGCTGCCGTGCTCCAGTTCTACCGCCAGCCCGCGTTGAAACTCCTTGAAGTCACAATTATCCCAATTGATTCCGAGTTGGTCACCTATCTCACGAGCCTCTTTGCTGCTGAACTTTTTCTTTGGCTTCATATTCTTCATTTATAATGTTCGATTTGTCCGGGACTCACGCATGCGCTGTCTCGGAATGTAAACGGTTGACGTGACGTCGGTCGAAGCGCGGGAGTGCGTGAAGCAAGCCCATCTCGATTGTCAGGCCGGGCCCAAACGCCAGGGCACAAACCAGCTTCTCCTCTTCGGCCGACTCGCTTACCAGCAGGTCTCGGAGCACGAAAAGGATTGTCGCACTGCTCATGTTACCGAACCGTTCCAGGACGGAGCGCGAGACCGCCAATGATCCCTCCGGCAGCGAAAGCCCTTTCTCGACCTTATCGAGAATCGCCTTGCCGCCGGGATGAACGGCCCACGCGTCGATTTCGTCGCGGTCAAGACTGACGTTGGCAAGCACGGGATCGACGATGTTCGCGATGTTCGCGGCGATGATGTCGGGGACGTAGCTGCTCAGCACAATGTCGAATCCGTGGTTGCCTATCGACCAAGCCATGTCTTTCTCGCCGCCAGGGGCAAGGCCCGAGGTGAAGCCATTGAGGCGATAGGCCGAGCGAGCGGCGAGGGCATCTCGACCGTGGACGATGGCGCACGCCGCGCCGTCGGCGAACAGGGCGTTGGCCAGGATCGAATCCGTGCGGCCATCAACCTGGATATGGAGGGTGCAGAATTCGAGACAAAGGACCAGCACGACGGCGCGCGGGTCCGCCTGGCAGAACTGCTGGGCCATCCGCAGCGCCGGGAAAGCCGCGTAGCAGCCCATAAACCCAAGCTGGTAGCGCTGGGTCGATGGATTGAGGCCGAGGTCGGTGACGAGATAGAAATCCATGCCCGGGTTGCTGAAGCCGGTGCAGGTGGCCGTGACCACATGCGTGATCTCCTCCCTGCGGATCTCCGGGCACGCCGCAAGGGCGCGGCCCGCGACCTCCACGGCCAGTTTGCGCGCCTCGCGGGCGAAGACATCATTGCGCTCCTGCGTGCCGGGATTGCTCAGTTGGCCGTCCGCGCCGGTGGTGAACAGTTCGGCCGCACCGGGAGAGGCGAAGTCCCCACACACGCTGTGCCGGTTCAGGATCCCCGACTGCTTGTGAACGTGGTGAATGAGCCGGGCATCGCGCTTCGACACGGCCCAAGATTTCATTTTCTCACGCGTGAACTCCTGCGAGTAAGAGAATCCTGGAACCCCGGTTTCGAGATGAAGGATGTATGCGGACATGACTCAGAAAGTTGAGTTTGCTTCCTCTACCAAGCGGGTGAGGGTGTCTGCCATTAGGCCCATGTTTTTGTTCTATCGAGAGCGGAGCAGTTTCAGCAACTCTTTTGCTGCGAGACCCGAAGAGGCCGGGTTCTGCCCGGTCACCAATTGGCCGTCCACCTGGATATAGGGAGCCCAGTCAGCGGCCTTGCTATAGATGCCGCCCCGCGCCTTCAGTCGGTCTTCCAGCAGGAAAGGCACGACCGCGCTCAACCCCACTGCTGCTTCTTCTGTATTCGTGAATCCGGTAACGCGCTTCCCCTTGACCAGATATTCGCCATCCTCTCCATGCACATTGATCAGAGCGGAGGGCGCGTGACAGACCACACCGATCGGCTTGCCGGCCTTCACGAAGGCTTCGATGAGTGCGATGGAGGTGGCGTTGTCGGGCATGTCCCATAACGGACCATGACCGCCAGGGTAGAATACGGCATCAAAATCGCCTGCGGATACGTCCGCCAGTTTAATCGTGCTGGCAAGCTCGGACTGCGTCGCCGTGTCTGTGCGGAAACGCTTCGTGGATTCGGTCTGATTTTTAGGCAGATCGCTGGTCGGATCCAGCGGCGGCTGGCCTCCTTTCGGCGAGGCCAATGTGATCTCCACTCCGGCATCCTTCAGCGTGTAATAAGGGGTGGCGAACTCTTCCAGCCAGAACCCCGTTTTCTTGCCCGTATTGCCGAGTTGGTTGTGTGATGTCAATATGATCAGTACTTTCATAGTCAGCCCGCCAGCTTTGCATCCATCGCGACGTTCGCTTTGAGTAGGCGCGAAATCGGGCAGCCGGCCTTGGCCGCGTTGGCGATTGCGATAGCTTTGGCATTATCCACGCCGGGAATCGAAGCCGTCGAGTTATGTTTTGTGGTTGTTGAGTTGGCACCGTTCCCTTCGCCATACTTGATACCGGTTCCACTGACGCACAATCCGAAAACCAGTGCAGCAACAATGAGGAGCATCGCCGTCATCACCATCAAGGCCCGCGGCGATTGTTTCGCGCCACATTCGTGAGCCAGTCTCACACAGGTGCGCCGGTAGCGAATCATCGCGTAAACGAAGAGACTGGCCCCCCAAATCACCAGGAGCCCGGCCACCACCGCCGCGATCAACTGATGCACTGAACTTTGAAAAACCAGGGCGCGAGAGACCGCCAGACCGCCGCCCACTCCTGCCAAACCGGTCCGAATCCAGGCGGAAAAAGTCCGTTCGGCGGACAGCAGCGTCCGGTCCAGGGCGAGGGCATCGAGATGTTGATTCACTGGCATGGTCACGACTTGAGGAACGCCAAAAGGTCCGCGTTGAGCTTGTCCTTGTGCGTGTGGGTCAGGCCGTGCGGGGAAATCTGCGTGCCGTCTTCGGTGGTGACCATGCTCATGTCAGGGTTTCTTTGGTTGCTGATGTTTCTTTGAATTCCAGCACCGCTTCGCCTCGGCTTCCATTTTTGCCAGGCGGGTGTAGTAGTCAGGAAATTCAGTCAAGTGCGCCAAGGCGATCTTCCCGGTCAGCAGCGGGTCATCGTTGGTGACGTCGGTCTTTGTATTAACGGCGCCATGTTCCAATTCAACCGCCGGGCCGGTGCGGAATTGTTCGAGATCAAACTTATCCCAGCGGATGCCCAATTGTTCGCCGATGAGTTTTGCCTGATTCAGGGTAAATGACTTTCTCCTCATAATACAAAAATCCCAACCCGCCGCCTTTCTACAAAGCGCGCAGAAAAGCGGTCAGGTCTTGTTTCTCGGGCGCGGTCAAATGGAGTTGCTGAATGAAGTTGAAGTACTCGACCGTATCTTCCAGGGTAAAGCAGCGTCCATCATGCAGATAAGGCGGTGAGTCCTTGATGCCTCGCAGAGGAAATGTTTTGATCGGGCCGTCGTGGGCCATCATCATCCCATTGGCCATCTCCTGTTTGTAGAAGCGCTCCGCTTTCAAGTTGTGCATGCTATTGTCGGTGTAATAGGGCGCGGGATGACAGGCGACGCAACGGGCTTTCCCATTAAAAATGGCCGCGCCGCGCAATTCGCTGGCACTGGCCTTGGTGGAATCAAGCTCACCGTAAATGTCCAGTTTAGGGGCCGGCGGGAAATCGAGCAGCGCCAGGAATTCCGCCATGAAATGCACTTGCGAGCCTCGCTCCAGAACATTGACTCCCTTCTTGGCGGCCATGCAATGATCGCCGTCGAAATAGGCGGCGCGCTGTTCGAACTCGGTGAAATCTTCGACCGTCTTGAGGGCTCGTTGCGAGCCGAACAGGCGCTGGATATTCATACCGCGCAGCGTAGGCGTATCAATGCGGTGGCGGAATTCCTGCGGCCGAATGTCGCCCACGAGATGATTGGCTCCGTTGCCATGGCCATTGGCGTGACAATCGAAACAGGTCACCCCCAAGGAGGGCCGGTCGGTGCGACGGTCTTCCGTGGCGTTGAATTGTTGTTGTGGAAACTGGGTCACCAAAAGGCGCACACCCTCGAGTTGTTTGGGGTTTAACAGCCCGTTGAATATCTCGTAGTAGTTGTCAACGGTGATGAGTCGCCCCTTTGCCACATCTCCGAGATCCGGCCGCGTGGTCAGATAAATGGCCGGGGCCGGGTCAGGAAGGAGATGTTCGGGCAAATCGAAATCCAGGTCGAAGCGCACCAGCCGGGGCAGCACTTTGGTAATCATCTCCGGGAAGAGCATGCCGCCTTCGGCATGGTCGGCGAAGGGAAGCGGTTTGTAAGGGAACAACCCCTGTTCCCTGATCTGATCGGGAGTGAGCTTGTCCAGTTGATCCCAGGATGTCCCTTGAAGTTTGGCCGTAGGTCCCCCAGGCATGGGTTTGCCACCGGACATCAAGTTTTCTGGACGGGTTTTTTTAGAGAGATCATACCGGGCGTTCAATAACTTCATGTGCTCCTGGGCGCGCTCGGCTTTTACCGCCAGGCGTGCCGCCTTGATCTGGTCGAAGGTAGTATCCTGGTTGATGGGGCCATAGCTGGAGACAACCTTGCCCGTTTGTCCGGAGACAATCGGCGCGCCAACTCCTGCCAGCAACCAAATGCAGATTCCAACCAAGGCAACGGGGTGATTTTTTAGCGTAATCATTTTAGAGGTCTCCATATTCGGACAGGTGAAGCATGCGTTCCTGGCCACCCGGACTTTCAAAAGGCTGGATTCCATTCAATCTTGGTTCGAGCCCATCAAGGACGATTGCGGACTGGTTGACTTTCCAGTTCGCCCAGGGCAGCCAACTGTTCATAGATGTATGTGTTAATCGATAAAGGCGGACTGGCGTTATGGGGTGTTTCCCCCATTGATTCGTTGCTGTTCCTCATTCTTAAAATTGCTAAGAATTTGCTTTTTCACCCCGCGCGCTTGCTCGACCACGGGACCGGGGGGCGGCGGATTTGCAATCGAGTGCATTGACAAGGACGGAGGGTGCGATCTGGCGCTGCTGAAGTTGGAAAAGCGGATTCCACATCGGCAAGCGACCGTGGGCAAGGAATTGGCAGCGGTGGCCGCCCGTGCTTATGTGATCGGCGCGCCCAAGGACTACAGTTTTAGCATCGGCGATGGGTTGATCAGCCAGATTCGGAGCGTGCATGGCTTTCGACAGTATCAACTGTCTTGTCCCATCTCTCCGGGAAATAGTGGGAGCCCGGTCTTCAATCCTCGCGGGGAAGTCATCGGCATTGCCTCGCGGACGAAAGCCGACGCGCAGAACGTGAGCTTCGCCATTCCCACTCAGGACTTCATCCGGCTCAATGTTCTCCAACGACCGGCAACCTGGGAACAACTGGCTGCCGCTGCCCGTCCGGCCCTGCCCGCCAGCTTGCTGGAATCGCGTCAGCGCAACGACCAAGCGCTCGAAGCCAAGCCGGAAGGAGGGAGTTTCGGCGCGTTCCTGGAACGATTGAATGACTGCGTTGGAAAATCCGTGACCGTCGTGGTACAGGAAGCAGGACAAACCCGCAAGACGACCCCGATGATCGCCGATCTCGCACCGCCCACCCAAGATGTGGTACAGGAAGCAGGACAAACCCGCAAGACGACCAGCCCCGCCTGCCTGTGCCGCACGGCAGACAGGCCTCGGCCCGCTTGCGCCCCGGCATCTCGCAAAACGTTCACAAATTCCTCGGCGGTGGCAACCTCGACTGCGGCTTCTGCAAAACCAGCGATTGAAACAAGTCCCCGCACATACGGAGGAGGCAACCTTACCACCAGCATGATTGCGTACGATGCTGTCGGTAATGTGATCAACAGTGGTGAACCCGCTCGTGCAACGTTGCAGGATCAGATCAAGACCACACTGGGTGATGAGCGTTACGCGCAATACCAGAAGTCGCGCGACTCTTCGTATGAGGCACTGACGCGACTGGGCGAACGTTTCGGCCTCGCATCCGAAACCGTTGGGCGGGCTTACGCCTTGCAGGAAGAATTCAATTCACAGATTTCCGCCACCTTGACTCAGGTGAAGTCTGCACAGGAACGTAGCGCCGAGCAGCGTCGGCTCGGGCAACAATTCCAGGCGCAACGGAATCAGATTCTCGGTGATCGCGCGTCGAAAGCTTTTCGTCGGAACTACGGCGAATTCTTCGATGTCGAATAGCCGCCGTACGAAACCGCTTTGCGCTCCGGCGGGTTTGCGCGAAATTCCCGGCCGATGCCCGTGACGGATCAAATCAGAGACAAGCTCTCGCAGCTTCCGCACAAGCCGGGCGTGTACCTGATGAAGGACCGCTTCGGGCGCGTGATCTACGTGGGCAAGGCGCGCGACCTGCGCAAACGCGTGACGCAATACTTTCATCCGTCACGTCGCATGGGTTGGGATCTGAAGTTCAACGCGCTCGTCGATGCGATCTGTGATCTCGACGTTCACGTGGTGCGCAGCGAACCCGAGGCGCTGTTGCTGGAGAGCAAGCTGATCAAGGATTTCCAGCCGCGCTACAATGTCAGCTTTCGCGACGACAAACGGTTCCTGCTCGTGAAGCTGAATCTCAACGATCCCATTCCGCGTTTTACGCTCACACGTTTCAAGCAAGACGACGGCGCGCGTTACTTCGGTCCGTTTCCGAATGCCGGCGCGTTGCGTTCCACCCTTACGCTGATGCGACGGCAGTTCAACCTGCGTGGCTGCCGTCCTCTCACGCCGACCGAGGCGGACTACAAGCATTGTCTCTACGGCAATTTGAAATTCTGCACCGCACCCTGCGTCGGCAACGTGACGCATGAGCAATACAAAGAGCAGGTGCTGGCCGCCGCCGAATTTCTTTCCGGCCAGTGCGAGGAGATGGAGACTCACCTCGATGCCGAGATGCGCAAGGCGGCGATGCACCAGGAATACGAGAAAGCCGCCGCGTTGCGGGACGCGCTCACAGCGATGCGGCGCACGACGAAGAAGACCACGCGCTTCGAGCGCACGCCGTGGAATTTGCCGGTGTCCCTCATGCCGGAGCGTGACAATTTGGAACTCGGCAAAGTGTTGGATCTCCCTGCGCCTCCGGTGCGGATCGAAGGCTTCGACATCTCGAACATCAGCGGGACGTTTGCGGTCGCGTCGGTCGTGAGTTTTCGGAATGGCCGGCCGGATCGCGGAAACTATCGCCGCATGAAGATGAAGACCGTCGTTGGGCAGGACGACTTCGCATCCATCGCTGAAGCGGTGAGGCGCCGTTACACGCGGCTCTTGCGAGAAGCGAGCGGAGACACCACGCGCGAGAACGAGGAGGACCGTCCGCTCGCGGAGGAACTTCGAACGTTGATGAAGAACCCGGGCGAGGCGTTCCCGCGCATGGCGGAAGATGAAGCGCGGAAAGTAAGTGAGAAAGTGGGTGAGTTGGTGAGTGGGATTTCGGCTCTCTCACTTACTGGCTCACCCACTCACTCACTCACTCCGTCTCGATCAAACCTGCCCGACTTGATCGTGATCGATGGTGGCAAAGGACAACTTAACGCGGCGTGTGCCGAGTTGGCTAAGCTCGGGCTGAGTCGCATCCCGATCATCGGCCTGGCCAAGGAGTTTGAGGAAATCTATTTCCCGGGAGCGAAGGAGCCATTGCGTCTGTCGCACGAGAACAACGCGCTGAAATTGCTGCAACGCATCCGCGATGAATCGCATCGCGTCGCCAATAGCTACAACGCGCAGCTTCGCGTGAAGAAAATTTCCGAGAGCATCCTCGACGAGTTTCCCGGCATCGGCGATCGCCGCAAAGCGGCGCTGCTGAAAAAATTTGGCTCCGTGCAACGCCTGCGCATGGCGAGCGAGGAAGACATCGCGAGCGTGCCCGGCTTCGGCGGCAAGGCGGCAGGGGAGCTGAAGACGTTTCTCGACGCGCGCTCCGGTGAGTTACTGGATGAAGCAGGGAAGAGAAGTGAATCAGTGATCAGTGAAACAGTAATCAGTAAGCCGGATGCTTCGCACTGATTCACTGACCTACTGATCACTTCTGCGCTTCCATCTCCTTGATGAACGAATCCGCCTTCTGGATGGATTGGTTCATATCGTCGATCAATCTGGCGATGTCGTTTTGGATTGCGGCTGATTCGCCCTTGAGCGATGCGATCGCTTGCGCGTTCAGGTTGTGTTTCAGGTAGAGCACGTGATCGCGCAGTTTGACGAGCACCGGATCCATGCTCCTCTCCGCGCGCTTCAAGGCGGAGTGCATGTCCTCGTAACGGTCGCGGGTCTGCCGCAATTGCTGGCGGCTGCTCGACTGCATCGAAGCAGACGAAATCTGGCCAATCTCTTTTTCCCATTCGATGAAGAGATCGTTCGCCACCGTTTCCATGTCGCGCACGCGCTTGTGGACCGCCTCGGCGCGCGAGACTGCGTCGTCGTATTCGCCCTTGAGATGATTGTAGTTTTTCTCCAGCGGCGTGCCTTGGGAGCCGTACAATTCACGCAACCGCGTGAGCGCGTCCTTGAATTGTTCGCCCGCCGCTTTTTCCTCATTGCGCGCCGCGATGACGCGCTTCTTGAGCAGGTCGCGTTTGTAAACGCCGACCTTCTCGTAAGCGGAATAAATGGCACTGCGGCAACCCATCAAGGTCAGTGCCACGACCAATACCCCAGCCAGAGCCCATCTCGATTTCATGGCGCGATAATACTTTCGGGCGGACGTGGTGCAACTCAATGCGTCACTGCTGTCCAATCGCTCGGTAGAAGCGCGGGGACGACGCGCCATCCGGGTCCGTGATGATGATGGTGTTCGTCGCCACGTTCGTGCTGATCGTGGTCCAATTCACGAGGTCGGAGGATGCCTTTGCGCAACCTCAATGAACACGAGCGCTACCGCAAATCGAGAAACTTCGCGAAGCAACGCAGCCTTAAACGGAGGAACATCAAGGGCGTGTTAGAGTTACTTCGCATAACTTGACTGAGGCGCCGGGTCACACTGTTGCCGCACGCTCACGAAATCGCAACTCGAGCACAACACGGTTTTTGCCGAATTCGGCGCACTGGTTGATGCCGACAGCCGGGCACGATTCCGGACACGACGGGCAAAGCCCTTTCGCGATCCAAGGTATGTTGGCAAAGTTTGGGATAGGTCGCGATCGCGCCGCCACGCTGAACTCCTAACCAACTGTCGAGTGGTTCTCCTCAAAGCCTGTGGAATTATGAATAGTGGGATCTTCACAAGAAGAGCTTGGTGACTCACAAAATCTTCACAGCAACATCGTGAACAGTCAGCTTGTGGATTCGAGGCGGTTTTGCAGTGGAACTATTGCCGCGTAAAAACTTCTTACGGTTTGCGCACAGCGTCACATCAAATCATCCCGATATTTCGATGTTGTCGGCGTGGCATCGGCATTGCTGAGTGACCGTGTGCGTAATCCGATCGGAGAATTCATTGGCCTTCCCGTACCCATTTCCCTCATCGAACTTGCGCGCTACCTCGCGACGCGGCGCCATTTTGTGCTCGAGCCTTGCGGTCGCGGAAATTTGGAAGTTCTCCAAGTGGTCGCGGCACCGTACGGATACGAAGTGACCTTCGAGCAAAACGCGGGCGCGATGTATCTGCGCTATCTCGGGGCGCGCGACCCGGGTGACTTAGCGGTGGAGCTACCTTGCCGCGCAATTACTCAATTGCCGTCTCGCCGCACAACGCAAAGCATCAATCGCTGCCAGCCTCTTCGGATGGTTTCGGTATCCCGAGCTTCTGGAGCATTTCGTAGAAGGTCGGCCGGCTGATGCCGAGCTCGGCGGCTGCCGGGCTGATTTTTCCGCGGTGTTTGCGCAGAGCTTTCGTCAGTAAATCCCGTTCGAGCCGATCGCGCGCTTCCTTCAAATCGAGCGAGGTCGATGCGGCGATATCTTCGAGGCCCAGATCTGCGGCAGTCACTTTCGTTTCATCCGCCATGATCACCGAGCGGCGCACACGGTTGTCCAACTCGCGCACGTTTCCCGGCCAGTGATATTGCTGAATAGCGGAGATGGCTTCCTTCGTAAAGCGCACCTTGCGTTTGCCTGCCTCCGTGGCGTAGCGCTGAAGAAAAGTTTCCGCCAGGAGAACTGAATCACGTTCCCGATCGCGCAGCGGCGGCAGTTTTACGACCACGACCGCAAGCCGATAAAACAAATCCTCGCGGAACTTTCCTTCGCGGATCGCTCGATCCAAATCCACGTTCGTGGCCGCGATCACGCGCGTATCGACTTTGATCGGCTTGCGCCCGCCGATGCGCTCGACCTGCTGGTCCTGGAGAAAACGCAGGAGCTTCACCTGCAACGCGAGCGGAACTTCGCCGATTTCATCCAGGAACAACGTGCCACCCGACGCCAGTTCAACACGGCCGGGCCGCTGCATGTGCGCGCCGGTGAATGCGCCTTTCTCGTGTCCGAAGAGTTCGCTCTCGAGCAGCGTATCGGGAATCGCACCGCAGTTGATCGCGACAAACGGACCCTCTGTGCGCTTGCTGCATTTGTGAATCGTGACGGCCACCACCTCTTTGCCGGTGCCGCTTTCCCCGAGCACTAGAACTGGCGCTTCCGAATTGGCGACTTTGCGCACGGTCGAGAAGACCTGTTCCATGGCGCGACTTTGTCCGAGCATTCCTTCGAAGCCGGCGGTCTCGTACTGCTGCTGGATTTTCTGAAATTCGCGTTCGAGCCGGCCGACATTCAGCGCGCGATTCACGATCGCTTTCAACTCATCGACGTTCACCGGCTTGCAGAAAAAATCGTACGCACCGTCGCCGATGGCGCGCACGGCATTCTCTTTCTCGCCCTGGCCGCTGATGACGATGAGCTTCACTCCACTGTCTGCGGCCCGAAGCTCGGAGATGAGCGCAAAGCCCTCTTCAGTCGCGCCGGGGTGGGGCGGGAGGCCGAGATCAAGCAACACCAGTTCAGGCTTTGATTGCTTGAATGCTTCCAACGCCGACGGACGGTCGCCTGCTTCCACAATCTGGAAATCGTTCAGCAACGTCCACTTGAGTTGGCTGCGGATGCTCTCGTCGTCGTCCACGATGAGCAAAATGGGTTTCGTCGGATTATCCATGTGTGGTTGGAAGGAGAACGCGGAATGTGGTGCCCTGGCCCGACTTTGAATCAACGAGGATGCGACCGCGATGCGCTTCGATGATCATCTTCGTCTGGTACATGCCGATGCCGAGGCCCTTCTTCTTCGTTGTGGCGAAGGGGCGGAACAGTTGCGTGCGCAGGAATTCCTCGGACATGCCGCTGCCATTATCGCGAACCGTCAGCACTGCGAAACCGTTTTGTTGTTCCGTGTTTACCTCGATGCGTCCGCCCGACTCGCAGGCTTCCTTCGCGTTGAGCAGCAGATTCTTGACGACGCGCTGCATCTGCTCGCTGTCGAGCAGGGTTTCCGGCAGCGTGCCGAGCGAGCATTCCACGCTCACATCAGTGGCTCCTTTGAATTCTCCAACGACGTTGCTGACCAGCGCATTGAAATCAACCGGGCCCGGCTGGATTCGAAATTCATCGCGCAGGCTGCCGATCCGGCTGATGAGGTCGTTGATGCGATCGGCACTTTTTCCGAGTGAACTGACAGCCTCTTCGCGGAAGGCGGGATTATCGAAATGCGTGCGAATATTCTGCACCAGCAACGACAACGTCCACGCTGTGTTCTTGAGATCGTGAACGAAGAACGTCGCCATCATTTGGAACGCTTCAATTTGCTTCGATTGCAGCAGCCGCTCGGACAAGCGCAGCCGTACGAAGTCGCTCGCCATCTGTCCCGCCACGCACTTGATCAAGTCGAGTTCCTCAACCGACATCGGCACGCCCGCGGCGCGATCGCCGATCGCGATCAGTGCCACGACTTCCTTGCTCGCAATTACCGGCATGAACGTGCGATCGCCGCCGGTGGAGAACTTCGCGGGGTGCAGACGGCGCAAAGGTTCCAAGGCAGGACTCGCGTCCGCATCGACGTTCAACCCGCGTTCGCACCCGCGCAGTTCAGCGAGAGGCAGCGACGCGGCATCGAACTCCTGTGTCAGTTCGTTGGCGGCAGCTTCGGAAAGCGAAGTGGACGCGCCGAACACGATCTTGTTGGTCGTCGGATTCAGCAACCAGACGGTGACGGAAAGGAGATCAAAGGTTTCGGACAGCCACTTGCACGCTGCGCGACTGAAGTCGGATTCGCTCAGTTGCGTCGAGGTGTGTTCGTTGAACTGGCGCCAGACGGTTTGGACATCGTACGTCGGACGCCGCAGATGCCGGCTGATGAATCTTTTCAACGAAATGCGCGCGCGATCCGACAGC
>JBBRBM010000125.1:0-18440 GCA_038205745.1 Verrucomicrobiota bacterium | reverse complement strand
GCACTGAAAGCGCAAGCTCTGCGGTGTCAGGATCGGTTTTCGTCAGCACCGAGGGCACTGAAATCTTCGGCACGTTTACAGCCAACGGCCCGGGCATCTCGATTACGAACGGCCGCTTCCGCCTGGATCTTCCCACCCCTTGAATCGGGGCTGCTTCTGCAAAGCAAAAAGGACCCGGATGAGATCCGAGTCCTTTGCGAGCAACCAACAGAAATTAGAGCGAGTGGCCAGCGATGTTGCAGACCGCTTTGGTGTCCACGACGTTCAAAGTATACGCGCCACCAGCGGGGCAAAGCGGCGTTTCGCGGATGTACAACGCGGCGCCGAAGAGATCGGTGTCGGCCACTGTCGAGCTTCCGACCTTCTTGTTCTCCAAAGCCCACGTGGCCTTGGCGCCTTCGATCTGGCGAAGGTTGTTGATGCAAGCATTCGTCTGGCTGCTCTGACGTGCTTTGATGAAGTTCGGAATCGCGATTGCGGCCAAGAGACCGATGATCGCGACGACGATCATAATTTCTACGAGGGTGAAACCTGCCTTGCGGCTGTTCTTGAGTTGCATAGTTGTATTTTTGACCTTTCTGATTCGCGGCATGGATCCCGACACAGGCAGGTTTTACAATGACCAACACTGGACCCACTGAATTGCCTGTGCCAACCGCACTGAGGACGTATCAGCAGCGCGGATGCCACTTGGACATACGCATGGCCGGGAGCAGGAAGTTTCATGTCATGTCCGTAAATCCATCGCGCAATGCCCCGCTTTGTTCCCTTCCGAGACACGTGAGGGATGAAGCTCCCAAGCTGGACGAATCGACCAATTACCGCCACAACTTCGCCCCGCATGAAGAGCAATCCCATCCGCCAGAAACTCAAGCGCGGCGAACCCAGCGTCGGCACGTGGCTCACTCTCCCCGATCCGTTCTCGGCCCGTCTCATGGCGCGCATGGGATTTGACTGGCTCACCGTGGAGTTGGAGCACACGCCCACCACCATGGAGAGCGCCGCAGCGGCGTTTGCGCTGATCGCGGAGTCAGGCTGTGTGCCGCTGGCGCGCATCCCGTGGAACACCGGCGAGAACATCAAGCGCGTCCTCGACACCGGTGCGTGGGGGATCGTGGTGCCCATGGTCAACTCGCGCGCGGAAGCTGAGGCGGTCGTGGAGGCTTCGCGTTATCGGCCGATCGGCAGGCGCTCGATCGGCGGCTCGCTTCACAGCGCGAATTTCGGGACAGATCCATCCACTTACTACGCGAAAGCCAATGACGAGATCCTCGTGGTCATCATGGCGGAGCACGTGGACGCCGTGGAACACGCAGACGAAATCATGTCCGTGCCCGGCATCGATGCGGTATTCATCGGGCCGAACGACCTGCACGCCTCAATGAATCAGCCGCCGGCATTCGACAGCGACAACAAGCAATTCACCGACGCCGTGGCGCACATCCTGGGCACGGCGAAGAAGCACAACCTTGCCGCAGGCATCCACGTGATCGATGCCGAACAGGCGCAGCGAAGAATCAGGGAAGGTTTTCAGTTCATTGCCGTCGCGAGCGAAGCCGCAATGATGATGGCCAAGGCGAAGGAGATTACGACGATGCTCGGCATCGGAGGCGATCAGGCCGTGGCCAAGTACTGATGTGTCATGACACGCGCTTTGTTAAGTGCATGTAAAAGTGCGCGCATTCAAACCGCGCGTTGCTAGTCTGGGTTCGCGATGAAGACAGCCCGTTTTCCGCTTTACGCGAAAATTCTGCTTTGGTTCTTCCTGAACCTGCTGGCCGTGGGCGCGGTCGTGTTTGTCATCGCTTCGGAACATTTTCGAGTTGGACCTGAACTTCTGGCCGTTGGCGGGGCGGGCGAGCGGATTCGCGTCATTGCTGAATTGATTTCGGATCAGCTCGAACGACAGCCACGCCGTGAATGGGACACCGAGCTTCAACGTTTCGGAGCGAAGCTCGATGTCAAGTTTCTCGCTTACCGGAACAGCGGCGAACAAATTGCCGGCACTCCAACCGATCTTCCTTCCGACGTGCGACAGAAACTCACGGAGCGCTTTGGACGCGGGCCGGTTGGCAGGTTACCAAACGATTTGCCGGAAGAGGGTCCACGCAATCGTCCTCCCGGATCGCCCGCGCCAGCGGATCGTCCGCCGCAGGACGGCCCGCGTGGCGGACGACCGCCTTTTCTCGTTCGCACCGAAAATCCGAAGCGCTATTGGATCGGCGTGAACATGCGCGCGCCGGAACGTCCCGTCGAAGCGCGCCGCGGCCCGGTCACGCTGCTGATCATTTCCAAAGACCTGCACGCCGGCGGGCTGCTGTTCGACTTCGAGCCGTGGCTCTGGACCGGCGCCGGCGCACTGCTCTTCTCGGTGCTGTTCTGGATTCCTCTCGTGCGCCACATCACACGCCCCGTGGCGCAAATGCAGTCCGCGACCGCGCAGATCGCAGAGGGCAACTTCGAGACACGCGTGGACGAAAGACGCCGCGACGAACTCGGCGTGCTCGGCTACTCGATCAATCGAATGGCCGTCCGACTGTCCGGATTCGTGAACGGCCAGAAACGGTTTCTTGGCGACATCGCGCACGAGCTTTGCTCGCCGCTCGCGCGCATGCAGATGGCGCTCGGGATTCTCGAAGAGCGCGCGGACGACAAAGCGAAACAGTATGTGAATGACGTCCGGGAAGAGCTGGAACAGATGTCGGGACTCGTCAACGAGTTGCTCTCCTTTTCCAAGGCGTCGCTCAGCGCTAACAGCGTGCGGATGCAACCGATCGATCTCCGCTTGCTCGTCGAAAAGGCGATCAAGCGCGACGGGCAGGAGGCCGTGGAGATTCGTAATGAAGTGCCGGAGGCACTGAGTGCCGCAGCGGATCCGGAGCTGATCGTTCGCGCGATTTCCAATCTCCTGCGCAACGCCATTCGCTACGCGGGCCACGCGGGGCCGATCACCGTCTCAGCGATGAACACCGGCGAAACCATCCAACTGGTCGTGTCTGATCTGGGCCCCGGCGTTCCGGAAAGCGAGTTGCACAAATTGTTCGATCCGTTCTATCGCGTCGACACATCGCGGGCGCGAGAGACGGGCGGCGTGGGACTCGGTCTCTCGATCGTGAAGACCTGCGTGGAAACGTGCCGTGGCACTGTGACGTGTCGCAATCGCCAGCCAACTGGATTCGAAGCCGTGATCACGCTGCCGGGCTTTGGAGCGCAAAGCTCCGCACGAACTTAGTTCCCATGAATGGCCAAAGCCGAAGCGTCGCGCTCCTCGCCCGTCAAGGCGCACTGAATTTCACGCGGAAGAATTTCTGCGGCGCGTTGCTCAATGGATCATTGATCGTCACAGGCGCCGGTGCCGCAGGATAGACCGGTCGATTACCCGGCACATCCAGAAACCGCCAGACGTTCGATCCGCCGAGGGTCGCAGTGTGCTCAACCGCTGCTGCGGCGTTGGCAGGTTGCAGGAAATGGATTTGCGCATCGCTTCCATTCCGTTCGAGTGACGCATTGACTTGCCATTGCGGCGCGGGATTGAAATTCGTGGCGTCGCTTGAAATCCATGCCGCCAGCAAGTTGATCGCATTGGTGTCGAGCACGGTCGATGCAAGCGGCGGCATCTGGCCGGCGCCGCGTGTAGAGATGCGCGTGAGCAGCATGGAGTTCGTGAGTGAGCCGGGCGCAATCACCCGCGCGTTGGTGTTGCCGAAATTATTGTTCAACACGCCGTTGATCAAACCTGCATTCGCCGTCGAGTTCGTGATGTTCGCGTTCCAGTATCCCAGGCCCGCTCCGCCCGGCTGATGACACTGCGCGCAGTTCGCGGTGAGATAGGAACGTACGCGCCATTCGAGACTGGCCGCCGGGTTCGTGGCTGACGCGAGCGCCCGGAACGAGTTGATGTTGCTCACCGATCCTGTGAAGGAACCGGCCGCACTCATCGACGCGATTTGGTTTCCGTTCGTGCCGATGTCGCGATTCAACTGCACCGTGTTGAACCCGAGCGCGAATCCCGCCGTCGGTGTGTGACAGAGCACGCATTCCGTGCGGCTCGGATAGTGCCATACCTGCGTGCGCAGAGTGCCGCCGTCGTTGATGACAAACGACTCGTCCATGCCGTCATCCGCCACGAGCGTCGCGTTGGTCAGCGAGTTGCCCCAGCGATAGGTAATGCCGTAAACACCGGCCGCATTCTTCACGAGGAGACGCGTTTCCAATCGCCGCGCGGAAGCGGGCACGCCGTTGGTGAGTTCCAGGTCGAAGTGTTTCACCCAGGTCATTCCGGGCGGGAACGTCCAAGGTTCTTCATTGTTGAAACCAATGCGCGCATTCGTAGAGGAAAGAAACCAGCGACTCTTGCGCGCGTTATCGGACCAGAAAGGCGCGTTGATGTCGTAGGGAACCAATCCATCACTGGGCGTGAGCGACTGCGTTTGATTCGTGATGGCCGTCAGGTTGGTAAACGCTCCGGTTCCTGCGAGTGTCGCCGGCAATGGCGTGCCTGTGGTGCTGTTCGTGTCGTAAACGAGCCGGTGAATGCCGCCGCCGGCGACATCCGCCAGCAGGACGTCGCCGTTCCGTGGATCGACACCAAACGCCGCAATGCCGCTGCGCGTCGTGATGCGCTGGAAAGGTGTCGCGTTCGTTCCATCGTAGCGCGTCATCCAGATGTTGGCGCTCGTGTTGTCTCCGAACAAATAAGCGCCAACCAATTGCGACAGGCGGGTGCCGCGATACACAACGCCACCGATCACGGCGTTGCCCTGATTCGCCGCGCTGCCGTGCGCGTATTCAAGGATGGGCGGTATCAACGGCTCGACGACCGTATTCGAGGCCCGGAAGCCAGGATGTGTTCCTTCCAGGTAAGCCCAGCCGTAATTGCCACCCTTGGTGATGATATCCACTTCTTCCCACGCGCCCTGGCCGACATCACCGCAGTAAAGTTGCCCGGTCAGTGGATCAAACGAGAATCGGTACGGATTGCGGAAACCGACCGCGAAGAACTCCGTCCGGATGTTCGTCGGACTGATCGAGATGCCGTCGAAATTCGTGCGTCCTAGGTACGGATTGTCGGAGGGAATGCGGTAATTGATCGTTCCCAGTGAGTTGTTCGTGTTCGAACGATGGAGGTTGGGCATCAAACTTCCCAATCGCGGCGGCGTATCGACATCAATGCGGCAGATCGCGGAGAAAAAATTCGATGTGATGAGCTGGCTGTTTCGATCGCCATCCTCCTGCACGCCGCCGTCGCCAAGCGAAATGTAGAGAAACCCGTCCGGCCCAAAGTGGAGATCACTGCCGTTATGGTTGCCCGCCGGATCCTTTTGGTTGATGAGGATCAGCTCGCTGTTCGTGAGTGCCACGTTCGCGTTGGTCGCGGTAGTTTGAAATCTCGAGATGCGCTGGAACAACCCGCTGCCGGCGCCATTGGTGGTGGCGGAATAGAACAGGAAAAAATATCGGTTGGTCGCGTAGCCGGGATGAAACGCCAGGCCCAGCAACCCGGACTCGCTGCCGGTGTAAATCCGGCTCGGGCTGGAAAGGTCCATGAAGGTGTTGACGTTGGGGCTCGCGAGATTCGTGACCACATACATGCGCCCGCCCTTGTCCAAAACGAACAGCCGGTTCGTTTCGCCCGGCGGCGTGTCGATGCACAACGCTCCGCCAAAGCTCAGGCCTGGAAAGGCGTTCACGGTCGTGTAGCCAAACGTGGGTGGCGTGAGCGGCAATTTCAGCGGCGCCGGTGTGAGCGTGAAATTCGCGCTCAACGCAGAGCCAAACACGATGTCCGTGCTGCCGGCGGATTGTTGATGCACTTCCACTGCGAGTACGTTGGTGCCCACGATCAGGTTCATCGCCACTGCGGGACCGCTTACCGTCAGGACATTGACGCTGGTTGCATCATGACTCGTCGCCGTGTTCGTGGAGAACACTGGAGCGGTCAGGTTGGTCATGAACTGCCGCGCGATCTCGACGCCATTCAAATAGAACACTGCGCCGTCATCGAGAATGTTCGAGAACGTGAGTAACACACGTGTGGGATCGCTGCTGAACACGAAACGCGTGCGGAAGTAATACGTCACCCGCCCGAGATTGAGCACCGTGTTCGTACGTGCGATGACAAATGGATTTCCCGCATCTTCCCGTGCAAGAACGCCGCGCCCGCTTGGCCACGCCGAGTCGTCAAATCCGGGCGCGGTCCAGTTCACACCATCGAGGTAACTGGTCTGATTGTAACGCCACGTGTTCGTGATCCCGAATAAAACGCTCTCCGGATACTGCGCTTGCGCCGCGGGCGTGAAAGCCAGCAAGGCGAAACAAAAAATAACGATAATTCCCCGGCCGGAAAGTTTCATGCGTCCCATGCGATTGTGTTGTTCAACGCTGCGACACAGGGCAATGGTCCCGCAGCGTCGCGGAATCATTGCCTCACAACGCGCTGCGCACAAGCGACATTCGAGCGACGCAGCCTTGCGTCATTCAGCGCAACGCCGCGTAAACGCGATGCACGTCGTCGTGGTCGTCAAGCGTGTTGAGAAACCCTGTGACTTGCTGGCGATCCGCTTCGCTGAGCTCGACGAAGTTTTTCGCCACGTAACGAATCTCGCTCGCGATCACGTTCCAGCCTGCTTTCTTCAACGCTTTGGATACGGCGTCGAGATCTTTGATCTCCGTCGTGAAGCGCGCGCCTTTGGTGCCCTCGGGAGTTTCGTCAGCTTCAAGCGCCTCGACTTCCTGGGCGCCGGCTTCGATCGCGTCCGTGTCCACGTCACGATTCGCGTCCGTGTGCGTGGCTTCGACAACGCCAAGGTGGTTGAAGAAAAATCCGACGCTGCCCGGCTGGCCGAGCGAACCGGCCTGGAAAATTTTCCGAATCTCAGGTGCGGTGCGATTGCGATTATCCGTGAGGCACTCGACGATCACGGGAACTTTGTGCGGCGCAAAACCTTCATAAGTCACCAGCTCGTATTCGATCTTCTCGTCGCCAATGCCCGCGCCCTTCTTGATCGCGCGCTCGATGGTGTCGCGATAAACGCTGGCCTTCTTCGCCTTCTCGACGGCGGCGGCGAGGCGCGCGTTCAGGTCAGGATCAGGCCCGCCCAGCTTGGCCGCGACCATGATTTCGCGGACCAGCTTGACGACGGCCTGACCTTTTTTCTGCGCGTTGGCTTCGCGCCCGGCTTGTTTCCATTGTGCGCCCATGAGGCGCGGAATGTGGCACGCGCTCGGAGAGATGAGAAGTGAACAGTGAAGCAGTAATCAGTTGCGGAGAAGACTTGTGACAATGCCACAGCGGGAAAAATGAATGGCGCAGCGCGGCGTTCACGCCGCTTCAGCTTTCTACGAGTGCCAGCGCCAATGAACTGGGGCGGTTCTCGCAGGACGAAAGATGAAGCGGGCTGAAGCCCGCGTTCCACGGGGCCTTTTGTGCAAAGCCTTTGCGAGCAAGGGCGAAACGAATTCACGAAAATCACAAAAGCTCAACGGAGAATCTGCTGGTTCGTTGACGTCGTCAGATCCTCCAAACGATACCGTGACACCGGTCCCGAAATGAGTGCGCGCTTCGTATTGAACTGGCCGCCAAGGCAGAGACTCATGTTCGAGAGCGATCGGAAAGAGAGCTGAGGCGGTAAACTTCCGAACGATTTCCAAAGCGGCGGAAGGTTCGTCGTAAACACGGCAGCGTGTTGAAAATTCGTTGCCGACGTATCATTGATCCGGATCCGAAAACGAAATCCGCCGTCAATATCCGTGATCGCGGCTAATGGCGCTTTCCCATCTCCGTAAAGTGAAACCGCAACACCCTGATCCGCTGTTCCCGTGTTGTTGGAAACCACTCGGCCGCATAAGATAAACTGGTGAGGGGTACCCTCGCTCGGCTCGATCGAAAATTTAACCAGAACAGAATCGAAAATACGTTTTTGTGGAAGAGCATTGAACTGAATCAGGTCGTTCGAGCCAACGACATCGCAATCCTGATACGGAGCAACCACACCGGCATGCAATGCGGGCGTAAGTAAAACGGCGACTATGATGGCAGCGGCTTTTGTCCTGGCCGATCGCACTGTGACCTCCTCTTCCTCAACTCAGCCTCATCGGCATCACGACGTAGAGGAACGGCCCGTTGATCTTCAGCACGCCGGGGCTCAGTTCGTCGATGAGTTCGATGAACACTTCGTCCTCGGTGAGTGCGTTGAGCGGGTCGATGACGTAGGAAGGATTGAAGGCGATCGCGAGGTCTTTGCCTTTGTAATTGATCGCCATCGTTTCGCGCGCTTCGCCGACGTCGGGCGAGTTCGAGGTGATCGCGAGATTGTTTTTCGTGAAGGCCAGCTTGACCGAGTTCTGCTTGTCGCTGGTCATGATCTCGGCGCGGCGCAAGGCGTGGAGAAATTCTTCGCGCGGCAGACCGATGCGTTCCTTCGTCTCAGCAGGAATCACCTGGCGGTAGTTCGGGTAGTTGCCTTCGATGAGCTTGGTGACGATGAGCACGGAGCCGCCCTTTTCGTCCTTGAGTGTCAGCGCGGCTTGGTTCTCGGAGAAATTCACGTCCACCGTGCCCTTGTCGCTCAGGAGGCGATTTAGTTCGTTCACCGCTTTGCTCGGAACGATGAACTCGCCCTGGCCCTTCTCCGGCACATCGACTTCTTCATCGACGAGCGCGAGACGGCGGCCATCGGTGGCGACCATCGTCATCTTGTGATCTTTGAGGCTGATGAAAATGCCGTTCAGCACGTAGCGCGATTCGTCGGTCGAGATGGCGAACGACGTTTTCTTCAACATGCTGCGCACTTTGTCCTGCGGCAGTGTGATGCGTTTGTCGTCCTTGAACTTCGGCATCGGCGGAAATTCTTCCGCAGCAAGTCCGCGAATTTTGAAGAACGACGATCCGCTGCGCAGGCTTGTCGTATTTTTGTCGTCGGTCTCGAGGTCGATCTCGCTGAGCGACAGTTCGCGCACGATCCCCACGAGCTTCTTCACCGGGAGCGTGGTGGCCCCTGGCGTCTTCACAGTGGCTTCGACGGAGCAGGAGATGGTGACGTCGAGATCAGTCGCGGTAAACTCAAGGCGGCCATCCTGAGCGCGAAGGAGCACGTTCGAAAGAATGGGGAGAGTCGTGCGAGTGCTGACGACGTTCTGCACTGCTTGCAGGCCGGCGAGGATTTGGTCTTTCGCGATGGTCAGGTTCATGGCGGCGCTAATAAATGAATTTTCTTATCTGAAATCAACTTAGTATTAAGGTCTGTGCATAAGTCCAATAAGCGCATCGCGCTCAATGCTGTCGCTGTCTTCCTCGCGTCACTCCGACGTGAAGAACTTTGTGAACGACACTGAACCTCACCAGCAACCTGAGTTTGTTCACACTGTTCTCATGTTGCTCACACTGACTCCCGGTCTTATTGGACGCCTTGTCCCCGGGCCACAATCTCGGGAAAAGCCCTGACGACTGCATCAATGTCTCCCTGTGTCGTTTCGCGCCCGAGCGAAAAACGGACAAGTGCATTTGACTCAATACTTCCAAGACCCAAAGCCAACATCACGTGCGATGGTTCCAGTGAACCCGCGGAGCAGGCCGAGCCGCTCGACGCGCAAATGCCTTCCAAGTCGAGCCCCGCGAGCAGCGTCATGCTGTCCACGCCCACGACTGTCAGCGAAACCGTGTTCGACAGCCGCCCATGGCGCGCGCCGCGAAAATGAACTCCACGATCGCGGAGTGCATCGATGCTCGCCAGCAATTGCGCGCTCAGGGGCGCGAGCTTCGCTGCATCGAACACAGGGACGCGAACAAATTTTTCGATTGCTTCTGCGAACCCGATGACGGCGGCGAGATTTTCCGTGCCAGCGCGGCGTTCGTTCTCATGTCCGCCGCCGAAAAGAATTGGGTCCGGGTGCAGCGGTGAGCGGATGTAGAGAGCCCCCGCGCCTTTCGGACCGTGGAATTTATGTGCGCAGATGGAAACCAGATCGGCGTTGAACTGCTCGATGTTCGTGAACGGCTCTTTGCCAAACCATTGCACGGCGTCTGTGTGAAAAATCACTCGTCGCTCGCGGCAGAGTGCGCCTATTTCCGCGACGGGCTGCAACGTGCCGATCTCGTTGTTCGCCGCCATGATCGTGACGAGAATGGTGTCCGGTCGCAGCGCCGCGCGAACTGATTCCACTGAGACGCGCCCCTCTGAATCCACCGGAAGATAAGTGACCTCGAACCCTTCCTTCGTTTCCAAATACCGCACTGCGTGTAGCACGGCATGATGTTCAATCGACGACGTGATGATGTGCCGCCCTTTGTCCCGCAACAGCCGCGCGGAGCCGAAGATCGCGAGGTTATTCGCCTCTGTTCCGCCGCTGGTGAAAACAATCTCGCTCGGTTTGCATGCGAACACGCGCGCCACGCGATCGTGCGCGTCGTCGAGGATCGCCCGCGCGCGGCGTCCGATGTGATGAACACTCGAAGGATTGCCCCACACCTCGCCGAGATACGGCAGCATCGCATCGCGCACCGCCGGGTCGAGCGGTGTGGTGGCGTTGTAGTCGAGGTAGATCGTCCGCACGACGCAGTCTCGGCAGAAGCCGGCGATGTTGCAAAGCAGGAAGGAGCGCGGGCGGCCATGAATTGGATGTGGAGAGTTCGCGGATCGATCCCATGAACCGTAGCAGCCGACGTAAGGAGGCTCTGACTTCGTCTCCCGAGAACAGAATGAGCCTCCTCACGTCGGCTGCTACGAGGTTATGGGAGCTGGCACACGCGCTCATTGCATTCCAATGCTCGGAAGTTTGATGAGCCAGGAAACCGGTTAATCGTTGAGCGTGTATGCCCTCGCCCGTAATCTCCGCGGCTCATGGCCAAAGCCGAAAAATATCGCGGGCGCATGCAGCACGCGAAACGCGCGCAGCTCTACGCCGACCGTTTCGAGACCGGCTCGCGCAAGGCGATCAACGAGCGCGAACAACGCGCGGTCGCAAAAATCTTCTCCGGCCTTAACGATTGTCGCAGCGTGCTCGACATCCCGTCCGGCGCGGGTCGATTTGCGAAAACGCTCAGTGCCGGCGGGCGCAAAGTGATCGGCGCGGATTCGGCGTTTGAAATCCTCGAGTACGGCCACGTGCGCGCGGCGAAGAACGGCGTGCCGGTGAGTTTCATGCAAGCGGATGCGGCGAAGCTGCCACTTGGCGACGGAACTGTGGACGGAGTTTTTTGCAATCGATTGCTGCATCACATCCTTTCGCCGAAGGAGCGCGCGGCGTTTTTGCAAGAGTTCCATCGGGTTACGAATCACTACCTCGTGATTTCATTTTTCGACTATCGCTCGTTCGGAGTCGTGCGGCGATTTTTGAAGGCGTTGAAGGGGCGCAAGCCCAAGTACGATCAGCAACCGACCTTCGAAGAGTTCACGGAAGAAGTGCTGGCGGCCGGCTTCAAAGTGCGGGCCGTGGTGCGCACCGGCGCGGCCTGGGTCGCCCAAAAATATTTCGTGCTCGAGAAAGCTTAATGACAGGGCGCGCTGTCTTCAGCGCGCCGTGATTGGCGACGCGTGATTGGCGACGCGTGAGGAGCGCTACTTGCGATAGCCGCCTTTGATTTTCTTTCGCTGTTCGGGCGACAGCTTCATGGCGGGCTTCAATTCGTTCGTGGTGGTGCTCGCCCACGCGATGGGCTTTCGATTCAACACGAGCGTGCGCGGCAGCAACTCCACTTCATGGCCAAAGCAATCCAGCGTCACCGTGCCCGGCAGGAACATCAGATCGTCGTAAATGAGCTGCCCGAACGGTGTCGGTGTCTGCGGCTTTCGAAATTCCACGAAGCCCGTTCGTTGGGTGGGCGACAATTGCTCGTCCACAAAACGCACGTGAAGATTTGAAATGCCGCGATTCGTCTGCTGAATGACAAGCTCGGGCACGCCTGCCGCGTCATTCGTGAAGAGCACCTGCCAGGGACCGCTGGCCGTTTGTTTCCGCGTGAGCCAGGAATAGGCGATCAGATAAAAAACCAGCGCTGCCACGAAGGTGATCGTGATCGAAAGAAACGTGGGCCGCGCAGCATTCTTCACGCGCGCAGCATTCTGGTGCGGCGCGAGAAGTGTCAAGCGAGCGACGAATAAGCCGTCGCTCAGGTGGAAATGGTCGCGCCGCGACCATTCGCCCGCGTTCAGCGGGCGCGCGTGGGACACAAACCCGACGCCGCTGACGCGACGAGTTCCACCTCGATTGACTGAAATCAACAGCCATGGGCTGTCGTCCATCCATTCTCACACCATGAACTCGAAGCGCGTTGCCATCGTCGTCGCATCCATCGTCGCCGCTTCACTGCTGCACGCGGCGGAGTCGGCCACTCGGGCGTTGATTCGGTTCGGCCCCGGTTTCGATGCCGCGAAAATCCAACGCACCGACGCTACAGCCACACTGCGCGGGGACGCATTGCGCGTGACCACCGGTCACAAGCAGCAATGGCCGGGCATCACGCTTGACGCGCCCGGCACATGGGATCTGTCGCCATTCGGATTCGTCGAGCTCGACGTTAAGAACGTGGGACGTGAGCGGGTCACGGTCACGTGCCGTGTGGACAACAGCGGCGCGGATGGAAAAGACCATTGCGTCAGCGACTCAGTGAAGGTCGAGCCGGGACAGACACAAGTGCTCCTCGTGAACTTGAAGCGCGCGAGCAGCAGCAAGCTCGAGGGAAAGCTTTTCGGCATGCGCGGTTACCCAGTGGCGATCGGTGGGCCGGGCACGGTGGATCCGGCGAAGGTTGCGCAACTGCTCGTCTTCGTCGCCAATCCCAAAGTCGATCACGAGTTCGAGATTTCAAATGTGCGCGCGAGCGGTCGTTACTCGGCACCCACCGCGAGCGTCAGCGATGCGACGCCGTTCTTTCCGTTCATCGACACTTTCGGTCAATACAAGCACAAGGACTGGCCGGGCAAAGTTCACTCGCTAGCCGATCTGGCGCAGCGTCGCGAGAGTGAAGCGAAGGAACTCGCCGCGAAACCCGCGCCGCCGGCGTGGGACAAATACGGCGGCTGGGCAAACGGACCGCAATTGAAAGCCACGGGCTTCTTCCGCACCGAGAAGCGTGACGGCAAATGGTGGCTTGTGGATCCGGACGGGCGGTTGTTTTTCTCGGCGGGAATTGACTGCGTTCGAGCGCGGCATTACACGCCGATCGACGAGCGTGAGACCTGGTTTGCCGACTTTCCTGGCGATGAATTCAAGCAGTTCATCAGCAAGGGCTACGCGCTCAAGGGTCACTACGCGGGCCAGTCGCCGAAAACCTTCTCGTTCAACTCCGCGAATCTCGCGCGCAAGTACGGCGTGGATTGGGAGACGAAATACTCAGACGTGATTCACCAGCGCCTGCGAAGCTGGGGCCTCAACACGATCGCCAATTGGTCTGACGAAAAAGTCCGGCTCATGCGCCGCACGCCGTACACGGACTCCGTGGGCTCGCGCGGCAGGATGATCGCCGGCAGCGATGGGTATTGGGGAAAATTTCCTGATCCGTTTGATCCGGCATTCGCGAAAAGTCTTCGCGAACAGATGGCGAACAAGCGCGGCAAGAGCGGCGGCGACGCGTGGTGCCTTGGATATTTTTCCGACAATGAAATGTCGTGGGGAGATGATTTGTCTCTCGCGGTCGGCGCGCTGCGTTCGCCTTCCGATCAACCGGCGAAGAAAGTATTCGTCGAAGATCTGCGGGCCACTTACAGCGACATCGCGAAGCTCAACAGCGCGTGGGGAACACAACACGCCTCGTGGGACGCGCTTCTTCAAAGCACGAACGCGCCGGACAAAACCAAGGCGCACGACGATCTCGCCACGTTCTACACGAAGACGGCGGAGCAATACTTCCGCACCGTCCGCGATGCGATCAAGGAAGGCGCGCCGCAACAGCTTTACCTCGGCTGCCGCTTCGCCTGGGTGAACGCCCGCGCTGCTGCGGCTGCGGCGAAATATTGCGATGTGGTGAGCTACAACTTGTATCACCGCAGCGTGGCCGACTTTCAATTCAATGGTGGCGCCGACGTGCCGTTGATCATCGGTGAATTTCATTTCGGAGCGCTGGATCGCGGGATGTTTCACACGGGCCTTGTGCCGGTGGCCGATCAGGCGGCGCGCGCGGCGACTTACAGAAGTTACGTGGAAGGCGCGTTACGGCATCCGCAGTTCGTCGGCTGCCATTGGTTCGAATATCAGGATGAGCCGCTCACGGGGCGCGCTTACGACGAGGAAAATTATCAGATTGGCTTCGTCGATGGCGCCGACACGCCCTACGCCGAGACAATCGCCGCCGCACGCGAAGTCGGTGCGGAAATGTATTCGCTGCGCAGCGGAAAATGATCAGGCCGTCGCACGCGCGAGGCTGATGGAGTCGCGATAACGCTTGTTGTCGGCGCGGATGCGCGCGGTGAGCGTTTTGCTGATCGACATCAGGAACGGAGCGGCGATGTCCGGCGCTTGTTCGAGCAGCTTGCGGAAGGCGGGTTGGGAGATTTTCAGCAACGTGCTGTCGAGATTCGACAACACATCGGCGGAACGCGGGCCGTCGTCGAACAATGCGATCTCGCCGAAGCAATCGCCGGGCTCGAGCGTTTGCAGCGTGCTCTCCTTGCCCTCGATCAACATGCGCACACGCAGCTCGCCTTCGAGCACGAGATACATCGCATCGCCTGCATCGTGCTGACGGACAACATGCGTGAACGGCGCGACCTGTTGGATCTCCATGAAGTCGAGGAAGCGCGCGAGCTGCTCATCCGAGAAGGAGCTGAATGCTTTGACGCGGCGCAAAATGGCGGGCGTGATCCCGGCCTGCTCGAGCGGTTGATCGGTGAGCGTGGGACGCTTGCCAAAAAACATTTGCAGCTCGTCCATGTGGGCGGCTTTGCGCCAGGTGTCGTCAGTGTCGGTATGCACCCAGGTGTCCGCGGTCACGCGTCTGTCTTTGACCCACTCGACGAGCGTCGGCAACTCCACTGGTCCATAGACGATATTATCAACGCCCCAAATCTTGAATCCCATGGTGGCAAGCTCGGCACTCATCCCCCGATTCATAGCAGACGGACAGGATGAAGAAAGAGGAAGTTCACGGAAGATTCAGTCGGATGCTTCGGACGAAGAGAGCGCGAGCTTTTGGAGCCCACGCTCTCTCGAGTCATGTTCGCATTGGCTATCGGTCCTGGGGCGGGCGAGGTCCGCGTTCCCGGCGAGGTCCGTCCACCGGCGGACCATCCCCGCGAGGTCGCGCAAACTCTTGATCTCGACTCGGCCTGCCCGGTCGCGCATCGGCGTGGCGAGCCTCGGATCGCGCTGGACGCAACTCGTCGGGTGTCAGTTTGCCGTCGTCATTTTTGTCGAGTTTATGCAGCGCCTTGGCCGCGTGCTTGATTTCTTTTTTGTCGATTACGCCGTCGTGATTGGCATCCAGCGCTGCGAAGAGCGGCGGGACGACGGAAGGACGGCGGCCTTCGCCAGGACCATCTTGCCCGGGTCCACGTTGATCACCCGCGATGCCATCTCGCCGCGGTGAAGGAGCGTCGCGGCGTTCGCCTTCACGCGGTGTGCCTCCGTCACGATTGAGTTCATGTCGTGGCGGTCCATCGCGTCGCGGCGGACGCGCGTCACCGGAGTCTTGTGCCAGGGTGATCGTGGGCAACGCCAGTCCCAGGGCCATCAGAAATGCTGCTGTCTTCTTCATGTGTTTCTCTCTTTCTGCAGCGATGATGTTGCATCGCTACACCCATAGAGACACGCATGACGTAAAGCTTCTGTTCACAGATGGCGGACATTTGTTAAGGCGGTGTAAAAGTCCGTGAGGTAAGTGCTGAAATACCAACTCAGAGTTGCTCTTGGCCAAGAAAGCTTTGCCCGGCGCCTTCCAAGAGCGTGCTTTCAAAGCTATACTGCCGCATGGGCACCTCAGTTGAAACCCTCCAGAAAAGTGCCGTCGCCGCGCGCCGTGGCCGCTACGTGGGCGAGGTCGTTTACATGTATGCGTTCGATGTGGCGTATGAAATGACGCGCCATCCCGTGCGCGAATTGCTTGGCCAGCCCGCGGCGCAATACGTCCTCGACTCCAGCAAGCGCAACCCGCGTCACCTGTTTTTCTATCGTCCGCAGATGGTGCGATTGCCCGCGCAGGAGCGGCTTGGTCCGCACGGCCCAGTGCGCGTGGAGTTTGCGGTGAAACTGTTGCCCGTCGGCGCGATCAGCATCACGGTGCGCGTTCCGTTCGCGGTTCAACACGTCGAGGACTTGATCGTTTATCACGACCTCCAATTCAGCAACGGCTCGCTCAACGAAGAAGTGCGCCGGCTCGCGCAACAGGTTCGCGAGGAGTTGCGCCCGTACTACATCCGGCCCGTGAAGGACGTGCCGGAAGAAGAAGCGTACACCGTGTTCTGCCTCGAAGCCCCGGTGCTCGATCGCGATGGTGTGCCGCAATCCACCGAAGCCTGGCTCCACGCGCATCGCCGTAAGGTCGCGGCATTGCTCACGCAAGAACCGGAGATCGAACGTTTGTCAGTGCAGGAATCCGAGGAATCAACGGGGCGCGTGCTGAGTTACTACGAGCACGACCTGGTCGTCGTCGATTGGGACGCCGCGCTCGTGATCGACAAGGCGAACAGCTTCGACGAAACGCTTTATGTGATGGAGCTCGCGAACCTCCAACTCGCCGAGCTCGAAGCGTACGACCGCCTGCTCGACGACGCGCTCGAACGCTCGTATCGGGATTTGAGCCAGCGGCGCATTCGCAGCCAGACGGAAGTATTGCGCGAAGTGCGCGAGTTGCGCATCGACCTCGCGCGCTTCAGCGATGAACTGCAAAACATCACGAAGTTTTTCGGCGACTGGCATGTGGCGCGCATCTACGAAGCGATCGCCGCGCGGTTTCATCTCGGCGACTGGCACCACAGCATCGACGAAAAGCTGAAGACGCTCGACGACCTTTATCAGCTCTGCAAAGCGGACCAGAACAACCGCGTCATGGTCATCCTCGAAGTCACCATCGTGCTGCTGTTCGTGATTGATCTGGTGATGTTGTTTTTCGGCATGAAGCCGTGAGGGTCAGTCCAGCGGCGGAATGGTGGCGCGGATTTCATCAAGCTGCGCACGCGTGTCGTGAATGGCAGCCCACTGGTGAATGTAGTTCCAATCGAGCGCCGCGTCCCCCTGCACCGCAATTACATCGCGCACGTCATCGTGATCTTTGCGGCGCGCCCAGCGGAGCTTGGTGATGATCACGTCCTCGGCGGTGAGGATGAATGTCGGAATGCCTTCATATTGAATGGAGCGGCGCCGATTGAAGCGTTTCTGATCGAACGTGTCATCGCTGAGGAAGAACATCTCAATCGTGAAACCAGAGGAAACGTGAGCCAGCTTGCTGCGCATGGTTCCAGTGTTGGTTTCAAATGTCATCTGCTCTTCGAGCTGAAACTCCGGCCCCAGAATATCCAACAGAGCGCGCAGTGAACCGCCCGGGATGGACAACACTACGTCTGCATCGTTCGTCGAACGCGGTTCCGCGTAGAAGTTCCGCGCGAATGAACCCACCAGCATGTGATCGATGCGCGCCGCGTTGAGTCCAGCGATGAGTTGCTTGACGATCTTTTGCGCGGCGATCACTTGGCGTCGTCGAGTTTGCTTGCGCGGTCCAGGCGTTGGCGCAAAGCGGCGAGCAACTCAGCTTCTGTTGCGCCCGGCAATTGCTCGCGCAGCGCTGCGAGCGTGATCGAGCACGCATAGTCGAACAGCTCTGGTCCGGCGGCGATTCGTTCTTCCGGCGCCATCTGGCGCGCACGCTGAACCCGCTCGCGGTAGATCGCGTCGGCCAGTGGTTTCACTTCCGGATTCATCGTCGCGAATGTCGGCGCGGGGCAGACGCATTGTCAATGCGCACAATGGTTACCGGCCCCTCTGCGTTGTGCCGCCGCGCGCTTCTATATCGGTGACTGGCATCACAGCATCGACGAAAAGCTGAAGACGCTGGACGGCCTTTACCAGCTCTGCAAAGCGGACCAGAACAACCGCGTCATGGTCATCCTCGAAGTCACGATCGTGCTGCTGTTCGTGATTGATCTGGTGATGTTGTTCTTCGGGATGAAGCCGTGAAGATGAATTCGCCGCCGCGTTCCCTGCGTTCGCTCATGCATCGCGTAGCGATGCCCCGATGGTAGCCGTGGGTTTCAACCCACAGACCAACGTGCGACAGGGAACTGCGTCGCGTAGCGACGCCTGATGAAATCGCGACCCCATGACATCAACCGTCGCTACGCGACGGATTCATTTCCGCCATCCCAAACCGTGGGTTGAAACCCTTGTCATTACCCACAATTCGGCGAGTCATTGCTCAATCCTGAAAGGATTGGAGCCCTCAGCCCAGGGTTGCCGAGTCCGCGAGGCTACCCTGGGTCGCACCCGAATGTGGCCTCAACCCTGAAAGGGTTGCA
>JBBRBM010000124.1:0-18670 GCA_038205745.1 Verrucomicrobiota bacterium | reverse complement strand
TGAGCTGCGAACCGCTCGGCAAGGGCAAGGACGGCCAGCCCGTTTATCTCGCCGACCTCTGGCCCACGCTCCAGGAAGTGCGCGACGCCATGCAGGCGTCGCTCAAGCCGGAGATTTTCCAGAAGCTCTACAAGAACTTCGCGTCACAGAATCCGAAGTGGAACGAGATCCCGTCCACCGTCGGCAACGTCTATGAATGGGACCGCCAGAGCACCTACATCCAGGAGCCGCCGTTCTTCACGGATTTCAGCATGGAGCCGGGCAGCATTAGGCCCATCACCGGGGCACGCGCCCTCGGCATCTTCGGCGACAGTGTGACCACCGACCACATCTCGCCCGCCGGCGCGATCAAGAAGAGTTCGCCCGCCGGAAAATTCCTCGGCGACAACGGCGTCGAGTTCGTGGACTTCAACAGCTACGGCTCGCGTCGTGGCAATGACCGCATCATGACGCGCGGCACCTTCGCCAATGTGCGCATCAAAAACCTGATGCTCGGCGGCGAAGAAGGCGGCAACACCATCTACTGGGGGAGCACAGGCGCCTCGCCTGTTGCCGACCGCGCCCTCGCGGTCGGCTCGGTCGCGGCCGGAGTCGAAGGCGGGGCGCCTTCGACGGCACCCGGGGCGGGCGCGGTCCCCGGAACGAAAATGTCCATCTACGACGCGTCCATCGCCTATCAGGCAATGGGCACGCCGCTCATCATCCTGGCCGGACAGGAATACGGCACCGGCTCCAGCCGCGATTGGGCCGCGAAAGGAACGAACCTCCTTGGCGTGAAAGTCGTCGTCGCGCAGAGCTTCGAGCGCATCCATCGCTCGAACCTGGTCGGCATGGGCGTGCTCCCGCTGCAATTCAAGGAAGGCACCACCGCGCAGACGTTGAAGCTCGACGGCACCGAGACCTACGACGTCATTGGCCTCGACGCGAACATCAAGCCCCAGCAAGACCTCACGCTCAAGATCACGCGCAAGGATGGCAGCGTGGAGAACGTGAGCGTCCGCTGCCGCATCGATACGCCCATCGAGATCGACTACTACCAGCACGGCGGCATTTTGCCGTATGTGTTGCGGCAATTGGTGGCGAAGGATTAACGCTGGGAGCGCCGATCTCCCGATCGGCAAGTCGTGATTGTGTCGAACGTGCCGATCGGGAGATCGGCGCTCCTGACATCATGCATCCGAAGGCCAAACACGAACACCTGCGCGAACTGGTGGCCGACAAGAACCGCTGGTCGCGTCCTCTCACGGACGAGGAGCGCGCCCTCGGTTTCCTCGGCTGGCACGAGCGCGGTTATCTGCCGCACTGTGATTTCCCCGGCCTCGTCCAGTTCGTCACCTTTCGTCTGGTTGATTCCATGCCCGTTTCACGCCTGGGTGAGTGGGAGCATTTGCTCACCATCGAGGACATCCGCGAGAAGCGTACGAAGCTGGAGGAATATCTCGACCGCGGAGTTGGCGAGTGTTGGCTGCGTGAAGCACCCATCGCCAGGGTCGCGGAGGACGCGCTGCTGTTCTTCCACAACGAGCGCTACGAATTGCTGGCGTGGTGTGTGATGCCGAATCACGTTCATGTAATGGTGCATGTATGGCAGACGCCTTTGTGGAAAATGGTGGCGGCGTGGAAGAAGCGTGTCGGTGCGCAGGCTTTAGAGTTGTTGCGAAAGGAGCGCCGATCTCCCGATCGGCCTGAGAGTGTTGGCCCTGCGAACGAGCCGATCGGGAGATCGGCGCTCCAATCATTCTGGCAGCGCGAATATTGGGACACGTTCATGCGCTATGAAGAGCAGGAGCGGAAATCGATTCGTTACATCGAGAATAATCCGGTGAACGCGAAGTTGTGCCGAGCCGCGGAGAATTGGCCCTCCAACAGCGCGCGATTTCGGGACGAGTATCGGCGGTTGGTGTTGCCGGTGAAGTGATTGAGGTCACCCCGGCCCGGAGACATGCGCTTCAGAAAACTCTTTGCGCTCTCGCGTCTTTGCGTGAGAACTCTCTGATGCGGATCATTGGTGGCATCGCGGGCGGAACGATTCTCAAAGCGCCGAAGGGACTCGACGTTCGGCCGACGCCTGACTTGGTTCGTCAGGCCCTCTTCAACAGCATCGCCGCGCGCGTGGAAGGTGCGCGTGTGCTGGAGCTATTCGGTGGCACGGGCGCGTTAAGTCTAGAGTGCCTCAGCCGCGGCGCGCGCGAGGCGCTCTGCATCGAGCTTTCTCCGAAGCACGCGCGCTTCATCGAACAGAACTTCGCGATGATGAAATTGCCCGCGCAGACTTTTCGTGTTCGCGTGCAGGATGTATTCACGGCATTGCCGCAACTCGCGAGCGCGGGCGAGTTGTTCGACCTCATCCTTGCCGATCCGCCCTACGGCGAGAAGAACGTCGGTAAACGGTCGGAGTCCTTCGCGCAGCGTCTGTTGGACGATGAACAATTGCCGCACGTCCTCGCTTCGGGCGGGCTGTTCGTTCTGGGCCATTCAAAGAGGGACACGCTGTCGTCCCCGGCGCACTGGCGCGAACGCAAACAGTTGAAACACGGCGACTCCATCATGCGGATGCTCGAAAGGACCGAATGAAAACTTCCATCGCATTGATCGCGCTCTTCGTCGTGGCGATGAACACGAACGCGGCTGAAATGAACGCATTCGCGAAGCCAGATCCGGCACTGCAACAGGTCGTCGATGACGTCGCCGCTGGCGCGCTGAAAGAATTTGCGGCGAAGAAACTCGCTTCAAACCAACTTGCCATCACGCTCGTAAATTTGCGCGATCCGCAGCAGCCGCGCATGGCCAGCTTTCGCGGCGATGCCCCGATTTATCCGGCGAGCGTCGTCAAGCTGTTCTATCTCGCCGCCGCGCATCGCTGGATGGAGGACGGCAAGCTGAGGGACACCGCTGAACTGCGCCGCGCCATGCGCGACATGATTGTGGAATCGTCAAACGACGCCACGCACTACGTGCTCGATGCTTTGACCGCCACCACGAGCGGGCCGGAACTGCCGGAAGCCGCGATGAAAATCTGGGGCGACAAGCGCAATGCCGTGAATCGTTACTTCGCATCGCTCGGCTACACAAAGATCAACGCCAATCAGAAGCCGTGGTGCGAAGGGCCATACGGCCGCGATCGCATCTGGGTGGGACAGGATTACGCCAATCGCAACACGCTGACCACGGATGCCACCGCGCGGTTGCTCACCGAGATTGCGCTGCGTCAGTGCATCTCTGTTCAACGCAGCGAGGAGATGATGAAACTGCTCTCACGCGATCGTGCTGAAAAGGTTTCGGACACCGATAGCCAGACGCATGGCTTCACCGGCATCGGCCTGCCGTCGGATGCGAAGCTGTGGTCGAAGGCGGGCTGGACCAGCACGACTCGCCATGATGCCGCTTACGTGGAACTCGCCGATGGACGCAAGTTCGTGCTGGTCACGTTCACGACCAGTCATGCGAACGAGCGTGAAATCCTCGCGTTCGTTGCGCGTCAGGTCGTCGCGCGTTTGTAGTGGTTGTCGTTGACCCCATTCACCGCACCGTGATGAAATGCTTCATCGCATGAAGTCGCTCTTCACCATTCTGTTCGCGTTGTGTTTTGGGGTGGCGTTGCGCGCAGGGGAAATCCAAGACGCGGCGCGCGACGGCGAACTCGAACGCGTCCGATCGCTGGTGAGCGCCTCGCCGAATGCGGTGAATGCGCGCGACCGTGGCACGACTGCTCTTCACGAAGCGGCTCGTGCGGGGCATCTCGTCATTGTGAAATTCCTCGTCGAGAAAGGCGCCAACTTAAACACCGCTGACATCAACGGAGCCACGCCGTTGCGGTTGGCAGCAGGCCATCGGCGTGCCGACGTTGCCGAATTCCTTCGGCAACGGGGAGCGGTGGACAAGATAACAGCGACCCCGACAACCAAAGTTTTTCCGTCGCCGGGCGCCATCGTGCCCACGAAGTTACCGGTGGAAACGCGCCCGCTGCCCGAAGGCTCGATGACTCCCGCCTCGATCGCTTCGAACCGTGCGTCGGCAACTCCGCCGCGTCTTACGAATGCGGCGCCGGCGCAGTCGAACGTTGCGAGCACGAATGCGGTTGCTGCCGCGACCAACAACACAGCGACCGAGCGCCAGATGTTGCAGGTGATTTATCCGATCCACGAAGCCGCGCGCGTGGGCGACGCGGAGCAAATCACATTCCTGCTCAAATCCTTTCCCGACTTGATCGAAGCCACGGACGAAAAAGGCCTGACGCCGCTGCATGTTGCTGCGGCGAACAAGCAAATCACCGCAGCGCAGACGCTCGTGGGCTTTCGCGCCAAGGTGAACGCACGCACCGAGACGGGGCAGACGCCGCTGCATCTGGCGGCGCGTGCCTCTGATTCGCGGATGGTCGATTTGCTCCTCACGAACCGCGCCGACGCAAACGCGCGCGACAGCTTCGACGTGACGCCGTTGCTCGCGGCGACGCAACCGGGCGACAAGGAGGAATTTCAGGTGGCTGATCTCGACAAGCAGGTGCGCTTCAACGCCGCGCAGCGGCGAGCGGCGGCCGCACAGATGCATCAGCAACAACTTGCGATCGCACAGCGCCTGGTCGCGCGTGGCGCCGATGTGAATGCCCGCACTCGTGCCGGGGTTAACGCACTCGTTCAGGCGGTTCGGCTTCGCAACGATTCGCTTGTCGAGTTTCTGCTGCGCGCCGGCGCCAACCCGAACGCAGTCGATGCCACGGGCGGCGTGGCACCGCTGCACATCGCCTCGGGCCGCAACCTCACGAACATCGTCACGTTGTTGCTCAATGCGAAAGCCGCTGTGAACGCGGCGGATTCCCGCGGCGAGACACCGCTCGGATACGCACTCCACGATGGACACCGCGGGGTCGCTGCGTTGCTGAAACAACACGGCGCGACCATCGGTTCCTCCCGCGCGCTAAGCACCACCGAGCAGAGCCTGGTAAATTTCTTTCAACGCACCGAAGCGGCGCTGCAACAAGCCTCGGTTTCCGACAAGTCACGGCTCATTCTTGAAATGACCGCCACGCGGAGTGACGCACAGAAAATTTTTCCCAAGAACGGTGAAACGGCCGGCCGCGTGATGGACGAGATTCGCCGGCAGATGAAAGAGCACAAACCCGTGGCGGACTCCGAACAGGGCAAGGAGATATGGCGCGTGCGCCCCGAGCCCGCGAGTTTGCAGGCGCAGGATTGGATCAACCGCGGCTGGATCAGCCGTGATGTCCCTGTCTTTTCGCTGGTCGTGGATCGCGTCGGCAGCACGTCGCGCCCGGGCGACTACTGTTTTGCGAACCAGCGCTGGGTGTTGCTGCCGCCGTTAAACATCATTGCCGCGCAGCAGAGCGCGGCGATGAAGTGATGGGCCGAGCGTGAAGGCGAAATCTTCGGTTCGCACTGTTTCTTCTCCACCGAACCGGCGTCGCTGGCTGTTCAGGATTCTCGCGTTGCTCTTTCCGATTGTCCTCCTCGTCGCGCTGGAATTATCGCTGCGGGTCTTTGGTTACGGATACGAAACCAGCTTCTTCATTCGTGACGTCGTCGGTGGTCGTGAAGTCCTGAGGGACAACGCGAAATTTGGCTGGCGCTTTTTTCCGCCGCTCATCGCGCGCACGCCGGAGCCGGTGGTGTTGAACGCACGCAAAGATCCCGGCACCTGCCGCATCTTTGTCCTCGGCGAATCAGCCGCCATGGGCGATCCCGATCCCGCAGTCGGCCTGCCGCGAATGTTGCAGGCGATGCTCGAAGCGAAGTTCCCGCAGAAGAAATTTGAAGTGGTGAACGTGGCGATGACCGCAATCAACTCCCACGTGATGCGCGAGATCGCCAAGGAATGCGCGCCGCTCGAAGGCGATTTCTGGATCGTCTACGCCGGCAACAACGAAGTGGTGGGGCCATTTGGCGGCGGCACGGTATTTGGCCCGCAAGTTCCGCCGCTGGGCTGGATTCGTTTTACGCTTTGGTTCAAGACCACGCGCATCGGCCAACTGCTCTCCACCGCGCGGAGATCGAGCCACGCCGAATGGGAAGGCATGGAGATGTTCCTGAAACAACAAGTGCGTCACGACGACCCAAGGTTGAAAAAGGTTTACGCGAATTTCCGGGACAATCTGTCCGACGTGGTGCGCCTTGGGACACGCGCCGGCGCCAAAGTGATCATCAGCACAGTGGCGGTGAACTTGCGCGATTGCCCCCCGTTTGCATCGCAGCACCGCACGGCGCTGGCCGCACGCGAGCAATCGCAGTGGAATCAACTCTGGACGAACGCACTCATCGCGGAGCGTTCGGGAGGACTTTCGACCACTGCGACAAATTATGCCGCGCTCGCCAGGTTGGCGGGCGACAATGATTCGCACGCGGAACTGCGGTTTCACCTCGCACGTTATGCGGACGCCGCTGGGAGGAGAAGCGAAGCGATTCGAGAGTTCAACGCAGCGAAGGAATTCGACACGTTGCGCTTTCGCGCTGACGACTCGTTGAACGATATCGTTCGCACATTTTCCAATGCGCCGGTGCGGCTCATCGATGCGGCTGAACGCCTCGCGATGCTTGGTTCCAACGGAGTTTTGGGCGCGGAGCTTTTTTACGAGCACGTTCACTTCACCTTTGATGGCAACTACGCGCTCGCCCGTTTGTTTTTCGACCAGTTCGTCAAACAACTTCCGCCCGAAGTGCAGCGCGGCGCGCGTGACGGCGTGCCGACTCGCGACGAATGCGCGCAACGCCTTTGCTGGAACGAGTGGAAGCAGCGCGAATTATTTCAGGAGGTTCGCAAGCGGCTTCAACAGCCGCCCTTCACTGGGCAGTTCGGCCACGCAATGCGCGATGCGGATTGGGAACGCCGCATCGACGATTTATCAAAAGCGCTTACGCCTCAGCGGTTGCGCGCGATCGCTGAGCAGTACGAAACGGTTCTCCGCACGGCGACGAACGACTGGGTGTTGCACGAGGATTACGCGAAGTTGCTCACGGAGATTCACGATCCCACCAACGCGCTCGCACAGTGGCGCGCGGTCGTGCGGCTGCTTCCACATGATGCGACGGCGTACTTTTATCTCGGCAGCGCGGCGGATGAGCTTGGTTTGAATGTCGAGGCGATGGCGGCGTTTCGCGGCGCGTTGTTGCGAGATCCCAATATGGTTGAGGCGCACAATGCACTCGCGCTTTCGCTCATCGCGGGCGGCCATTCCGAGGCGGGGAAGCGCGAACTGATGCGTGCCGTGCAAATTCGTCCGCGCTTCGCCGCGGCGCGCGTGAATCTCGGAAGACTGCTGGCTGACGACGGCAAACGCACTCAGGCGCGCGAACAATACGAGGCCGCCTTGCGCGCCGACACCAACAGCGCCGCCGCTCATCTGAATCTGGGCAAGCTGCTTTCTTCCACGGGGGACAAGGTCCGGGCCGCAGAGCATTATCGCGAAGCGTTGCGCATCAGCCCGCGCAATCCGGTGGCGCATTTCAATCTTGGTAATGCGCTCATCGACACCGCGCGGGAGGAAGCGTTGCTGCATTATCGCGCCGCCGTGACGCTCGATCCCAGCTTTGCGGAAGCGCACTACAGCCTGGGACTGGAGCTGGGCACAGCGAACGATCGCGAGGCAATTGGGCACTTCGCGGAATACGTAAAGCTGCGTCCCGATTCGGCTGCGGGACACTTGAACTACGGCGTGGCGCTGGCGAAGACGCGCCAGTTCAGCGCCGCGGCGCGCGAGTTTCGGGAGACATTGCGTATCGAGCCCACGAACGCGAAGGCGCGCGATTTTTTGGACAAGGCAAAACTCGCCGGCGGTTTGTAGCAGAAAAGCGACGCCCCGGGGGACACCGCCATGCACACACAGAAACTTTGCATGTGGACGTCCGCACCGGGGCCAACGCCCCACCCGATCTTCTCAACCACTTGCACACGACACCAGATGCCGTCGCGCGGTTGATTGGGTCAAGTGAGTGGAAAATTCTTAACGCGAAGTCGCCGGGGTTGCGAGCGCAAACTTGGCAACCGACCGCAATGCCGCGAGCAGTTTGCTCCAGTCTTCGGGCGGCGTCTCCCAACCGGAGGTGAAGCGCAACATGCGGGCGGCTTCCACGCTCTTGAAGTTCATGGCGCGAAGGACGTGTGACGGTTCTTCCTTGCCGCTGGCGCAGGCGGAACCGGTCGAGACGGCGAAGCCGAGCTTGTCGAGTTTCACCACCCAGCGTTGCTGGCAATCGGCTTCCGGCATCAACGCCGCAGTCGTATTCCAAAGGCGCGGCGCATCCGCGCCCACAATCTCAGCGCCGGGAAGCGCACTGATCAATTCACGTTCGAACTGATCGCGAGCGGCGGCCAATGGAACGTGAGCATCACGCGCCAGCATTGATTCCCGAATTTCCAGCGCAGCGATCATCGAAAGAATGCTGGCAATATCCTCGGTGCCTGGCCGGCGTTGCTCTTCTTGCGGCCCGCCGTGGAGCAGGGGAGCCCAGCGTTTGCGCGGCACTTTGAGAAAACCCACGCCGCGCGGCCCGCCGAACTTGTGCGCACAACCGCTGACCCAATCGCACGCGCCGAGTCCCACTGCGGGAAGCTTGCCGATCCATTGCGCCGCGTCACAGAAGAACGGAACGTCATGCTTTCGACACAACGCGAGTGCTTCACGCCAGGGTTGCAGCGCGCCGGTTTCGTTGTTGGCCGCCATGATCGCAATCAGCGCTGGGCGTTTGTACTTCAGTTCGTCCGCGAGAAAGTTCAGATCGACAACGCCACTGTGCGCAACGGGGAGAAGGCGGAGCCGCTTGCCGAAATGATACTGCGTGGGCGCCACGACGCATGGATGCTCGATCGCCGAAATCCAGACTTCTCCCTCATCGCCATTGCGCTCGATGGCGTTCAGGACCGTGTTGCTCGATTCGGTGGCGCCGGAGGTGAAGATCAGATCGGTCGCATCGCAGCCGAGGAAGGCCGCCAATTTTTCCCGCGCTTCGGTGAGCGCGGCGTCCGCGCGGGCTCCCAGCCGATGTGGGCTCGATGGGTTTCCGCTGAAACGATCCGTCGCGTTGAGCCATGCCTGTCGCGCCTGCGGCAGCAGCGGTGTCGTGGCGTTGTGATCGAAGTAAATCATCCGAAGCCCGCCGGATGCTAATGCGCTGAAGTTTCTTTCCGAGCCAAAACTCGTGTGGTTCGCTCTTCGCACCAATGGCCGAAGCCAAAACGTTGTTTTACAAGCGATCGCACTTCGTGACGCACCTGCCGCTCACGTTTTTGTACAGCCGTTCGCACTACTGGCTCGCGCAGCAGGAGGACGGCGTCTGGCGCGTTGGGCTCACGCGCTTCGCGACGCGCATGCTCGGAGAAATGGTGGAACAGGGCTTCGAGACTGAAATGAATTCCAACGTCTCGGTCGGCCAGATCATCGGCTGGGTCGAGGGCTTCAAGGCGATCTCCGATGTTTACTGCGTTGCCGAGGGCGCTTTCCTCGGCGCGAATCCCGAGTTGCGCGAACGCATCGCGTTGATCGACAAGGAACCTTACTCCGCGGGCTGGCTCTACGCGGTGCGCGGCACGCCGGATTCGAGGTGTCTCGACGTTCACGCTTATCGCGATCATCTGGACCGCGCGATTGATATCATTCTCTCGAAGCAAAAAACGTCGGAGTCCGAATGAGCGTGAGCAACGAATCCCATCGCAACTACTTCCCCGCGCTCCATCCGCCGTCGATGATGAAGTCCGTCCCCGTGACGAACGCCGATTCGTCACTGGCGAGATAGAGCGCCGCCGCGGCGATTTCCTCCGGCTGCGCCATGCGACCGATCGCCTGCGTCGATGCCATTTCCCGGTGTGCCTTAACGGGATCGGGATACTCCGCGAGGCGCGCTTTGACGAAAGGCGTTTCAACTCGGCCGGGGCAGATGCAGTTGCAGCGAATGCCATCCAGCGCGTGGTCGAGCGCGATCGCTTTCGTGAGTCCAACCACGGCGAATTTCGTTGTCGTGTAAGCGAGCCGATCGCGCACGGCCACGACGCCACCGATGGAAGCCATGTTGATGATTACGCCGCATTTCCGCTCGATCATCGCCGGCAGAAAAACTTTCGTGACGTTGAACATCCCGCGCACATTCACCGAGAAGAGGCGGTCGAGATCGGCGCCCGTCGTTTGCAGCATCGTGCCCACGTGGCCGACGCCCGCGTTGTTCACGAGAACGTCGAGGCGACCAAACTTTGCGTGAACCCCGGCGCGCGCGGCTTCGCACTGTGTTTCGTCCGCGACGTCCAGTTGAAGAAACTCTCCACTCCCGCCCCCGTCATTGATCTGCTTGACCGTCGCTGCGCCGCCCGCCGCATCGCGATCGGCGATGAACACGTGAGCACCGGCTGTCGCGAATGTTTGCGCGATTGCCTGACCGATTCCCGATCCCGCACCGGTGACCAGCGCGACTTTGCCCTTCAAGCTGAACATGCCCGCGAGTGAATCAGAAACACCCTGCAGGGAAAAGCCGTACGGCGTTTCGTGGAGGAGAAAAATCACAAATCCATCGCGGATTAAACGAATGATGGTGGATTCGAGAAGCCGGGGAATCGCAGTTGCGCGACAAACCAATAAACGCCACGATAGCGGCAAAATCCGACTTGGCGAGGATGGGGGAGCATCGCGAGTCTTCATTGCAATAGTTATGGGCAACAAAACACGTTTCTACGGTGGACTACTACTGGCCACTCTTTTCACTTCGTCCGGTCTCGCAAGCGAGGCCGACATCAAAATACCGGACCTGAGCCAGGTCGCGTTCAACGGACTGGGAGGTATCAGCGGCTCAGCGCTGATGTACCTTGGCATCGTGATCTGCGCGATTGGAGCTGCGTTCGGCGTGGTCCAATACCTCCAGACCAAGGCACTGCCCGTTCACGAAAGCATGGCCAAGGTTTCCCACACTATCTACGAAACCTGCAAAACCTACCTGTTCACCCAAGGAAAATTGCTCGCCATCCTCTGGGTGCTGATCGCGGTGTGCATGGTCTTTTATTTCGGGTTTCTCACGGAGCACAAGAACCCTGATGGTTCAGCGATGAGCGGGGGGCACATTGCATTCAACGTGTGTGTGATTCTGCTGGCGTCCATCCTGGGTATTCTGGGGTCGTACGGCGTGGCGTGGTTCGGCATTCGGATCAACACCATCTCGAATTCCCGGACCGCCTTCTCGGCGCTCAAGGGCAATCCTTTCGCCACGCTTTGCATCCCGCTGCGCTCCGGCATGAGCATTGGCCTGCTGCTCGTCGCGGTCGAATTGTTCTTCATGATCTGCATTCTGATGTTCCTGCCGCGCGAACTCGTCGGCCCTTGCTTCATCGGCTTTGCGATCGGTGAATCGCTCGGTGCCTCAGTGCTCCGCATCTGCGGCGGCATCTTCACCAAGATCGCCGACATCGGCTCGGACCTGATGAAGATCGTCTTCAAGCTCCCGGAAGATGATCCCAAGAATCCTGGTGTGATCGCGGATTGCACCGGCGACAACGCGGGTGACTCGGTTGGACCGACAGCGGATGGTTTTGAAACTTACGGCGTCACGGGCGTCGCGCTGATCGCGTTCCTCGCCCTCGCGCTGGCGGCCAGCCCGACGGTTTGTGCCACGCTCATCATCTGGCTGTTCGTCATGCGGGCGTTGATGATTGTTACGTCACTGGCTTCTTACTTGGTGAATGAAGTCATCAGCAAGACCATGTTCGGCAACAAGAGAGACTTCGATTTTGAAGCACCTCTGACCCATCTCGTCTGGATCACTTCGGCGTTGTCGATCGCCGTCACGTTTGTCGCCAGTAAATTTCTGCTGGGTGATTTCACCTTCAATGGTGTGGCGCTGCCCGCTCTCTGGTGGGTGCTTTCCAGCATCATCAGTTGCGGCACGGTGGCAGGCGCGTTGATCCCCGAGTTTACCAAGATCTTCGTCAGCACGACTTCCCGGCACGTCAGGGAAGTGACCAACTGTTCCAAACACGGCGGTGCATCATTGAACATTCTGTCCGGCTTCGTGGCCGGCAACTTCTCCGCGTTCTGGATGGGATTGGTCATCATGCTCCTCATGTTCGGCGCGTGGAAATTCTCCACCCATGCTTCGTTGATGGCGATCATGCCTGCGCAGTTCGCTTTCGCGGCGCCAATCTTTGCCTTCGGTCTCGTCGCCTTCGGGTTCCTCGGCATGGGACCGGTGACGATCGCCGTGGATAGCTACGGCCCGGTCACGGACAACGCCCAGTCGGTCTATGAATTGAGCCAGATTGAAGCCAAGAAAGGCATCAAGGAAGAAATCAAAAAGGACTTCGGCTTCAATCCCGATTTCGAAAACGCCAAATACCAACTGGAAAAGGGCGACGGCGCGGGCAACACCTTCAAGGCCACCGCCAAGCCGGTGCTCATCGGCACCGCAGTTGTGGGCGCAACCACGATGGTGTTCGGCATCATCATGCTGTTGGAAAACATGTTTGGCGGCGTGGTGGGCAAGCTTTCCATCGTGCAACCGGAGATCATCCTCGGCATCGTCATGGGCGGCTCGGTGATCTACTGGTTCACCGGCGCATCCTGCCAGGCGGTCGTCACCGGCGCGTATCGCGCCGTGGTTTACATCAAAGAGAACATGAAGCTCGACTCCACCACCGCGTCCGAGAAGGACTCGAAGGAAGTCGTCCGTATCTGCACCGTCTATGCTCAGAAAGGCATGTGGAACATCTTCATCGTCGTGTTCTGCTTCGCGCTCGCGCTGCCGTTCTTCAATCCTTACTTCTTCATCGGCTACCTGATCGGCATCGCGTTCTTCGGTTTGTTCCAGGCCATCTTCATGGCGAATGCGGGCGGCGCATGGGACAACGCCAAGAAGATCGTCGAAGTCGATATGCGCCAGAAGGGCACCGAACTCCACGCGGCCACCGTTGTCGGCGACACCGTGGGCGATCCATTCAAAGACACCTCATCCGTCGCGATGAATCCGGTGATCAAGTTCACCACGTTGTTCGGTCTGCTCGCGGTGGAAATCGCCGTGACGATGAAGAACCAAAATGTGAAGACCGGCATCGGCGTGTTCTTCTTCCTGATCGCGCTGATCTTCGTTTATCGCTCCTTCTACGGCATGCGCATTCCTGAAGACAACACCCCGGCTGACGGCGTGATGGTGATTGGCGCGCCTGAAGACAAACTTCAGCCGCGCGAACCCGCTGGCGCGAAGCGCTAAGTCAATTCAGTTCAAAGCAATTTGCCGGACCGGAATTCTTCCGCGTCCGGCAAATTCGTTTTCAGGGATTGAATCAATAACCAGAAGACTTCCCCCAAAGCACTTTTGCGCTTGATCCCCTGAGCAGATGCGGTCGGAGTCTGGTTCCCTTCTCCCCTCAACGGGGAGAAGGGTTAGGGCTGAGGGGTGGTGCCGCCCCGAGACATCAAATTCCACGGGTTTATGGAAAGGGAATGAGGGTGAGGAGTAAGAACGCCCAGGATGATCGGACCACGCCACACCCTTTGTTGTCCGGCTGCGGAACGGTCTCGGTATCCGGACGACGTTTGCTGCTCTCGCCCCTCACCCCAACCCTCTCCATGAACTTTTCCCACGTAGCAGCCGACGTAAGGAGGCTCAAACTTCTCCGGCTGAGGAAGATCAGAGCCTCGTTACCTCGGCTGCTACGGTTCAGGGGTTCAAAGCGCGAACTTTGGTTGGGAGAATTCTCTCCCCGTTGAAGGGAGAGCGGGAGCGCCACGTTCACGCTTCCCACATTTTCCGACGCCCAGCCAGGGAATGTGGCGAGGAACCAGAATATCCCTGTAAAGAAGTCTGCCACTTTGACATTCCAGTCCTGCCCTTTCACGCCACAGTGCCAGTGTTGAACGCCAACGTCGGCAGCGAAATGTACTTTGGCTTCCCGCAAAAGAAAAAGTCCTCAAGTCTCAAGCCAATGTTGCCGCAAAAAATGTCAGACGACCGGGTGGACCGGCCGCCCACGATAGAAAATAACAACAATTGAAGATGTAAATCGTATGGCCCGTAAAACAGTCCGAATCAACGTTCCGCTTGGCAACCCTGATGACCTGGTTGTCCTCGCGCAATCCATTCACGCCAAACACACCGAACTCAAGGACAAGTCCCCGCTCAAGGGTTTGCCTGACTTCGACCTCGCCGCGTTCGGCGAGAACGCTGACGAAGCCGATACTCAAAGAACTTCCGGCAAAGACTTCGAGCGCAAAGCCCAGGAAGCCAATGGCAAAGCCAGCACCCTGATAGGGGTTGCTCCCGGCCAGACACAGAACACCAACGGCACCCTGCTGTTTGGCATCACCCAAATCCGCGATTTCCTCGCCGCCGTGAACAAAGGCAATGAGGAAGCCCTGAGCGGCTGGGGCTTTGACGTGGTGGTCGGCCAGGCGAAGTCACGCACACGCAAGGAAAACGGAAACAGCAAGTAAACCGGCCGTTTTAGGAGCTTTTTCTTTTTCGTTGGACGGTCGTTCGAGGTAGCTTTGAAAAGAGCGCATCTCAATTTTTGAGTGACAGGACGCGACAAGCTTGAGTGGCTTCTCCCTCTCCCCTCCACGGGGAGAGGGCCGGGGTGAGGGGTGGGAATGACGACGCGTTTGGATTCTGCCAAGTCGCCCGCCCCAACCACCCCTCACCCTCAATCCGTCTCCCAGTGGAGGAGAGAGGGAAGTTCCTCCCCGCTGGCATTGAGTGGAATGCACATGCTCCAGTCGCTCAGAAAATGAAATGCGCCCCTTCAAGAAGAATTTTCGTAAAAAGTGTTGAAGGGACCCGTTTTTTTTTTCATAAGTTTTGCTCACGCCGAAGAATTCACAAAAGAAAACCACATGGCACACCCCGAGCCGATTACAACGCAGCCGGAAATGGAAACGCCAAAGGAGCACTATTCGCAATTCCGAGCGGAACACACGGGTGCGAATTCCAGGCGGACCACCAACCGGTCTGACGGTGCGGAGCAAGCGCCACGAATTGGAACAGGCCATCAGTCCATTACCGACTGCCGGATCAAAATCCAGCACGCGGTGGGTGCAGAATGGCCTTACAGCAACGATTTGAACCAGGGCGTGCGGAAGGAGTTCTTTCAGCCGCTGAGCATCTCTTTTAATAGATGAGGCAGGATTTAGTTCGACGATTTGGAAGCAACATAAACAACTAATGCAATCATCAACGAAAAGGAAATCACATAATATAAACAGTCGCTCTTGGCAATTACTACTACTTGCCGCGTTTGGAGTCGGATCACTGCTTATCGATTCGACGGCGATGCGTGCGGCCACACATCCATGTTTCGGTACATACACTGTATCATCTAGCTGTGACTATGCTGGTGGAATTGATTCCGGATCACCCAAAGGCGACACAGGTTCTTGGTGTCATCCTAATACATCGGGCGCATGCCAATTGTGGACTGCTGGCGATGCGTGTCATCGTTGGTCATATGTTCCACCTGAGGAGGGCGACGACTGCGCGCGGACGTGCGCGGGAAGCTATTCAGAAACGTACCAAGAATGCGTTTCAACAACGATAACAAGAACACTGATTGATCAGACGGCCACGCCAAGTTGCCTTCCCGGATCGTCGCTTTGCATCGCGACCTGCACAGACTGGGTCTCCACAACCAATGCAAGCGTGAGTGCGAGTTGGGTATCATTCAGCACCACGGATTGCAATCCCAACCCGTACGAATGATGGATATTGACTCTTTCGAGAGACAACCTTCGCGGATAGGAAGTTTCCAACAACGAAGGCTTGTCGCGTGCTGTTCGTGAAAGTGCGGCTTTTTCTGTATGCGACAGTTTCGCTGTCCTGCACACTAACTGCAATCCGAGCTTCTGCTGTAACAGTCGAGGTGCAAGGTCGCCTCACGTACACCATTAATAGATTTCAAAAAGCGCCACTCGTAATCGAGAAGGACTTTCGGGTCGTCACAGATGCGTGTGTTGCTCGCATTCGCACGCAACCCCATGGGAGTCAGCATGCTTGGATCGAGACGAGTATTGACGGGCATACGATTCACTCCGTTGCGGAGTATTATTCTTTAGAAAGCAAAGTGACGAATTATTCTGGTGTCGTGGAGTATCGCGATGTACCGCGTGATGATAGTTCAAATATCTCATACCTGTGGCTTGCTTACGGAAGCAGTTGCTATTTGAAGGCGAGGCCGTCTGGTTCTCTTCGACCGGTCTGGACATTGGATGATCCCGCACTTCAAGAAGAGGGCTTTTTGCTTCCAGCATCGTGGGATGTACTTCAAACGAATGGTTTACCGCGAAAGATAATTTATTGGGGCGACGGGCATTGGCACGTTGTTACTCAGCAGGGACGCCAGACGATACCGATGCCAACTCCTTTTGATGTCGGCTTTACGAATGCTGAGTTGTCAGTAGTGTCGAATACGAATATTGGCGAACTGAGTATCCCGACGGATTTGGTTTTCACGAGATATGGAGTTCAAAATTCGCTTAGCCAACCAGGAACTTACGAAGCCAAGGTTGTGACCACAACCCATGTTGTTGCTACGAATGTAATGGAAGTGCGCGAAGCACCGAGCGTCCCCCCTCGTTTTGCAGGGATTTTGATGGCAACAGATCGCCGGTTCTTCGACCTTGCAAGTGGTGTGAAACGAATCACCTATTCGGTGACAAATGGTGAGTGGCCAAACATCACATATTTGTCCAAAATATTTGCGATGGAAAAGCGTGCGACGCAGACTTCGCCTTCGGCCTCGCCTCCGAGAAAGCCAGGGACGCCGAGCTTTTTACCCTTCGTGATTGGCATTGCAATCTTTGCGGCAATAGTTCTGGTTCCTATAGTAGTTTTCATTTCGCTCCGCCGACGCGGTCCAAAGTAGTTTGACTTCGAAATGCAAATGAAGTTCGGCTGTAAAGCTCGTTGCGAAGAGATTTGGTTGTGGCTCGGTCGATTGGATAGATCTTGGATAAGAAGGCCGTGGTTTACAACGATCGAGTTGCTGATGGCGATTGCTGTTATTGGCATCTTTGGCGCGGTCATTCTCGGGTCAGTGATCTCTTTCGCGGATGGACACGTGGAATGGCGCAAATGGATCGAAAGCACTACCACGCCGCCACTGGTGCCAGGGCAGCACCTTTCGAATGTGCCATTTCCAACCTCGCCCAATGACCGGGACATGAAATGGCTTACGGCGCGGACCACCGTGCCTGCATCGAAATGAAGCTGGGTTTTCAACGACGCGCGATCACTTATTCAGCGGAGATTCAGTTTCCCCTTCTCGTGAACCAGAAAGTAGGGCAGGCATCTTGCCTGCCAGGAGTTGACAGGCTGGAAGCCTGTCCTACTTGGGAAAGCGTTATTCCAACGTGAGGACGCATCTATATTCGCCGAAGATTTCCGCATTCACGCGCGTGGAACTTATTGCAATCACAGGCGGCATTGCATTGCTGGCAATCGTTTCCATTATTTTTCTGGCTCGCAAAGCCGATCGTCCGCAACGCGTCACGTGCGAAAATAACGTGAAGCAGTTGCTCGGTGCGTTTGCCGCCTACGGGCAGGACGCCGGCAGTTTTCCATGGGCCGCACGGAGAGATGCAGCCACGAACGCGGATTGGATTCACTGGCAGGGAGATCGCTTTCTCACCAACAGCGCCATCGCGCCGTACGCCACGAATTTCAGCGCCCGAATTCTTCAGTGCCCGGCGGGCGGAGGCTTGCGGTATCGCGAATATCCATTCAGCTACAGCATGAATGCGCATTTGGAAAAGCTGGTTCCCGGCACTCTGGAAAACAAAAGCGCTTTGATCCTTCTTTACGAAGAAGCCAACCCGAACGACGGCGCCTGCGCTTCAGGAGAACCCTCCGATCCGCTCACGAAACGGCATGTGGACAAGAGCATGGCTGGTTTCGTGGACGGCCACGTGGAATTGGTCATTGAAACGTTGGCGACGATGCCCAAGCGCTGGCAACCGATCGTGAAGGAGACCAAATGAAACCATTACCACTTCAAATTGATGCCAAGCGGTTTTGGCAATTCTTCAAATTCTGTTTTGTGGGCGGGAGCGGCGTCATCGTGGATATGGCCGTTCTGCATGTCCTGTCTCATCCGAAGTGGATGGGTTGGAATGTGTCATTGGCCAAAGTTTGCGCAGCGGAAATTGCCATGCTCAATAATTTCGCATGGAATGAGTTGTGGACGTTCCGACAAAAGCAGGAAACCCGAACGTGGCGTGTAGTTCTGAAGCGGCTGCTCACGTTCAATCTGATTTGCGGGATAGGAATTCTCTGGGCCGTGCTTTTGTTGAACCTGTTCTATCGCGTGGCCGGCTGGAACCTGTATCTCTCGAACCTGCTCGCGATTGTCATCGTTACATTATGGAACTTCTGGCTCAACGCGCGGTTCAATTGGAAGGTTATCGCGAATGGTAAAGAGAAACAGAAACAAGGCGACTCTCTCGTTATCGAGCCGAATCGGCCTGCGAGAATTCGATAAAGTTTGTTCGATCCGGGTTGGACTGTGCCGCGCTTTCACGCTGATCGAACTGATGGTCGTGATTGCCATCATCACGATTCTTGCGTATCCGTCCGGCCAAACCAGCTAGGCGGAAGGTGGGGATTGCGGCAGCGTTGGAGGCGTGAAATGTAAGCGCTCGCGCCTGGCTGAAGTTCAAATCCAATCCGCGTCCTATGCTCCCGCGTCAGGGCGGGCTGGCGGC